>NZ_CP136651.1:2129750-2434000 GCF_036784765.1 Novosphingobium sp. ZN18A2 | reverse complement strand
CAGGCTTCAGCGCGAGGCGGCGTCCATAGATTTGGGCACTTTCGGGAAGCCATTCGATGCGCGCATTGCGGATGTCGATTGACAACTTCCCTGCATCAAACACCTCGCGGCCCAGCACCATCGGCAAAGGCCCATGAACCAAGCGTGTGCCAACATCGGAGAGATCCATGATCGCCGCAACCGGGATTTGGATTTGCCGACCGAGTGCGCTGACTTGCACATTCTTCGACAACGTGGCGGTGGTTGTGCTGGCGCCGGTTCCTCTGGCCTCGACTTCCGATTGTCCCTGGATTTGTGTTCTTTCGGCAAATTTTCGGTCGAATACAGTCAATTCAGCGCCGCTATCGAGCAGAGCTTCGATCCGTTCGCCTTTCACATTGACCGGAATGAACAAGCGGTCGCCGCGAACCACCAGATTTTCTGCGTGAGCAGAAAGGGGAGTGCAGGCTGCCACAATGGTGAAGATGGTACGGATCATGCGCGGGCACTATTCACCGTTCTGCCATGTCGAAATGGTGCGTCGACGAATGGCTAAGTCAACCTGACAAACGGTGTCGCGGAGTGTGCTCCCAAGCGTGCGACACGGAGTGGAGCGTGGGGGCTTTGAAGCGTCCCGGGTTTTCCGGAGGCTCCTATTTGTGAGAAGGAGCTGTGATGAACGCTACAAGGAACAAGTTTTCACCCGAGTTTCGCGACCGCGCGGTGCGGATGGTCGATGAGCATCGAGGGGACTACCCATCGGAATGGGCGGCGATGACCTCGATCGCCGGGAAGGTTGGCTGCACGACCGAGACGCTGCGCCGCTGGTGCCGCGAGGAGGCGAGCCGACGAGCGGGGCCAGCGGCGCAGGCAGCCAATGACCGGGAACGCCTCAAGCTACTGGAGCGCGAGGTCAAGGAGCTGCGCCGCGCCAACGAGATCCTGCGCAAGGCATCGGCGTATTTTGCGATGGCGGAGCTCGACCGCCGCGAGAGATGATGATGGCGTTCATTGACGCCCTGTCAAGCGAACCGAGGATTTGACCCCTTGGGCGAACTGAAGAACTGACCCCCTGTCATTGCGGTGCGGTTGCGGTGTTGTCGAGCGCAGATCCGGCCTTCTGCAGAAGGCCGGATCTGCGCTTTTCGCGAAGTCGGTAGCTGTCCCCGCGGATGGTGATCACGGTGGAGTGGTGGAGCAGGCGATCCAGGATCGCGGTTGCGACGACCGGATCGCCGAACACGCTGCCCCATTCGCCGACCGAACGGTTTGAGGTGATCAGGATCGATCCCTTCTCGTAACGGCGCGATACCAGCTGGAAGAACAGGTGAGCCGCGTCGGCTTCGAACGGCAAGTAGCCGAGTTCATCAATGATCAGCAGTTTCGGCCGGCTCAGCAACGTGAGTTGCTTATCGAGATTCCCGTCCATGTGGGCTTTGGCCAGAAGGGCCACGAGCGTTGCTGCCGTGACGAACTGGACCGAGTAGTTCTGCCGGATCGCCTCACGTCCCAGCGCCACCGCCAAGTGCGTTTTCCCCGTCCCGGGCGGCCCCAGGAACAGCGTCGTGTCACCGTGTGCGATCCAGCGGCACGTCGCCAGTTCCCGGATTTGCCCTGGATCCAGCGAAGGCTGCGCATCGAACTCGAAGCCGTCGAGTTCGCGCACGAAGGGGAACTGGGCGATCTTGCTCGCCATGGAGATCCGCCGTTCATCGCGCCGAGCGATTTCGCGTCCGACCAGGAACGCGAGCGCTTCGCGCAAGGTCATGTCCGAGCGTGCGGCTTCGTCGAGCAGCGTATCCAGCTGATCGCGGATTGCGGTCAGCTTCAGCCGGTCCAGCATGGCGATGAGGGTCTCGTGATCGACTGCCATCACCATGCCCCTCCCGCAACCGCTTCGTATTCGGCGAGCGGCCGCAACAGCGCGGGCGGCGCAGCCGGCGGCATTGTCGCGCGCCCGGGCGCGGCACCGACGAGCCCAGCCAGATGCGCCCGTTCGATAACCCGCTGCCGGCGACCCTCGCATTGGGCATGATCGGCCACGACCTCGCCGGCATGACGACGATGACGCGACCGCCCAGAACCACGACCTGAACCGTCTCGCCGACGAGACGCCACGGGACCGAGTAGCTGTTGGTGTCGAGGTCGATCGCGCAGTCGGAGCGCACCTTGCGGGCCAGGTCGCGCAGCTGGCCGAACGGTGCGCGTCCGCTGAGCGGACGCAGGGCATTCGCCTCATCGGCAAAGCGCACGATTGGCAGTTCGCCAGTGGTGCCGTGAACGCGCATGTCGGCAACCTCCCGGTTCCATTGATCCAGGTGGGCAACGAACGCGCCCCAGCTCGCGAAGCGGCGGCCTGCGATGGCATTGCGCTTCACATAGCCGACGCCGCGTTCATCCTTGCCCTTCGTTCGGGCTCGATACGGAGCGCACGCCCTTGGACTGAAGCCCCAGTAGCGCGCGAAGGCATGGAGCCGGGTATTGAACCGAACCTCGCGGGTCGCTGCATCATGATGGTCGACCAGGGCTCGCGCATTGTCGAACAAGACCTCGGTCGGCACGCCGCCGAACCGCAGGAACGTGCCCTCCATCCCTTCGAACCAGTCCGCCTGCCGCTCCCGGAGCGAAGGCCGGATATGCATCCGCCGCGAGTAACCCAGCGTCGCCACGAACAGGTGGATCTTGACCCGCTCATCGCCGATCCAGACCCTGGTGTCGCCGAAGTCGATCTGCAGCTGATGCCCAGGGCGAGTCTCGAAGCGCACCGTCGCCTTCTTGTGCGCCCTCAATTCGCGCCGCCAGGGCTGGACCCGCAGCTCGACAGAACGCAGCCCGATCACGATCCCGTGCTCGCTCGCCAACTCCTGGCGGATAACATCGGCATTCCCGTTGTGCCGGAAGAACCGTTCGCGAAGCCAGTCATCCAAGCCGTCAAAGGCCGACTTGCGCGGTGCCTTGGCAAACGGCACGACGCCCCCGGCGCGAAGGTAGCGGCGCACCGTGTTGCGCGCGCAGCCAAATTCCTTCGACAGCCGCTTGGCTCCCCAGCCAAGTTCATGCAACCGCACCATCGCGGCCACCTCGTCCGGTTGAAGCATCTCTTCTCCCTGCACAGCAATCGCCTGTGCCGGGATTTCTGATGTCCCTATCGTCATCTGTCCCTCCTCTTGTCGAACCCAGAGGGGGTCAGTTCTCAGATTCGGAAGGGGGGCAGTTTCTCACTTCGCCTGACACGCCCATCGTGAGGACCTGGGTATCGAGCCGATCTGCCGAGAACTGGCGATCGCCCCGTCCTCCTACCACGAGCACGCTGCTCGACTTGCCGATCCCGGCAGGCGGCCTGCCCGCGCTCGGCGCGACGATGAGATCAAGGATGCCATCAAGCGTGTCCACGAGAACAGCTTCGGCCTCTATGGCTCGCGCAAGGTCTGGCACCAGCTACGCCGCGAAGGCATCGCCGTCGCCAAGTGCACCGTGGAACGGCTGATGCGCATCATGGGATTGGCAGGCGTCCGGCGAGGCAAGAAGACGGTCACGACCATCAGCAACCCGAAGGCGCCGTGCCCGCTCGACAAGGTCAACCGGGAGTTCCGCGTCAGCCGGCCCAACGCGCTGTGGGTGGTCGACTTCACCTACGTCCATACCTGGGTCGGGTTCGTCTATGTTGCCTTCGTGATCGATGCCTACGCCCGGCGCATCGTGGGCTGGAAGGTCAGCACGTCGGCTACCGCCGGCTTCGTGCTGGATGCTCTGGAACAGGCAATCCATGCCCGTAGGCCCGGCCCCGATGACGGGCTGATCCACCACAGCGACAGGGGCGTTCAATACCTGGCAATGAACTACACCCAGCGCTTGGCCGAGGCCAACCTCGTGCCGTCGGTCGGCAGCGTCGGCGACAGTTACGACAACGCCTTGGCCGAGACGATCAACGGCCTCTACAAGGCGGAAGTCATCTGGCGGCAGCGATCATGGCCCAGCGTGTCGGCAGTGGAAATGGCAACGCTGCGCTGGGTCGATTGGTTCAATCACCACCGCCTGTTCGGCCCCATCGGGCACATCCCGCCCGCCGAAGCCGAGGCCAACTACTATGCAGCCAACGAGACCCTCGATATGGTTGCATGACTCAAATGAAACTGCCTCCGGAAAACCCGGGACGCTTCACTTTCAGGCGACGATATTCATCACTTGGATCGGTGACGAAGCAGAGGGCGTGGAAACTGTCGTGGTGAACATCACAAGGCTCAGCGCCAAGGCTGAAGCGGCGGCGAACACGTGGGTCGAAAGGTTGCGGATCGAAGTCATGGTTCATTTCCCCTTGGCAAATCTTGGTTCGGCGCACCGGGATGGCGGCCGATGCCCAACACTACGCATGAGGTGTGCCAGAACCGCGAAATGCCTGAAATCCAGCCGCTCAGGATTCAGAGGCGTCCTCGGAGTTTTTGGTGGCCACCAACACTTGGTGAAATTCACCAGCATTTGGAAAGTGATGGCCCGGCGGCATTGAGGAATATGAACGCGATCCCGGTATTCGCCGGCTTTGCATTATCGGCAGCCTTCGAAAAGGCCGACCTTCTCCGCCGGGATATCAACTAGGAGCGTTGCGCCCAGAGCCTCGAAGAACCTGTTGCCGATCCCGATTGGCATCGAACCGCCATGGACGATCGCCACGTCGGCGTCATCCAGCGTGAACGGCCCCAGTTGAACGGGCGTTGACAATTTGGCCAGTCGTTGTGCCGCCGTACCTCTGGCGCCGACGCTGGTGCTCTCGCGGCCTTCCGGCAGGGCAGCGCGAATATCCGCTGTTGCCGGAGCGTCGATGGCGATGCGCAGCCCGTTGGACGATCCGGTGTCAATGAAGGCGGGTATCTCCGTTCCGCCGATCTTGAGCCCCGGAACGGTAATCAAGTGATCGTCGTCCGAGAGAAACCTGAGCGGAAACCGGTAGCTCTTGGCGCAATGTGAAGGTTCTCGCGCAGCCGAACCATTGAAGATCGTCATCTGCCCTGTCGGGTAATCGATCAAAATGGCGTGATCCTTGAACAGGCTGTAACCAAGGATGCCGCCCAACGGCGCTCCATATCCGGCGCTGAGTTTGGACATATCGATTACAAGCACATCGAGCGGTCCGTAGCGCTCGCCGCCGATCGAGATTTCCGGAATTATGCTCGGGTAAGCGGTCGCGGTGCTTTTGCCGACACCTTCGACCTCTCCGTGGCCGCCAACTTGTTTGAGCGAATGATCTCTCGCAACGGCAAGGTCCACAGCCGATGGATCGACACCCGTATCGATGAGGAAAGTTCGGGCAATACCGTCGATCGTAGCTTGAACGGCCACTTCATGTGAATGCGCATCATAGGTGAACGGTCTTGCAAGAGCGTCGCCCGTCGCCATTTGCGCAACATGAAGAGGCAAATGTGCTTCGGCCTGACCGGCACCGCCGCCGGTCGAACACCCTGCAAGCAGGGAAATTACGATCAGTCCCGGCCATCGAGTCATCGTCATCGGTGTATGGATTATCGAGCTATCTGCATCCGGTCCAGAACATCAATACCGTTATTGAAATCCCTTCTAGCCAGGGCATGCAGTCGCATTGCCAGAGCGATCACACGTAATTTACGAGTGTGACGACGAGGGAGGGCAGGGGGGAGAGAGGGCAGGGGGGCTTTGTCCCCAATATTCACCCAGTAGGGTAGGGCAAAGCAAAGCCTCGTCCTTGCAAACCTGCCTCACAGTGTTGTCAAAGCACATGCGCCTGATAAAGCAAGGGAGCCCAACTCGCTGCATCCTGTCCGGGCCCCTCCGGAAAACCGTCGATCATTGAAAAATGAACCAAATATGGCGGCCCCAGGTGTATTTGCACTCCACGAAGTGCGTTTGCTCTGACAACACCTGCGGAATATCTCCATGCGCAGATGACCTTCAATTTCCCGAATCTGACGGATCTTTTGGTTTGAGCAACTGGGCAAGCTCGACCGGGAATGGAAACACGATCGTCGAGTTGCGTTCGCCGGCAATGAAATTGAGCGTGTTGAGGTAACGCAGTTGCATCGCCTCGGGAGCCTTGCCGAGGATTTCCGCGGCCTCGAAGAGCTTCTGCGCCGCCTGCTGTTCGCCCTCGGCGTTGATCACCTTGGCGCGCCGTTCGCGCTCGGCCTCGGCTTGACGGCCGATCGCACGGATCATGGTTTCTGTTATGTCGACTTGCTTGATCTCGACATTGGCAACTTTGATGCCCCACGCGACCAGTTCAGTGTCCAAGATCGCCTGGATATCGTTGTTTAGCTTGTCGCGCTCGCCAAGCATCTCGTCGAGTTCGTGCTTTCCCAGCACTGAGCGCAGCGTTGTCTGGGCAAGCTGACTGGTTGCGGCAAGGTAGTCCTCGACTTGGATGATTGCTTTCTCCGGGTCGATGATGCGGAAATAGATCACCGCGTTGACTCTCACGGACACATTGTCGTGCGAGATCACGTCCTGCGGCGGAACGTCTAGCACGGTCGTGCGCAAGTCCGTGCGCACCATCTGCTGCACGACCGGGATCATTAGGATAAGCCCGGGCCCCTTGACACCCGTGAATCGGCCGAGCGTGAAGACGACGCCGCGCTCATATTCGCGCAGGATCTTGATCGCCGCCGCCAGCAGCGCGAGCGCGACGACGAGGATCGGGACGTAGAAGACCAGGTCGGTGAGCATTCAATCCTCCTGCGCTGAAGGGCCCTTCGCTACTTCGAGCGTCAACCCGGAGAGCCCTGTTACCGTGATAGCCTCGCCCTTTCCGAACGGGCCGCGGCCGGTGGCCGACCAGCGCTCGCCGTGGACGAGGACGTGGCCCTTGCCACCTGACCAGTCCGCGACGGTGCCGTCAGAACCGATCATTTCCTCGCGCCCGCTAACCACCTTTCGCGACCGCGCGAGCAGCGCCGTACGAACGACCAGGAGCATGAACGCCAGGCTCGCGAGCGAAAACCCTGCAATCAATGACAGCGAGATGCGAAACGCCGGGCTGTCGGTATCGACGAGGATCGTGGCCCCCAATGCGAAGGCGATTACCCCGCCTACGCCGAGCACCCCATGGGACACGATGAACCCTTCCGCGACCAGCAGGCCGATACCGAGCGCGATCAGCGCTAGGCCGGCCATGTTAACCGGAAGGGCCGCGAGGCCGTACAGCCCGGCGACCAGGCAGATCGCACCGAGCGTGCCTGGGAAAAACGAGCCGGGAATCCAGAACTCGAAGAACAGGCCGTAGATGCCGGCCATCATTAGCAAGAATGCGATGTTGGGATCGGTGATCGTTGCGAGCAGCCTGGTCCGCCAGCCCGGCGCAATTGGCATGAGCTCCAGTCCGGCGCTATGGATCGTTGTGGCCCGGCCGCGTAACGAAACGACGCGTCCGTCGGCTTGGCGCAACAGGCTGGCGAGGTCAGGAGCCACCAAGTCGATGACATGCTCCTTTAGAGCCTCGCTTGCAGGGAGGCTGGCGGCGCTGCGAACCGCCTCTTGCGCCCATTCGACATTGCGTCGGCGCAGCTGGGCCAGCGACCGGATATAGGCCGCCGCATCGTTGGTGACCTTGCGCGCCTCGGTGTCCGACTGCTTCGCTTCGCTGGAGGAGGAGCCGCCTGGGAAGCCCTTGCTGCCGATCTGCACCGGAGTCGCGGCGCCCACGTTGGTGCCCGGAGCCATTGCCGCGATGTGGCTGGCATAGAGGATGTACGTCCCGGCGCTCGCCGCGCGCGCGCCGCTTGGCGCGACGTAACTGGCCACGGGAACCGGCGATGCAAGGATCGCGCGGATGATGTCGCGCATCGATGTCGAGAGGCCGCCGGGTGTGTCCATCTGCAGCACGACCAGCTGCGCGCCCTCCTGCGCCGCCTTGCGGAGACCGCGCGTCACGTATTCGGCGGTGGCCGGACCAACTGCGCCGTCGAGCCGCAGAACAACGGCCGCGCCGCGGGTTTGCGTCACGCCACTTGAAGGCGAGGCCAGTAACGCGAGCATCACGACAGCGGCCAGACCCCGCATGATCCGCTGCAGGTCTTTCAATTCGAAACGGGGCGCTCTGCCGTGCATGCTCTGTAGTCCGGCCAGTCGCGCCAATCACCGCGAACGGCACTGGCATCCATGCTGCGGACGTTTCAGGTTTACATAGCACGGCCACCGCTCATCGCGAAACGTCGCCGATCGGCGGATCGCGGCTGGCCCGACATTGCAGTGGAAGCTGCATTGGCTTGCTGCAAAGCTTGCAAACCGAACCTTCATGCACAATTCTACGCGCACCCAACCGGCAGAAATCCGATGCCGTTCCAGCGGAAAACTCGGACTTGCAACCGCCGGACTGCGAGCGAGACCCATGCCGAACATCCTGTTCTTCGAAGATATCGCGATCACCGACGTCTCATCGGTGGGCGGCAAGAACGCATCGCTGGGCGAGATGGTCCGCGAACTCGGCAAGGCAGGGGTGCGGGTCCCGGCAGGCTTCGCGACGACGGCACAGGCCTATCGCGACTTCATCGCCGTAAACGGACTCGAGGCCGTGATCGGCGAACGGATCGACCGATACCGTGCCGGCAAGGCGAGCCTGCAGGACACGGGCAAGGCGATCAGGGAAGCGTTCCTGTCCGCCGCGATCCCGCAGGACATCGCCGACGAGATCCGCGCCGGATACAAGAAGCTTGGCACCCGTCTCGGGGTCGGGGACGTGGCGGTCGCCGTGCGCAGTAGCGCGACGGCCGAGGACCTGCCCGGCGCCAGCTTCGCCGGACAGCAGGAAACCTTTCTCAACGTTCGCGGCGGGCGTGCGCTGCTCGATGCGTGCCTGCGCTGCTATGCCTCACTCTTCACCGACCGGGCGATCAGCTATCGCGAGGCGAAGGGCTTCGGTCATCTCGATGTCGCGCTCTCCATCGGCATCCAGCACATGGTGCGTTCGGACCTTGCAGGCTCGGGCGTGGCCTTCACGCTCGACACCGAGACCGGGTTTCCCGACGTCGTGACGATCAGCGCGGCCTGGGGACTGGGCGAGACGGTCGTCCAGGGGATGGTCGACCCCGACAAGTACGTGGTCTTCAAGCCGTTGCTTGGTCGCAAGGGCGTGCATCCGGTGATCGAGAAGGTGTGCGGCGCTAAGGCGATTAAGATGCTCTACGCCGAAGGCGGCAGCAATCGCACCCGAGTGGTCGAGACCAAGCCCGCCGAGCGGCGCAAGATTGTTCTCAAGGACCACGAGATCGTCGAACTGGCGCGCTGGGCTGTTTCGGTCGAAGTGCATTACGGGCGGCCCATGGACCTCGAATGGGCCAAGGACGGCGAAACCGGATTGCTCTATCTCGTCCAGGCGCGGCCCGAGACGGTGCAGGCCATTCGCAGCCGGACCCGGTTCCGCGCCTATCATCTGAAGGCCAAGGCGCTCCCGCTGATCACCGGCGCGGCGATCGGCTCGGCGATCGCTTCGGGCGAGGCTTGCGTGATCCGCGACCCGTCCGAGATCGAGGCCTTTCCCGACGGGGCGATACTGGTGACGGGCAACACCGATCCCGACTGGGTTCCGGTGATGAAGCGCGCCGCCGGCATCGTCACTGACCACGGCGGCAACACCAGCCACGCGGCCATCGTCAGCCGCGAACTAGGCGTACCCGCTGTCGTTGGCACGGGCAAGTCGACGTCGACGCTCAGGACCGGCCAGCACATCACGATATCGTGTGCGAGCGGTGAAACCGGCGCGGTCTATGACGGGCTGCTCGCGTTCGAGAGCGAGGAGATCGACCTCAACACGCTGCCAGAGACGCGCACGCAGGTGATGGTGAACATCGCCGACCCCTCGGCCGCGTTCCAGTGGTGGCGCCTGCCCGCGATGGGCGTGGGGCTCGCCCGCATGGAATTCATCATCAACAACCTCATCAAGATCCATCCCATGGCGCTGCTCTGCCCGGAGCGGGTGAGCGAGGAGGACAGGCGCCTGATCCGGGACATGACCAGCGACTACGCCTCTCCCACGGAGTACTTTGTCGACAGGTTGTCACGCGGAATAGCCAAGCTAGCGGCGCCCTACTATCCGCATCCCGCGATCGTTCGTCTGAGCGACTTCAAGACCAACGAGTACGCACACCTGATCGGCGGCTCGGCGTTCGAGCCCAGGGAAGAGAACCCGATGATCGGGTTCCGGGGCGCTTCGCGGTACTACGACGAACGCTACCGCGAGGGCTTCGCGCTCGAATGCCGGGCGCTTAAGCGCGTACGCGAGGAACTGGGTTTCGACAACGTGATCGTGATGGTTCCCTTCTGTCGTACGCCCGGAGAGGCCGACAAGGTGCTGGCGGCCATGGCGGAAAACGGTCTCGCCCGGGGCGAAAACGGCCTGCAGGTCTATGTGATGTGCGAAGTTCCCTCGAACGTGATCCTCGCGGACGAATTCGCGAAGCGGTTCGACGGCTTTTCGATCGGATCGAACGACCTGACTCAACTGACGCTCGGCATCGACCGCGATTCCGATCTTCTGGCGCCGATGTTCGACGCGCGCGACGAGGCGGTCAAGCGGATGGTATCGCAAGCGATCGCGGCGTGCCACACGGCCAGTATCAAGATCGGTATCTGCGGCCAGGCGCCCAGCGATCATCCTGATTTTGCAGCCTTCCTTGTCGGGGAGGGCATCGATTCGATCTCGCTCAATCCCGACAGCTTTGTGCGCACGATCAGCTCGATCGCGGCGGCGGAGGGAGCGGAAGGCTGAACGATCATGGCCAAGCCATGATTTGACCGCATATACTACGATCCAGAAGTGCTGAGCGCATAGCGAGGCCAGAGACATGAGCACGATGGACAGAGCCGATTGCGATGACGGGACGGCCGTCATCACGGTTGAGGGCCTGCATGGCCTGATCGACGCCCTGCGCTCCGAAGGCTATCGGGTCATCGGCCCTACGCTGCGCGACGATGCCATCGTCTATGACGATATCGCCGGGCCCGACGACCTGCCTCGCGGCTGGACCGACCGGCAGCAGGCAGGGCGTTACGCACTCGTCCGCCGATCCGACGACGCCTTGTTCGGCTACAACGTCAGCCCGCATTCTTGGAAGAAGTTCCTCTTCCCGACGTCCGAAACCCTATGGCGCGCAGAAAGGGGCGACGACGGCACGATGACCTGCGCTGCACCTTCCCCTCCTTCGGAGAAGTTCGCCTTTGTCGGCATGCGTGCCTGCGAGCTGCACGCCGTTTCGATCCAGGACAGGGTTTTATGCGAAGGCGACCATGCCGACGAGCGCTACGCGTCGCGGAGGAAGAGCGCGTTCCTTATCGCGGTCAATTGCGGACAGGCTGGGGGCACGTGCTTTTGCGCGTCGATGGGCACCGGGCCGAGAGCCGAGGGCGGTTTCGACTTGGCACTGACCGAACTGATTGGGGGCGGCGCGCACCGCTTCCTGATCGAGACCGGCAGCGCCGCGGGGACCCGGATTCTTGCCTACTTGCCCAAGGAATCGGCATCGGCATCGGATATCGCAGCGGCGGCCGCCGTCTCCGAAAATGCCGCCGAACAAATGGGACGCAGCCTCGAAACCGATGGTCTCAAGGACCTGCTGCAAGACAATCTCGATCATCCCCGCTGGGCCGATGTCGCAGACCGCTGCCTGACATGCGGCAATTGCACGATGGTGTGCCCCACGTGCTTTTGCAGCACTGTGGAGGATCACACTGATCTCGAAGGCAAGTCGGCGGAGTGCATACGCAAGTGGGATTCGTGCTTCACGCTCGACTTTTCCTTCATCCACGGCGGCGGCGTTCGCGCTTCGGCGAGGTCGCGCTATCGCCAGTGGATGACGCACAAGCTGGCGAACTGGATCGACCAGTTCGGCACTTCGGGCTGCGTCGGTTGCGGACGATGCATAACCTGGTGCCCGACCGGCATCGACCTGACCGAGGAGGCCGCCGCGATCCGGGCGACGCCGATGGAGGCGGGCTCATCATGATCATCGAGGCCATGGCGCAAATCCTTTCCAAGCATTCCTTTTTCGCGGATTTCCGGCGCGAACACGTCGATCTCGTGGCGGGATGCTCGCGCAATTGCCGGTTCGACGTTGGGGAGTACCTGACGCGCGAAGGTGAACCGGCCGACCATTTCTACCTGATCCGGCACGGCACGGTGTCGCTCGAAGTCAGCGCGCCCGGCCATCCCCCGATCGTCATCTCGACCCTGCGCGAAGGCGAAATCGTAGGGGCATCTTGGCTCGCCCCGCCATACCGTTCGATGTTCGATTCGCGCGCGATGAAACTCACCCGGGCGATCGTCATCGACGCGAAGTGCCTTCGCGGGAAATGCGAGGAAGACCACTTCCTCGGCTACGAAATGATGAAGAGCGTCCTCGCCATCATGATCGAGCGTCTGCAGGCGGCGCGGATGCAAATCCTCGACGTCTACGGTTCGTGACGATGGAGGCACCGGTCCGATCGCGCGACCCGCACGTCCCGCAACCCTATCGCGTCGCGGCGGTCCGGCGCGAGCTTGCCGACGTCGTGACGCTCGAGATCGAGCCTCTGTCCGGCCCGCGTCCCGGGTTCGTGCCGGGTCAGTTCAACATGCTTTATGCCTTCGGCGTTGGCGAGGCCGCCATCAGCATCAGCGACGAGACAAGCGGCGCCGCGGGCTTCGTCCATACGGTCCGCACCGTCGGCGCGGTGAGCGAAGCGCTTGCAGGACTGCGGGCCGGTGCGAGCCTGGGACTGCGCGGCCCGTTCGGCACCGGCTGGCCCGTCGCAAGCGCCGAAGGCTCTGACGTTGTGATCGTTGCCGGCGGACTCGGCCTCGCGCCGCTTCGCCCCGCGATCGAGGCGCTGCTGGCCCGGCGCGAGCACTACGGCAAGCTGGTCATCCTTGTCGGCTGCCGCTCGCCCGACGCCATTCTCTATCGCGCCCAACTGGAGCACTGGCGCCAGCGGCTCGACATCGACATCGAAGTCACGGTCGACCATGCCGGCACCGACTGGCACGGCAATGTCGGCGTCGTGCCATCACTTGTGCGCCGTGCCGCCTTCGATGCAGATGATGCCATTGCACTCGTCTGCGGCCCCGAAGTGATGATGCGTTTCACCGCGAGCGCACTTCAGGAAGCCGGCCTTCCGGCGGACAAGGTGTTCCTGTCGATGGAGCGCAACATGAAATGCGCAGTCGGCCTGTGCGGTCATTGCCAGTTCGGCCCCACATTCGTGTGCAAGGACGGCCCGGTAATGCGGCTCGACAGGATCGCGCCGGTTCTCGTGGTGAGGGAGATCTGAATGGCCGGGCCGCAACGCCCCCGCCTCGCGGTATGGAAGTTCGCCTCGTGCGACGGATGCCAACTCTCGCTGCTCGATTGCGAGGACGACCTGCTGGCACTGGCCGGGGCGGTGGAAATCGCCAACTTCCCCGAGGCGTCGAGCGCGATCGTCGAAGGCCCTTACGACCTCTCGCTGGTCGAGGGTTCGATCACCACGCTGCACGATGCGCGGCGCATCCAGGAAGTGCGCGCGCAGTCGAAGCATCTCGTCACGATCGGCGCCTGCGCGACCGCGGGCGGCATCCAGGCGCTTCGCAATTTCGCCGACGTCGCTGACTTCGTCGCGGCGGTCTACGCCTCGCCTGAATATATCGACACGCTTGCAACCTCGATGCCGGTTTCCGCCCATGTCGCGGTCGATTACGAACTGCACGGTTGCCCGATCAACAAGGTGCAGCTTCTGGAGGTGATCAGCGCCTACCTCGCGCACCGGAAGCCCGTGATCGCCACGCACAGCGTCTGTATTGAGTGCAAGCAGCGCGGCACCGTCTGCGTCATGGTCCAGGGAACGCCCTGCCTCGGCCCGGTCACCCATGCCGGCTGCGGCGCGATTTGTCCGGCGTACCGGCGTGGCTGCTATGGGTGCTATGGACCGATGGAAACGCCTAACATGCAGGCGCTCACAAAGGAATGGCGCGATCTCGGCGCCAGCCCGCGAGACGTCGAGCGAGCGCTTCGCACCTTCAATGCATGGGCCGAGCCATTCCGGCAAGCGAGCGGTTCGCATGACGACTAGGACGATCAAGGTCGATAACCTCGCGCGCGTCGAAGGCGAAGGCGCGCTCGACCTCACTATCGAACGGGGTAAGGTAACAGCCGCGAACCTGCGCATTTTCGAACCGCCCCGCTTTTTCGAGGCGCTGTTGCGGGGGCGGGGTTTTGCCGAGCTGCCCGACATCGTCGCGCGGATCTGCGGCATCTGCCCGGTCGCCTACCAGACGAGCGCTTCGCAGGCAGTCGAGGACGCGTTCGGTGTCACCGTCGACGGCCAGCTTCGCCCGCTGCGCCGCCTGCTCTATTGCGGCGAATGGATCGGCAGTCACGCGCTGCACGTGGTCATGCTCCACGCGCCCGATTTCCTCGGCTTCCCCGATGCCATTCGCATGGCCGAGAAATACGGCGACGCAGTTCGTCGTGGCTTGGCGCTAAAGAAGGCGGGCAATGCGCTGATGGCGCTGCTGGGTGGACGCGAGGTCCATCCGGTCAACGTGCGGCCTGGAGGCTTCTATCGTGTGCCGACCAAGGCGGACCTTGTTCCGATCCGCGAGGAGTTGGCCCGCGCGCGAGACCTTGCTTTCGACCAAGTGCGCTGGGTTGCAGGATTTACCTTCCCCGAGTTCGAACAGGACTATGAGTTCGTCGCAATGTGCTGTCCCGACGAATATCCGATTGCCCAAGGGCGGCTGACCTCGAACTGCGGCATCGACATCGATATCGCCGACTACGACGACGTGTTCGAGGAGCGTCAGGTCGAACACTCGACCGCGCTCCATTCGATGGTCCGGCAGCGCGGCGCCTACCTTGTGGGGCCACTCGCTCGCTATGCACTCAACCGCCACCGCTTGCCGCATTCGGTCCGTTCGCTGGCGGGCGAGGTGGGCCTCGCGACGGCCTGCACAAATCCCTTCCGCAGCATCGTAGTGCGCGCGCTGGAGATCGCCTTCGCCTGTGAAGAGGCACTGACGTTGATCGCGGACTACGAACCGCCGGACCGCCCAGCCGTGCCGATCGAACCTCGCGCAGGCGTCGGCTTCGGCTGCACCGAGGCCCCGCGCGGCATCTGCTGGCACCGTTATGAGTTCAATTCAGAGGGAACAATTGTCAGTGCGCGGATCGTGCCACCGACGTCGCAGAACCAGCCGCGGATCGAGGCGGACCTTGCCGCGGTCGCGGCGCCGCTCGCGAGCGAGCCCGACGAGATCATTCGCGCGCGCTGCGAATTGGCCATCCGCAACTACGATCCATGCATTTCCTGCTCGACGCACTTCCTGAACCTGTCGGTCCACCGGACATGAGCGCCACGCGCCTCGGCGTGCTTGTCCTGTGCGTAGGCAACCGGGATCGGGGCGATGACGGATTCGGTCTCGCCGTTGCAGACCGGCTCGAAGGCTACCTGCCGAAGGGCACTAGGCTCATTCGGTGCTCCGGCGACGTACTTGGACTGATCGAAGACTTGAGCTCTTGCGAAGCTCTTGTCTGCGTAGATGCCGCTGCACCGATAACGGTCCCAGGAACGATCCATCGCATTGATCTGGGTAGTGAGGACTTGCCGAGCGACCTGGACATGGTGTCCAGTCATACGTTCGGGCTGACCGAGGCGATCACACTGGCGCGAGCACTTGAACTTTCGCCGCCCAAGATTGTTGTGTTTGCCATTGAAGGCTGGAGCTTCCAACTCGGCGCGCCGATGACGCCGCAAGCCCTGCAGGCGATCGGTCCGTTGGGAGCTCGCGTCCTTGCCGAGGTGCAGGGGCTGCTGGCAAAAGCTGGTTGCTGCACCGTCAAAGCAAATGCACCGCCGATTTCCAGATAGTCTAAGAGCAAAGCCCAGCCATCTTCGAGCTATCTTGGTTCATTTATTGATCTTTATATGTTCAGCCGGCACTGTCAGGCCAAACGCACCCGATTGACGGGTGAGGCGGCGAGGGTAGGGCAGAGCGATGCCTCGCCCCCGCAAGCCAGCCTCGCCATTCCGGTATTTCAACTCGTCACCCGAGGTGATCCGCCTCGTGGTCATGATGTATGTTCGGTACCCGCTGTCGCTGCGGAATGTGGAAGACCTGCTGTTCGAACGCGGGATCGACATCTGCCACGAAACCGTGCGGAATTGGTGGAACCGGTTCGGCCCGCTGTTCGCGGCCGATATTCGCCGGCAGCGAGTGAACCGGATGCGCGGCTTCCGCCACTGGCGTTGGAATCTGGACGAGATGTACGTGAAATTGAACGGCGAGATGGTCTACTTGTGGCGCGCGGTCGACCACGAAGGCGAGGTCCTGGAAAGCTACGTTACCAGGACGCGGGACAAGCCTGCGGCGTTGCGTTTCATGAAGAAGGCGCTGAAGCGACACGGCAGGGCGGAGGCCATCACTACCGACGGCCTGCGCTCTTACAAGGCAGCGATGACCGAGCTCGGTTGTGCACAGAAGCAGGAGGTTGGTCGCTGGGCCAACAACCGTGTCGAGAACAGTCATTTGCCTTTCCGACGACGCGAGCGGGCAATGCTCCGCTTTTGACAAATGAAGAGCCTACAGAAGTTCGCCTCGGTTCACGCCTCCTTCCACAACCACTTCAACTCCGAACGTCACCTCGTTGATCGACAGACCTATAAGATCCGCCGCTCGGCCGCCCTGGCCGAGTGGCAGAACCTCATGGGGTGAGCCATGGCGCGGGCAGCGGGCCGTCTGACCAGCGGAGAGCGGTTTGGGTTAGACTGACAGCTCCCACTCCGCCGTTGAACACGCCTGAATTGTTGATCATCACGGTCTTAACGCGCGGGTCGGCAGCCAGTTCGATCGCTTGCAGGCCACCGCAACTGTGCCCGGCCACAGCGATTTCATGTGTCGCGATGCGACCGGAATAGGAGCCGCCGCTTCTGGTGTTCTGGGCAATTGCCCAGTCGATGCCAGCGCGCACGTCCTGGGCCGAGGTCCTGGGAGCGGGCATCTTTCCATCGGGTCCGGGCCCATCAAAAGGCAAGTGCGGCAGCCTTGCTGACGGACCGCTGCGGATTTGGCCAGGGGCGACCACAAGGTAACCGTAGGACGCGATCTCTTCGAGGTGGAGGCGGGCGCTTGCGCCATCGTCGAAGCAGCCGCCATTGCCCCATGCAAGCACCGCCAGCTTCCGGTCGCCCATGCCGTCGAGGTCCCGTGGCCGATAGATGACGTGGTCGGGGAGCGACGGATCGGTTGTCATGATCGCGGGGTAGGGTCCGTCGCCGGACGTATCGGGCATCGCATCATAAGCAGCTTGAGCCTTCTGCATTGCCACGAGGTCGAGCTTAGGTGCTTCCTGAGCGCCGAGTCTGGCTGCAAGAACAGCAGCGAGGGCAGTGATGGAAAGCGCCGCTGAGATTTTTGCGATCCTCGACATTTTCATTCTCTCGCGCGCTTTGCTAGGGCATTGCAAGCGCTTGCGTCGAACACTAGCATTGCTATGGCAAATTACAATCTGTGCCGGGAGAAATCGTCGCCATGCAAGTCCTCGCAAATATTCTGGAACAACCTTCCGGCGGGGCTCCAGCGTGAGTCATCTGTTTCTTGCAACCGGTGATCTCGCCATGGATCGCGACGATTACGACGAAAGCTTCGTCGCAACGCGGGACGCGCTGTGCGCGGCCGATATTGCATTCGGCCAGCTCGAAACGAGCTTTGCAGAACGCGGCGTCAGGCTGCCGCAGGCCAGGCACGCGGTTCTGGCTCGCCCCGATGGGGCGGCAGCGCTGGGCCGCGCAGGGTTCGATTGCATTTCAATGGCCGGCAATCACTGCATGGACTGGGGCGCGGAAGCGTTCTTTGAAACACGCGCCAACCTTGAGGCCGAGGGTATCCGCATAGCCGGGGCGGGCGGCAACATTGCCGAGGCCCGCAAGCCGGCATTGTTTACGTTGGGGGACGGTACGCGCATTGCCGTGCTCGCCTATTCGAGCATCCTGCCGCACAGCTATTGGGCAGACGAACGCCGCCCGGGTTGCGCGCCGATGCGCGCCTTCACGGTTTACGAGCAGATCGAGCACGATCAACCCGGCACGCCGGCAAGGATACACACCTATCCTCACCGCGAAGACCTTGCTGTGCTTGAAGACGACATCCGCAAGGCGAAAACGAATGCCGATCTGGTCTTCGTGTCATTGCATTGGGGAATTCACTTCGTGCGCGCAGAGATTGCCGATTACCAGCGCGATGTGGCGCGTGCCGCCATCGCCGCTGGCGCGGACGCGATCCTTGGCGGACACGCGCACATTCTCAAGGGTTGTGAAGTCATCGACGGCAAGCCTGTCTTCTACTCGCTGTCGAACTTCGCCACCGACTTGCGCATGGACGAGGCGCACGCCGCGTCGAAAAGCTGGAACGAAATCCGCGTGCTTGCCGAAGAGTGGGAGCCGGACTTCGAAGGGCTCTACAATTTCCCGGTTGCCTCGCGTCTCGGCATGGTCGCGCGGATCGAGATTGAACAGGGCAAGATGATCCGCGCGGGCTTCCACCCACTCCATATCGACCGCGATGCGGTGCCTCGCTTCGCAGCAGCCGACAGCGAAGAGTTCGCGCAGACGATCGATTACATGCGCGCTGTGACCGAAGAGGCTGGGCTGAACGCAACTTACAAGGTCGCTGGCGATATCGTCGAAATTGAGGGCGTGGCATGAAGCGGAGTCCGATCCTTGCCGTGCCGCTTGAACTCTGGGTCGTCTTCTACCTGTTGAGCTACCTGCCCAACGTGATGGTGACCAAGTACATCACCTCAGTGCCGCACGGTGGGCTGGGCAGGGCGCTGACCGGGCTGGAGACGCTGCCTGCCTCGCTCATCATCAATATGGTACTGACCTACGCCTTCATCTGGCTGTCGGGCTGGCACCGCGATGCGCATGCGGTCGACTTCGGTGGTGCCCGGATACCGGTGCCGACGCGATACACGCTGCTTTCGGGGATGGGCACGGCCCTGATTCTCTTCACGGTGCCGCTGTCGTTCACCTTCCAGGGGGTGAGCATACCTTTCATCCAGCTGTTAATGCGCGGCGATATCCTGGTCATCGCGCCGTTGGTGGACTTCATGTTCGGTCGCCGCGTGCGGTGGTGGAGCTGGACCGCGCTCGCCATGGTTCTGCTTGCGCTTGTGATAACGCTGACGGATCGCGGTGGGCTGAACCTTCCGCCGATAGCGATCGTCACGGTCGTGCTCTACACGCTGGGCTATTTCATCCGGTTGGCGGTCATGACCAAGATCGCCAAGAGCGGTGACCCGGCCTCGGTCCGGCGCTATTTCGTCGAGGAGAAGATGATCGCACTTCCCATGTCGGTGGTGGCTTTGGGGCTGCTTTCGGCCTCGGGCATCGGCGGGCAGTCGGATGAGCTGGCCTGGGGCTTCGTGAGAATATGGAGCGATCCGGCAATCTGGTCACTGGCCTTCATCGGCTTCACCCTGACGATCATTTCGGTGATCTCGATCATCATCCTGCTCGACCCGCGCGAGAATGCCTACTGCGTGCCGCTTGAACGTGCGGCGAGCCTTGTCGCGGGGGTCGGCGGATCGGTTCTTCTGGCGACCCTTTTCGGACTGCGCGCGCCGCGACCGGCCGAGCTTGTGGGGGCGGGCATCCTGATTGCGGCGATCGTTTTGCTGTCTGTTGCTCCGCGCATTGCCACTTCGGCGATGCGGGCGCGGGCGGAAACGAACTGAATGCTGCGATTTCAGGCCGATGCAACGAGATAGGTGGCAAGCTTTGTGAGCGTGATCAGCGACCAATTGAGCGAGTGGGTAGCCGGTCTAGCGTTCGATGACTTGCCGGAGGCGACGGTCACGGCCGCCCGGCGTGTGTTGCTTGACGCGTCGGGCGTAATGATCGGTGCGAGCGGCCTGTCAGCCGATGTGCGTCCCTTTGTTGACCTGGCAACCAGCGATGGCCCATGCGCGATCCTCGGCACCGGCATGAAGGCGCTGCCGCAGATGGCGGCGATAGCGAACGGCGCCATGGCGCACGCGCTGGATTTCGAGGATGCGTTCGATCGCGCACCCGGTCATCCGAACGCCAGTCTGGTTCCTGCCCTGCTGGCGCTTGCGCAGTCTCATGGACCCTTAGACGGAAGGCGCTTCCTCACGGCGCTGGTCGCAGGGTGCGAGGTATCTTGCCGACTGGGCCTCGCATTGAGAAAGCCGTTGGAGGATGGAGGCTGGTATCCGCCTCCGATCCTCGCCGGACTCGGCGCTGCAGCTGGCGCGGCCAGCCTGCTCGGAGCCTCGTCAGATCAGGTGCGTGATTCCATCTCGCTTGCCCTTTGCCAGGTGACCATGCCGGGCGAAATAAAGCATAGTGCAGGCACGGTGATCCGCGCTGTGCGCGAAGCTTTCCCGGCGCAGGCCGCCGTGCAATCAGCGCTGCTAGCCCTTGCAGGTGTCGCAGGGTTCGAGCAACCGCTGGAAGGGCAGGCAGGGTTCTTCGCGCTCTATGCGGATGGCCGGTTCGATCGGGATGACCTCGTGGGCGGCCTTGGTCGGCGCTTCTGGATCGACGAACTGACTTTCAAACCATGGCCCAGTTGCCGCGGAACTCATCCCTTCATTGAAATGGCGCTCGCGCTGACAGGCGAACACGGCTTCGACGCATCCGACGTGATCTCTGTTGAAGCGGGAATAGACGAGGTGCAGCGCATGCTCGTCGAACCGGCCTCGCGCAAGGCGGCACCCAGAACGGCAATAGATGCGAAGTTTTCCATCCCCTTCACAGTAGCGCTAGCGCTCAATCGCGGTAGGGTGGGGCTGGACGATTTTTCTTCAGTTTCGCTGGCCGATCCGGTTGTTTTGGGGCTAGCCGCCCGTATCAGCGCACGACAGGACAATTCGGCAGGCCGCTTGCGTGGGGTGGGCGGCTCACTGCATATCGCCCTGAAGGATGGCCGCCGCATGAGCGCTTCGCGCGATACCGCTTTGGGAAGCCCGGAAAATCCGCTTGACGAGTCCGCGTTGGTGGAGAAGTTCTCCGATTGCGCCGCGCGTGCGGCGGTCCCGCTCGATCACGACGCGGCAATGGACCTTGCCGAGCAAATTCTAGCCCTCCAAACTTGTCCTGACGTTGGCGCGCTTTTCACCTAGGCTGTGGTGACATTTTAGGGATTCACGGCGGCTGAGATTTCTGATTCAACGCTGGCTTTTGGAGGCTGGTGTGGAAGGCGAGGTTCTCAGGGACGATCAGTGGGAGCGGTTGCGCGAGTTTGTGCCTGGCGGGCGCAAGGGCAAGCGCGGCCCGCGCAGCGATGGACGGCGGTTTCTGGATGCCTTGCTGTGGCTGGCGCGTTCAGGTGGGCGCTGGCGCGATCTGCCAGAGAAGTTCGGGCCGTATCAGACCGCGAAGCGACGCTATTATCGCTGGGTCGAGCAAGGGGTGATCGACCGGATTTTCGAGGCGGTGTCCGACGATCCTGACATCGAGTGGCTGGCGATCGATGCGACCGTGATCCGCGCTCAGGCCCAAGCTGCCGGAGCACGGGTAAAAAGGGGGGCGCTCAAGCCCAGGCTCCTGGGCGATCCAGAGGAGGGTTCGGCACCAAGGTCCACGCCGTCGTCGACGCCCTCGGCTTGCCGATCCGCTTCATCCTCGGTCCCGGCCAGCAGAACGACATGGCGCCGGCCTGCGACCTGATCCGAGGCATCCCGGCTGGCCAGGTTCTGGCCGACCGGGCCTACGATGCCGACAGCTTGCACGACTTGATCTACGAGCAAGGCGGCGAACCAGTCATCCCGCCCCGCCGCCACCGCAAATACCAGCACCACTATGACCGCATCGCCTACAAACAGCGCTGGGGCATCGAGGGTTTCTTTGCCAAGCTCAAGCAATGGCGGCGCATCGCAACTCGCTATGACAAGCTCGCCGCCAATTTCCTCGGATTCGTCAAACTCGCCAGCATCATGCTTTGGCTGAAATGATTAAATCGTCACCACAGCCTAGATCTCGACGCGAATTTTCGTCCCTGCGTCGCAACCGGGAAAGAAAAAGCGATCGCGTCCGTGGCGCTGGGTGTCCTGCCCGTTGCCAAGTGCGCCGACGCAAGTGCGAACCTTGCCTAGAAGACTGCGTGAATTTCCACGCGCCGCCGCGATTGGCCGGGGATCGTGTCGGTATCGGGGTCATCTGTAACCTTTGCACCCGTTTTCCAGCGCGTCTCGACTTCGACGTCCGGAACGAGGCGGCGCATCGTTTCCGCAATCGTTTCGGCGCGCTGTTGGGCGAGGTCGGCCGGCTCGGCGAGCGTCATTCCCGAAACCTCGACGGGATCGGTAGCGGCGAACCCGGTGACGATCAGCTTTTTGGGCTTTGCAGCCCTGATCCAGGTCGTTGCCTTGTCGATCAGATAGTCATCATATTGATAGATGAGGAAATCGTTGCCGAATTCGAAATAGGCGGTGAACGTCCGGTCACTATACGGCCCTGGTGGAACCTTGCGCGGTACGGACAGCGGATTGATATAGCGTCCATGGAGCTTGTATCTACGGCCGGGATAACCTTCCGCAGGCAGCATGTGTCGGGTACAGTGCACGTCATAAAGCCGCGATGTGCGCACCGGATCGAGAACGGTGTCGCCGCAAGGCGCCGGTGATGCATCGGACACGCGACCTTCCACGAGCACGGCATAGTTCCAGTCGGGCTTGTAGGGTGAAAGGCTTACATCATAGCGCTTGCCGGTTTCGCGTTGTTGGGCCAACCAGCATCCGGACTTGCGACCAGCATCCGTGTCTCGATAAACCGGGCACGTGACAAAGCGGACAAGCGCGCCGGTATCCTGTGCCTGCACGGACAGGGGGGCGGCGAGGGCGATCAGGAATGCAAGGCTCTTCACAACACGCTCATCAAGTTGACGAGATCCTGCTTTTCCTGCTCGGTGTATCCGATGTCGTATCGCCGATCGTAATAGTCGACGATCGCACGCAAGTCCTTCGCAGAACCGTTCGAGAAATAGGGGGCACGCGCAGCAAGCCCGCGCATGGATTGCAGAGTGATCTTGCCGACGTCCGCACAGCGGCCCGTCGTCATCCCGAAGCCCGGGTCCATCGTGTAGAACACACGGCCATAATGGGGATGCGGCTTCTTCAGGCAGGTGATGCGGAACAGCGGCAGTTCGGGCGCCGGGTCGGCAAACGGCATTGTCGTCGTTCCCAGGTCCACTTGGCCGGGGGCAACATCATTCCCCATCTGGCTCATATTGTGGCAGAAAACGCAGGAATTCCGCACAGGGTTACCAAACCCAATCCGTGAATTGATTCCGGAACTGTCACTGATCAGGAACATCTTTTCTCGAAAGACTTTTGCTCCTCGCGCTACGGATTGGCGAAACGCAAGTTGTTCAGGTGTGAGGGTTTTCGCGTCTTCGGGACTGATGTGCTCCCACTTGGCAAACTCTCTCCATACGGGTTCGCCAATGCTGCCGAGGGCGCCGGGCTTGGAATTGCGTAGGTGCGCCGGTCCGCCCTTTGCGCCCATGGTATCCAGCGATCCACCCGCTTTGCTGATCTGCTGGGCCGTGTATATCCGCTTCTCGAAGTCCTCGATCCGGGCAATCTGCTTCTCGGTGAGCCGGGAAAGCATCTGCAGATGCGTTGCTCCCGCATCTTCCATCTGCAGCCGGAGCGTGCCAACACGATTGTCGGCCATGATATTGCCGGACAAGATCTTTCCGGTACGAGGGTCGCGCGGCAAGGCGAACCCTTGCTTGGGATCGAATGGAAACCCGACGGCCAGCAGGTATTTCATGTTCGCAACAGGTCGGGGACGGCGATAGACCGAGATATTCCCGTGCAAAGGCCCATACACAGGACCACTGTTGCAGCCGGTCGGATCGCGTACGACTTCAATTTTGAAGTCCGGCGTGACCGGCCTGCCGTTCCATTTCTTCACCGGCCACGGGAGCTGAATCCGAAAAAGGCCTCGCTCGAGTAGCAGCGAATGCGAAGCGCGCTTGTCTTGCGGCAGGGTAGGGCAGTTTGACCCATCATAGGCCGCAAACAGCGGATCCTTCCCATCCGTCGCGTCCCATCTTTCACGCGCGGTCGCGGCCGAAAGGCTCATCGCGTCGGCCGGCTGATGGCAGGTTACGCATGCGCGTCCGTTGCTGCCGAGAGCCTCGAAGAAGGGATGACCCTTTGTATTCAGCTTTCCGCCGGCCAGGAGAAGGCGGAGGGTTCCCTGGTCGTTTTTGTAATCAAGTTGTGAAGGAAAGACCCTTCCCTCGCCTGGAGCCCACCATCGGGGCGGCGGTTTCGCCGCCCCGATGGTCATGGCGGCGCCCAAAGTGCAAGCAGCTGCCATCAGGAGATGCGAGGGAAGACTGCCTTTCGTCATGCGTTCCGCTCTCAGTTACCGAACGCGACCTTGAGCCGAACACCATACGTGCGCGGTGCCCCGTAAATAATGCCGCCGTCGGCACTCGAACTGTTCTGGATCTGCGTAGCGATATAGGTTTCGTCCGTCAGATTGTTGACGAAGGCTTCAAGCTTGTACTTGTCGCCCAGATCGAACGTGATGCGCGCATCGAACAGGTCGCGCGCAGGTACCAGCGTGTTGTAGCTGGGGAACGGCGTTGCATACTGTTGGCCCAGGTGTGACCACTGGACGCGAGGAGTAACGTCGATCGAGCCGACCGGAATCGTGTACTGAACGCCGCCATTGATGGTCCAGTCCGGCGAGAAGGGAAGCGTGCGACCCTCGGGGACGAAGCGCAGCCCGGTGGGGCAGCCTGTATCTGTACCAGGTGAATTGGTATCGGTGATGCAGCCCGAGTTGCTGAATTTTGCATCTAGGTAGCCACCGCCAAGATTGAACGCCAGTCCACCGAATTGCGCAGTGATTTCCAGTTCACCGCCCTTGCTGTGGCCGCCCAGGGCGTTCTGGGTGATGGGTAGTCCATTGAGCAGGCTGGAAAGCTGGATGTCCTTGTAGACCGAGTAGAATACGTCACCGTTCACGCGCAGGTGACGGTCGAGCATTTCCGTCTTGAAACCTGCCTCATAAACAAAGTTTCGCTCGGGAAGGAAATTGGGCGTATTCGGCGTCAGGTTGACGCCGCCGGCCTTGTACCCCTTCGAAGCCGTAACATAGACCATGTTATTGTTATCGAAGTGATAGTTTACCCCAAGCTTGCCGGTCAGCTGATGCGAAGTCGCTTCGCTGATGTAGGGAAGCGGGATCGGTGGTCCGGGCACTGCGAACCGGGTGTAGACCTGCTTGTCCCAACTGTAGCGACCGCCGGCGATGAGTTCGATTTCAGGAGTGACGAACCAGTTCGCCTGACCGAACAACGAATACGACGTGTTTTTTGCGCTGGTGATGATGTCGCTGTTGGAGACAACAAAATCGGTTGTGTGCCGGTTGTCCCTGAAAAGTGATACGGGGACCGTTTCGTCGAGAGCGAACGCGCCGACCACCCACTGGAAAGGTCCGTGGCCGGTCGAAAGAAGGTTCAACTCGCCGATGAGCGTGCGGAATTCGGTCGAAGCGTTGCTAACGCGGCCCGGATAAATTGCCGTGTTCGAGCGGCTCGTAGGCAAGGAGGCAGGAACAGGCAGCGCCGTGGCAGTCCGGTCGCCATCGGTCTGGTCATGGGTAAATCCGTCTTGCCAGGAAACTAGGCCGCGGGCTTGCACAGAATCCGATACATCGTATCGCAATTCGCCGGACAGGCGATACCCCGCCTGGTTCTGATATGACCGGCCATCTTCCTCGATCACGAATGGATCGCTGGTTACTGCGTCGTTGCGATTCTTCACCGCATTGTTGTCGGTGCGAACGTCGAAATATTCTCCGCGGACATTGACGTTGAGCTTACTGTCCATCCCCTGGAGACGCAGGTTTGCCCGGACTGCATCCATATTGTAGTTGCCGGGCTGGCTTTGCGCGTTCGGCGCAATGTTGACCGTATAGCTGTCACGCTCGTCATGCACGGCAGCAACGCGCAGCGCGACATTTTCGCCGCCCACGTTCACCGCGGCTACTGCACGATAGTGATTGTAGTTGGAAACCGTCGCGTCGACATAGCCGGACAGTTCGTTGAATTCCGGTTTGGGGGTGCGGACGTAAATAGCGCCACCCGTTGAATTCTGGCCGGTGAGGGTTCCCTGCGGACCGCGCAGAACTTCAATCGAACCGATATCGTAGAAGCTGAATCCGATGAACTGCTCGTGCGGAATCAATTGGCCGTCAATGTAGTAGGCAACGCCTGGATTCGACGTCGGTGCCGATTGCGCAATTCCGACGCCGCGAATGTTGATGAATGTCGAGCGGTTGAAGGTGTTGATCGCGATCGATGGCGCAACCTGCTGGATGTCTTCAAGGTTGCTGACGCCCTTTTCCTGCAACTGGTCTCCGGAAAGGACCGTGGCGGAAATCGGGATGTCCTGCAGGCTCTGTTCGCGGCGCTCGGCCGTGACAACGATCTCGCCCAGGGCACCGCTTGATTGGCTCTTGGCAGCTGGCGTGGGTGCAGTCTGTGCGAAAGCGGGAACAGCCACGGTGCACATCAGTGCGGCAATCGCCGTGCGGGCGAAGGTGGATTTCAACATTAGGACCTCCCCATTGGTTTTGGTTGGAGGGCCGCATAACTGCAAATGTAAGCCCTTGCAAATCTAATTTCCGGAATGGGTGTATTCAGAGTCGGGACAAAATGGCGAAGAGCGCCGCGAAAGTTGTGGCGATGACCAGAGCGAAACAGAGTTCCGTTGACGATAATGGCGTAAAATAGCCAATAAGATTTGTAGAACAGGCACTTATAAGCATTTGACTTGCTCCGGCCAAGCTGGCTGCTGTCCCCGCCAGCGCGGAATCAACCGAAATTGCGCGTCCAATTCCGGCCGGACCTGCAATGCCTGCACCCGCGCCCAAGAGCATCAGAGGTGCAATTAGTGCAACGGGGCCATTCAGCCCGACAAGCGCCAGAGTAAGCGCTGCCATCGTTCCCATAACGCCAATTGCGACGCCGGCGATCAACGCGTCAGTGTGCCTTTCGAGCGATGCTACCAATCTGGTGCCCGCGATCCCGCCCACGGCGATGATCAAAAAGGCAAACCCGGCTCCTCTTGGCGAAAGGCCATATACCCCGATGAGAAGGAACGACGCATTGGCTAGAAACATGTAGAGGGCCGAACTCATCGCTGCGAGCGCACCGGCAGCGCCCAAAAACCGACGGTCCGCGAGCAACTTGCGGTAGCCGCCCAATAGTGAGCCTGACAGGCTGTGCGTTGCGTTTGCATTCCGTTGCGGGCGGGTTTCGGAAACCTTGCGCCACGCAACGAAAAGGGCTGCAAAGCTCGCTGCGGCAAGGACCGCGAAGATGGAGCGCCAGCCTGCGGTGGATGCGATGGTTCCGCCAACTGCCGGGGCAAGTGCAGGAGAAATCAGGACGACCATCATCAGCGTCGCCTGCCTCCCCGCGCCTTCTTCGGGGCCCGCGCTGTCACCTACGATTACACGAGCTGAAACGACGCCTGCCGCGCCGCCAACTGCCTGAAGAACCCGCGCGACCAGTAATGCGGGCAGGGCGGAGGAAAAGTAGGCTCCTGCAGCGCCCGCTCCATAAGCGATCAATCCGGCGAGAAGCACCGGACGCCTCCCGAGGCGGTCGACGAACTGCCCTGCGACAAGCTGACCTGCGCCTAGGCCAATCAGATAGACGCTAACGATTTGTTGTGCTGCGGCCTCGCTGATTTTGAATCCGGCCGCGATGAGTGGAAGGGCGGGGATAAGCATATGGATCGCCATTGATCCCATCGCCGCGATGCCCGCCAGCAGCAAGATTTGCGCACGGCTTATCACTTCCGGTCAATGCGACCGGTTCGGTCGGCAGCTCGCGCCATCAGGCACAAGGCGGCGCAACCCACTGCGATTCCGAACAGGAGCAGAGTCGGCGGCAGAAATGAGCCGCTATTTTGGCTGAGTACGCCCATCATCGCAGGCACAGTAGCCCCTGCAAGGCTACCGAACATGTTGATCACTACAATTCCCATGGCGAGTGCTGCCGGCTTCATGAGGCGGATAGGGATTGCCCAGAACGCGGCCACGGTGCAGCCGGTGCATGCGCCGCCGAGGATCAGTGCGGCAAGGCCAAGCAAGCTCGGTCCAGTCAGATAGGCGGCCAATAGCCCGCAACCGCCGACAAGTGCAGGAATCGCAACGTGAAGATAGCGTTCGCCGGTGCGGTCGGAATGTCGCGCATTGAGCAGCAACCCAATGGCGCTCGCTCCCCAGGGCAATGCAACCACGATGCCTGTCTGCGTCGCCGTCAGGCCCGCCATTCCCTTGACCACCTGCGGCAGCCAGAACATCACGCCGTAATTGCTGGCAAGGATGCAAAACCATATGCCGGCGCATATCCATCCCGTGGAACTGGTCAAAATGTCCCAGCGTCCGCCGTCGCTCTCGGCCGACGACTTCCGTGTCGCACCCTTGACGTTGGCGGCCAACCATTCGCGCTCGCTCTGATCCAGCCATCGCGCATTGGCGGGGCGATCAGGAAAATGGGCCAGGGCGAACACTGCCAGCACCAGCGCAGGCAGCGCTTCGATCAGGAACATGAAGCGCCAACCCGGAAGGCCGAGCGGGTTGGCGGCATCCAGCAATATGCCGGAAACAGGTGCGCCGATGACTTGTGCGATTGAAATCGACGTGATCGGAATGGCAAGGATCGACGCGCGATAACGTTCTGGCGCCCAATGGCTCAGATATAACATCAGGCCCGAAGACAGCCCGCCCTCCATAAAGCCGATAAAAACGCGCAGGGCATAAAGCTCCCACTCGTTTTGCACGAATGCCATCGCGCATGATGCCAACCCCCATGCGAAGGTGATGACGGCGAGCCAGCGGTGCATGCCGATCCGTTCGTAAACCAGCACACTGGGGTACTTTGCCAGCATATAGCCAATGAACAGAACGCCGGCGCCGAAGCCGTACTCGCCGCCCGTCAACCCTAGATCCCGGTTCATCTGCAACGCCGCGAAACTGACGTTGGTCCGGTCTATCGCGCCGATCAGAATGTAAAGCGCGCACGGGACGACCAGGCGCACAAGAACCTTTCGGCCGATCGAGTGTTCCAGATCGGCATGACACGTTGATGGCTGCAATTGCAAAGGTGGTTCTCCCGTTTTGCCTATCTGATAGCGCTTGCATTTGTTCGCGTCGATGCCTTATCAGCGCGACCCATGAGCCAGATTCCGCAGGACTTCGATCCCGAGCAGCCCGAAGATTTCGACAGCGCCTACGCGGAATACGCGCGGTTGCGGCGAGAGTGCCCGGTAGCGCACACCGATGGACTGGGGGGCTTTTGGGCGCTTACCCGGTATGAAGACGTAAAGCGCGCCGCTTCGGACCCTACGTTCGTGACGTCCGTCCAGAACGTTGTACCGAAAGTCGCTTTTACGGGGCGCCGTCCGCCGCTTCACCTCAATCCGCCCGAGCACACGCCCTATCGCCGGGCTCTCAATCCGCTCCTTGCGATTGACCGGGCTGAAGCCCTGGCGCCGCATACGCGCGATCTTTCGCGCAAGCTGCTTGCGCCGATGGTTGAACGCGGCGGAGGTGACATCTGCGTTGAATTTTCCAGCTATCTTCCCGTTCACGTATTTGGCGAGTGGATGCGGATGCCGGAAGAATCCCTGCAAACGCTCCACGATGCAGGTCGGGCGTTCATCCTCGCGGTGCATTCCACCAAACCGGAATCGATGAAGGAAACCAGCCTCCGGCTCTATGACATGGCGCGCGATCTCATTGCGCTGCGCCATCGTGAACCGCAGGATCCCGCCAATGATCCCACCAGTGCCCTGCTTGCGGCACGTCACAACGGTGAACCGTTGCCCGACGACATGATTCTCGGCACGGTGCGGCAGGTTCTGGTCGTCGGGATGGTCGCGCCGATGGTGATGATCGGCAACATTGCCGTGCACCTCTCGCGCGATCAGGCATTGCAGCAGCGCCTGCGCGATGATCCTTCGCTGGTACCTGCGGCAAACGAAGAGTTTTTACGGCTCTACACGCCGTATCGCGGATTTGCGCGTACGCCGGTATGTCCTGTCGAGATGGGTGGACGCACGATTGGCAAGGATGAAGCGGTTGCGCTGGTTTATGCGTCGGCCAACCGCGATGATGACGTGTTCCCGAACGGCAGCGAGTTCATTATGAGCCGGCCCAATATCGGCGAGCATCTGGCCTTCGGCCGCGGCCCGCACAATTGTCCGGGCTTGCACATCGGGCGGATGCAATTGCGCGTTGCGATGGAGGAAATTCTGGCCGCGACGACGCGCTTCGAACTTGACGGAGAGGTTGTCATGAGCCGCTGGCCCGAGATTGGCGCGCTGTCGGTTCCATTGCGTTTCGCCTGATCACGCAAGCGATTGCGCAATCCCCGCCTTGCCACTTAAGAGGGGGCATGGCTGACATTCCTGAAAAAGCGCCAACACTCGACGACGTTGCATTGCGGGCTGGCGTTTCGAGCGCGACGGTCAGCCGCTTTGTAAACAACCCCAAGGTCGTCGCTGCGACAACCGCCGACCGCATCCGCAAGGCCATCGCCGAAGTCGGCTACATTCCCAATCTCCTTGCCGGCGGCCTTGCCTCGAGCAAGTCGAAGATGGTGGCCGTTCTGATCCCGCACCTTGTGGATTCCATCTTCAACGACACGATCGAAGCAATGGCAGAAGAACTGTCGGCGGGCGGTTTCACCGTGATGCTGGGCCTTACCGGCGTTTCAGCATCGCAAACAGGCGCGCTTATCCGTGCGGCGCTGAGTCGTAAGGTCGATGCCATCATTTCGAGTGGTCCGATTGATTCCTCAATTCCTCCATTGGTGAAGCGCAGCAGCACGCTTTTCATCCAGATTTGGGAGCTGCCCGAGCATCCGGTTGGTTTGGCGATTGGCTTTTCGCACCGCGATGCAGGCAGGGACATGGCGAGATTTCTGATGCAGCGCGGATATCGCCGCCCGCATCTCGTCACGGCCGATGGCGCGCGCGCGCGAATCCGACGCAATGGCTTCATCGAAGAATGGCAGGCGCTGGGCGGGGGGGGAGTAACCAACGCCACCGTCGATATTCCCTCTCGCTTCGGGCATGGACGCCGCGTTTTTGCCGATGTTCGCCGTCTGCCTGAGATGCCAGACGTCGTTGTGTGCGGCTCGGACTATCTGGCGCAAGGATTGATCGTAGAGGCGCATGCCGCGGGATTGCGCGTGCCCGATGATCTGGCGGTAGTAGGCTTTGGCAACAGCTCGATTGCCGGCGAAATGAGACCGACCATCACCACGATGGATGTAGATGGTCGCCGGATCGCACGTGAGGCAATTGCTGCGATCCGGAAGTACACAGAAGGTACGATGCTGCCCGACCATCCGATTGACGTTGGTTTTAGGCTGATCGCGCGTGAAAGCGCCTGAATGGGCACTGTCAGACCAAACGCACCGGATTGACGGGTGAAGCGGCGAGGGTAGGGCAGGGCGATGCCTCGCCCCCGCAAGCCAGCCAGCCCGTTCCGGTATTTCAACTCGTCGCCCGAGGTGATCCGCCTCGTGGTCATGATGTATGTTCGGTTCCCGCTCTCGCTGCGAAATGTCGAGGACCTGCTGTTCGAACGCGGGATCGACATCTGCCACGAAACCGTGCGCCACTGGTGGAACCGCTTTGGCCCACTTTTTGCGGCCGATATTCGCCGGCAGCGCGTGAACCGGATGCGCGGCTTCCGGCAGTGGCGGTGGCATCTCGACGTGAAGCGTCCCGGGTTTTCCGGAGGCGGTTTCATTTGAGTCATGCGACCATATCGAGGTTCCCTCTGGCTGCATAGTAATTGGCTTCGGCCTCGGCGGGTGGGATGTGCCCGATGGGGCCGAACAGGCGATGGTTGTTGAACCAGTCGACCCAGCGCAGGGTTGCCATTTCAACAGCCGATACGCTCGGCCATGACCGCTGCCGCCAGATCACTTCCGCCTTGTAGAGACCGTTGATCGTCTCGGCCAAGGCATTGTCGTAGCTATCGCCGACGCTGCCAACGGACGGGACGAGGTTGGCCTCTGCCAAGCGCTGGGTGTAGTTCATGGCCAGATATTGCACGCCCCTGTCGCTGTGATGGATCAGGCCGTCATCGGGGCCGGGTCTGCGGGCGTGGATCGCCTGCTCCAGGGCATCCAAAACGAAGTTCGCCGTGGCGCTGGTGCTGACCTTCCAGCCCACGATACGCCGGGCATAGGCATCGATCACGAAGGCGACGTAGACGAACCCGGCCCAGGTGTGGACATAGGTAAAGTCGACCACCCACAGGGCGTTGGGCCGGCTGACGCGGAACTCGCGGTTGACCTTGTCGAGCGGGCATGGCGCCTTCGGGTTGCTGACGGTAGTGACCGTCGTCTTGCCCCGCCGAACGCCTGCCAGCCCCATGGTCCGCATCAGCCGCTCCACGGTGCACTTGGCTACAGCGATGCCTTCGCGCCGCAACTGGTGCCAGACCTTGCGCGTGCCATAGAGGCCGACCCGAAGGGCGGCGAAGCCAACCTGTTCTCATGGACACGCTTGATGTCTTCCATGAGATCGTCGTCCCGCTGGGCACGGGCAGGACGCCTTCCGGGATCGGCAAGGCGGGCAGCATGTTCGTGATAGGAGGACGGGGCGACCGCCAGTTCGCGGCAGATCGGCTCGATACCCAGTTCACCCCGGTGAGCGTCGATGAACGACATCACCATTTGCCGTGGCGGTCGAGCTCCGCCTGAGCAAAATATGCCGAGGCCTTACGCAAGATCTCGTTGGCCCGGCGAAGCTCCTTCACCTCGCGCTCCAGCGCCTTGACCCGATCCCGGTCACTGGCGGCCTGCGCCGCTGGTCCCGCTCGTCGGCTCGCCTCCTCGCGGCACCAGCGGCGCAGCGTCTCGGTCGTGCAGCCGACCTTTCCGGCAATCGAGGTCATTGCCGCCCACTCTGACGGATAATCTCCCCGATGCTCCTCCACCATCCGTACCGCACGGTCGCGAAACTCAGGCGAAAACTTGTTCCTTGTAGCGCTCATTGTGGCTCCTTCTCACAAATAGGAGCCTCCGGAAAACCCGGGACGCTTCAACGAGATGTACGTGAAGCTCAATGGCGAAATGGTCTACCTCTGGCGCGCGGTCGATCACGAGGGCGAGGTCCTGGAAAGCTACGTCACCAGGACGCGGGACAAGCCTGCGGCGTTGCGTTTCATGAAGCAGGCATTGAAGCGACACGGCAAGGCCGAGGCCATCACCACCGACGGCCTGCGCTCCTACAAGGCAGCGATGACCGAGCTCGGTTGTGCACAGAAGCAGGAGGTCGGCCGCTGGGCCAACAACCGGGTCAGAACAGCCATTTGCCTTTCCGACGACGCGAGCGAGCGATGCTCCGCTTTCGACAAATGAAGTCGTTACAGAAATTCGCCTCGGTGCATGCCTCCTTTCACAACCACTTCAATTCCGAACGCCACCTCGTCGACCGACAGACCTACAAGATCCGCCGCTCGGCCGCCCTGGCAGAGTGGCAGAACCTCATGGGGTAAGGCCTCGCGCGGGCAGGGGGCCGTCTGACCAGCGGAGAGCGGTTTGGGTTAGACTGACAGATCCAACCGGCGCTCACCGAAGCGGAAATCGACGGCATCATCGATATTCCTGGAACGTTCACCGATCGCCAAAGCGCGCAAATACGAGCCGGACAGCAGCGTGATTTCGCCAAGCCGAAATACTGCAACCGGTTTGACCCGAAACCATAATTCTCTTGTCGCAAAGGCGCGCCAATGGGCCCCCGGTGGATGCCCGCAGCGGGCATCCCGACGAGGGGTCATGAAAAATGAAAGCAACCAACTTTCGCATTCGCGTTGGTGCCAGTGTCCTGGCGCTTGCGCTCTCCATTCCGTTCAGCGCTCACGCCGAAGATGCGGCTACGGATTCGATGTCGGCCAACCTCGCCGACAACAGCGGACCGGTCATCATCGTTAGCGGCCGCGCGACGACCTATAACAACTCCGACGTCAGCGAGAACATGTTGGCGCAGCAGGCGCCGCTGACAGGTCCGCTTTCGGCAATCGACAACCTGCCGGGCGTAAGCGTGCAGGAAGGCGATACCTTCGGCTTCGACGACTGGTCTTCCACGGTCGAGATACGCGGTTTCCAGGACAACCTGGACGAACAGCAGATCGGCATGACGATCGACGGAATGCCCAACGGCAACTCGAATTACGGCGGCGGGTCCAAGGCCAACCGCTACATCGATTCGATGAACATCGGCGGCATCTCTGTCGCCCAGGGAACCGGCGATATCGCTTCGCGTTCGACCGAGGCACTTGGCGGCACGATCGACTACCAGACGAGTAACCCGCTTGACGATCGCCGGATGCGTTTTTCAGGCTCCATCGGCGAGTTTCAGGCAAAGCGCGCCTTCGCCAGGTTCGATACGGGCCGCATCCTGAACGAGACGATCAAGGCGTGGATTTCCGCTTCGCACCAGGAAGCGACCGACTGGATCAACGCTTCGGCCAACAACAACCGCGACAACATCGCGGCCAAGGTCCAGGGCGATTTCGGCAAGGTCAAGCTGACCGGCTATTTCTCATACGACAACGCGCATGAGAACAATTACCAGCGATTGTTTTCGCCCGCCGACTATGCCGCCACGCCGCATTGGGACCAGCTTATCGCAGGGTGGACCGGCGTTCCCTATATCGACCAGCTTTATCGTCCGGCGTGGGGTACGCTGCGCACCAACTATTTCGGTTACCTGAAGGTCGATGCCGAACTGGCGCAGGGCCTCAACGTCCACGTTGGCGGATACTACCACAAGAACAAGGGTCGTGGTGACTGGGTGCCGCCCTATCTTGTCAATGTCACCAATGACGGTGTGGGCAACCCCGAAAGCGAATACCTTGACCTTGGCACCGTCAACGGCGGCGCTCCATTGGGGCTGATTACATTCGTCGATCAGAACGGCGTTGCGCTGTCGCCCGCTCCCGGCTGCGTCTCTTCGATCAAGTTCCCCTATGGCGGCGCGGGAGCAACTTACGATCCGGCCTGTTTCCCGGCGGGCGCAATTCCCGTTCAGTCCTACCGCACCACGAACTACAAGAAGCGCCGCATCGGCGCGACCGGCGATTTCGACTGGACGGCGCGGTTCGGCATGGCCGAGAATACGCTGCGTGGCGGCCTGTGGTACGAAGATACCCGCCGCGAGGAATCGCGCAGCTGGCAGAAGGTAATCGATACCCGCGTCGGCGATTACTTCGACGCAAAGCCCTATTGGGTGCAGTACAGCCGCGTCTATCCGCAGACCGTGTTCAAATGGTACCTGGAAGACCAGGTGAAGCTTGGCCCGGTCACGCTAACCGGAGGAATGAAGCAGTTCCGCGACAAGGTCGACCGCGAGGACGTTTTCCGCCAGTCTCCCAGCCTTTCGGTCAAGTCGACCTCGAAGGTGCTGTTCTCGGGCGGCATCCAGTATCGTCCCCCGGTTGACGGTCTGGAACTGTTTGCCGGCTATGCAGAGAACTTCAAGTCGCTTGGCGACAACCTGCTTGAAGTGAACGCGGCGAACATCGGCAGCCTCAAGCCCGAAACCGCGCGCAACATCGATGCCGGCGTTCGTTATAACGCCAATGGCATTTCGGCATCGGCGACGTTCTTCGACATCAGGTTCAAGAACCGGATCATCTACCTTGCACCCGGTGTGAGCGGCGGGCCGGATTACCTGAACGAGACGGACGGCAATTACCTCAATGCCGGCGGCATCAAGAGCCAGGGCGTGGAACTGGGCGCGAGCGTCCATGTGTCGCGGCAGGTGAGCGTCTATGGGTCATACACCTATACGGACTCGACGTATCTGGGCACCGGCTATCCCGATATCGACACGTCCATCGGCATCACGCCCGGCAATCGCGTTACCGGCATCCCGAAGAACATGATCGTCGGCTCTGTCGACTGGCACGACGGCCCGTTCCGGGCCGGCCTTTCGGGCAAGTTCACCGGTACGCGCTATGTCGACCTGGCGAACAGCTGGAAAACCGACAGTTACTTCCTCACCGACTTTTACGTCGGCGTGAAGGGAGAGCGGATTTCGGACGTGCTCAAGGGCGTCGATCTGAGCATGACGATCAACAACCTGTTCAACATCAGCTACCTCGGCGGCATTTCCGGCGGCGGGGCATGGATCGGTGCACCGCGCACCACGGTGTTGACGCTGACGACCGATTTCTGACGATTGTCGGCTGAAGCATGCCGGGCGGGGCAGGTGCCTTTCGCCCGGCATGCCTTATCCTGCGCAAGGCGGTTGAACCGCTCGCTGAATTCCCGAAATTTGTCATCCAAACGCCTCAATTTTGCGGCTATTCAGTTCGTATGACTTTTAGACATCCGGCCGCCATCGCCGTTTTCGCCCCCGTGTTTGCAGCCGTCGCCTTTATGGCGTGCCCGCATCCTGCTGCTGCACGGCAGGGACAGGATGGCACTTCGCTTCCCACAGGGCAGGTGGTTACGCCAACAGCCGCGCCCGGCGCTTCTTTTGAACCGCTTGTCACCCGCATCGGACCTGCCCCGCAAACGGTGGCCGACGGTGCCGCCGCAATCGCGGTAAGCCCCGACAAGCGCCAGATGCTGGTGCTGACGAGCGGGTTCAATCGCTACGTCGGGCCGAACGGCAAGATCATGCCCGAACAGTCGCAGCAGTTCGTGTTCCGTTATGCGATCGGGGCAAAGGGCGCGCGCTGGATAGAAACCGTTGCGGTGCCCAATTCCTATGGCGGCATCGCCTGGCGCGAGGACGGGCGCGGATTCGTGGTCGGCGGCGGGGTGGACGATGCGCTGTACCTGTTCGCGAAAAGAGGCGCGCATTTCGTCGCTGACGGCAAGATAGCGCTGGGGCACGCCGCTGGCCTTGGCGCCGATGTGAAGCCGCAGGCGGCGGGGGTGGCGCTCAGCCCGGATGGCCGCCGCGCGCTGGTCGCCAATTACTATAACGATTCGGTCAGCCTGATTGACCTTGAAGCGCGCAAGGTCATAGCCGAGCAGGACTTGCGCCCCGGCAAGATAGACCCTGCGGCCAGTGGCGTTCCGGGCGGCGAATTTCCTTACGCGGTCGTTTGGACCGCGCCTGGCCGGGCGTTCGTTTCGTCCCCGCGCGACCGCGAGATCGTGGTGCTGGGGATAGAAGGTGACCGCATTTCCGTCACCGGCCGCACAAAGACGATTGGCGAGCCAACCGCGCTGATGACGGGCGCCAGGGGCGAGCGGCTGTTCGCTACCGAAGACAATGCCGACCGACTGGCCGTTCTCGATGCCGAAAGCGGTGCGATGCTCACCGAACCGCGTCTGCATTTGCCGGAAAGCCTTGGCGAAGCGAACGGAGGAGGGGAGAAACTGGCCAAGGGCCTCAACCCCAATTCGCTGTTCCAGTTGCCCGACGGTCGGCTGCTGGTGACGCTGGGGGGGATCAACGCGCTGGCCGTTGTCGCGCCGTCCGCCGAAGGGGCAAGCGTGGAAGGTTTGGTGCCGACCGCGTGGTATCCCTCTGCCGTGGCGACCAGCGCCGACGGGCGCCGCGTGTTCGTTGCCAACCGCAAAAGCCCGCCGGGACCAAACCCGCAGGGCTGCGTGCCGAAACTCGCCATCTATCGTTCCCAGCCCGATGCCTGCGGGCCGGCGAACCAGTATATCTACCAACTGGAAAAGGCGGGTCTTCTGCAATTCCCGCTGCCGGCCGAAACCACGCTGGCGGCCACGTCGCTGCAAGTGGCGAAAAACATCGGCCTTGAGGCGGCCGGCAAGCGCGAGGCTGCCGAAGGCGCGATCGATGTGATCAGGCCGCACATCAAGCACGTTATCTTCATCATCAAGGAAAACCGCACCTACGATCAGGTGCTGGGCGACCTCGACCGTGGAAATGGCGATCCGAAGCTGGCGATCCTGGGCCAAGCTCTTTCGCCTAACCACCACCGGCTTGCCCGCCAGTTCGTTACGCTCGACAACTTCTACGTCAGCGGCGAACAGTCGAGCACCGGCTGGACATGGTCCACCGCCGCGCGCGTACCCGACATGCTGGAAAAGACCGCGCCGGTAAATTACGCGCAGCGCGGCCTGGGTTACGAATCCGAAGAAGCCGACCGCTTCATTTATACGCAGCAGACGATGGACGAGCGACACGCGACCAATCCCGCGCTTTCCAAAGATCCCGACCTTCTTCCCGGACCGCGCCTGCTGACTGCGCCTGACGCTGACGACGATGACCTCGAGAATCAGGGATACCTGTGGGACGCAGCGATCCGCGCCGGGCTTTCGGTGCGAAACTACGGATTCTCCGATGCATCGGTCTACGATACCGGCAAGCCCGGCGATGTCCCGCCGGTGCGCCACCCGTTTGCCGAAAAACGCCGCATCTACACGCCGGGCGACCGCCTGCTGGCGAACCGCAGCGATCCGTACTTCGCCGGCTTCGACCAACGCTTGCCGGACTACTGGCGCGAACTGGAATGGGAGCGCGAATATGCCGACATGGATGCGAAGGGAGACCTTCCCGCGCTGACGCTGCTACGCCTTAGTCACGATCATTTCGGCTCCTTCAACGATGCGATTGACGGGGTGAACACAGTCGAAACGCAGATGGCCGATAACGATTATGCGCTGGGCCGCGTGATCGAACGTGTCGCCCGCGGCAAGGCAGCGGATTCGACGCTGATCTTCATAATAGAGGACGATGCGCAGAACGGCGCGGACCATGTAGACGCGCATCGCAGCCCGGTCTTCGTGGTCGGCCCGTATGTGAAGCACGATACGCTGATCTCCACCCGCTACACCACGGTCAACGTGCTGCGCACGATCGAGGCGTTTCTTGGCCTGAAGCCGCTGGGGCTGAACGACGCGATGGCGGCGCCCATGGCCGACTTGTTCGACCCCGCGCAGAAGGACTGGACCTACACCGCCGTCGCCGCGCCGGTGCTGAAGAGCACGCAGTTGCCGATCCCGCCCGAACGCTATGCCATGGGCGGTGCTCCGGCGTGCAGCAAACGTTCTGCCGCTTGGTGGGCCGATGCGATGCGCGGGCAGGATTTTTCCAGCGAGGACAGGCTCGATACCCGCCGCTTCAACGCCGCCCTGTGGCGCGGGCTGGGCGAGGGGCCCGAGCCGGCCGGGCGTAACGGTGCCGACCTGAGAGGGGCGCGCGCCGAGCTACTGAGCGATGCGGCAGTGGGCTGGACTTGCAAACTGCGAGGGTGATGTCGGACAAAGATGATGTCAGAGCAACTGCACCGGATTGAAGACTGAGGCGGCGAAGGTAGGGCGGGGCGATGCCACGCCCTCGAAAGCCCGCCTCGCCTTTCCGCTATTTTCACTCTTCGCCGGAAGTGATCCGGCTGGTGGTGATGCTCTATGTCCGGTTTCCATTGAGCCTGCGAAATGTCAAAGACCTGCTCTTCGAGCGTGGGATCGACATATGTCATGAAACCCTGCGCCATTGGTGGAACCGGTTTGGCCCATTATTCGCCGCTGACATCAGGCGTTAGCGGATCAGCCGGATGCGGGGTTTCCGGCACTGGAGGTGGCATGTTGACCAGGTGTACGTGAAGATCAACGGCGAGATCCGCTACTTGTTGCGGGCCATCGATCACGAGGGCGAGGTTCTGGAGAGCTACGTTACCAGGAAACAGGATAAATCTGCGGCTTCGCGGCTTCCGTAGAAGGCGCTGAAGCGGCACGGCAAGGCCGAGACCATCGTCACCGATGGGCTGCGCTCGCATCCGGCGGCCATGCATGAGCTGCGAAACGAGGGGCGCCGGGAGGTTGGTCGGCACCTGAACAACCGGGCCGAAAATTCACCCGACGACGAGAGCGGGCGATGCAGCGCTTCCGGCGCATGAAGACGCTACAGAAATTCGCTTCGGTTCACGCCTCGGTCCACAACCATTTTTCCCAGGAACGCCTCCTCGTCAGCAGACAAGTCTACAAGGAACGACGCTCGGCGGCGCTCGCCGAGTGGCCGTCCCTCAAGACCTGAGGCAGGCCGCCTTCCGGAAGCCGTGCATCCAGTGGAGAGCAGTTTGCATCGGACTGACACCTCCCGCCCTCGAGATCGCCGGAGGCCATTGGGTCCCTCATTTCGCGCCTTCCAACCACATGATCAGTTGCCTCCTTGTGTATGAGTAAAATTTACAAAAAATAGCGACGATCCTACATGGATTTTGAGATGGATATTGCGTCAACGTGGCGATGTTACTCCCGAGGTGGGTAGCTGGTAAGGTATTATAAAAAAACAATAAGAAACAAATATCACGTTGCGGAGAGCCTACCTGGATTGAAAAATCTGGCGTGTAGCAGGTTGACATCAAGAGGCGTTCTGAGTGATGTAATTGTCAGACAAATAATCTTATGATGCCTTGGGGGAGTCTCGATGTTCATGTCCGCGAGATCGGCGCGTTTCCGTGCATTTGCCTTGTCGGCGCCGCTGGTTCTCGGCTTGACCGCATGCGGCGGTGGTTCGCAGAGCGCTTCGTCGGGCACGGTGACGCTTCCGACATCGCCCACCCCGACGCCAACTCCAACGCCGAGTGCGACGCCGACCGCAACGCTCGCCACCATCGACACTGCGTCGCAATTGAAGATCGTCAACGTGTCCACGGGCGAAGTTCTTACCGTGGCGGGCGGAAACCAGGCGGCCGGAACGGCCGTCGCCACGGCGGCGGACAATTCATCCGATGTGCAGCGTTGGCACGTCATGCCGATGCGATCGGGCCAATACAACATAGAGAACATGCTGACCCACCAGGTAATTGGCATATCGAATGCGTCGACCGCAGGCGGCGCCGCGGCCGTCCAATGGGCCGATAACGGGACCAACGATCATCTTTGGGCGTTCTACAAGCTGTCGAACGGCAATTATGTCCTGAAGAACGCAAATAGCGGTCTATACCTGCAATCTGACACATCGGGTACGATCACCCAGGGGGCGCGTTCCACGTCATCCGACACACAGGAGTGGACGATCGATGCAACGGGTGCCCCGGCTTACCCCATGCCGATGACGGTCATGGGCACAGGAACGGGCGTTCACGACCCGAACATGATCCGGGACACGTCCGGAACCTACTGGCTTTACGGAACGCACAACACCCTGGCGAAGTCCACGGATCTGGTCACGTTCACGTCTGTCGCAAGTGGCGACATTTCTCCGGACTTCAGCTGGTGGGCAAGCAAAAACACGACCGGAGGCGGCGGCCGGACGGATATCTGGGCGCCAAGCGTGATGTACGCCAACGGCACGTACTACCAATACTATTCGATCCCGATCTACGACACGCCATCCAAGGTCGGCACAAACCAGGGCGCGGAGGCGGTGATCGCCCTTGCGACCAGCAAGAACCCCGACGGCCCCTGGACCGATGCAGGCGAGATCATCTCGTCATGCGGAATCACGGCAGGATGCACGACGGGCTTCAACGCCATTGATCCCGCGCCGTATATCGATTCCGCCGGCAACTGGTGGCTGACGTTTGGATCGTGGGAAGACGGCATCCACATCCTGCAGCTTGACCCGGCGACGGGCCTGCGACTGTCGTCCAACAATACGCTTTATGACATCGCGCGGCGCGGTGCGGGCGAGGAGGGGCCGTTCATCTTCCCGCAAACGGTTGGTGGAACGCACTATTACTATTACTTCGCCCCCATCAACGAATGCTGCCAGGGAACCAACAGCACCTATCGGATCATCGTGGGCCGCTCTACCAGTCCGACGGGGCCGTTCGTCGATCGCGGGGGTATCGATCTGAAAGACGGCGGAGGCACGATTCTTCTCAGCACGCACGGCAACATCTTCGGCCCCGGCGGACAGAGCGTGATGGAAGGGCCAACCGCGCCGCTGCTTGTCTATCATTACTATGACGGGTCGTTGAACGGCGCACCCCGGCTGGGGCTGAACAAGCTTACATTCGATGCTGATGGCTGGCCGCACGTAGAATAGCGCACGGCGGGCAATCGACGTTTGCGCGCCGCCGCCGGTCAATGCGCGGTGGTGCCATCCATGGCCTTGAGTTCGACCAGGCGTATCGCACGGCCCTTTGAGGGGGTCATGCGCGCCCGGATGCGTGATGTCTTCACGTCCGCAAAGTCCAGCCTGGTGACGCCGTTTGCGATTGGCTGGCCCTGCGCAAGACCGGTCCATCGGCCATCGCGCCAATATTCGATAGAGACGGACCGGGGTGCGGAATACCGCGCAGCATCCGCGAAGAATGAGAGTTCGACGCTGCCGAGGCTGACGGTTTTGCCAAAGTTCACCGCGAACCATTGCGGCGCGTTTGATCCATCCGATTCCCAACCGTTCGGCAGTTCGGGATAGAACCAGACGCGGCCGTCTATTGCCCCGTGCAGCTTTTCAGCGTCCTCGCCGCTGGATGCGCTGGGTATTGGGTACTGGCCGCGAACAAGCTGTACCGCACGATCGATTTCGCGATGGATCGGCGGGTTTGCCTTGCGCGAGATCGGCGCCTGCAGTCGGCCGATGGACTTTCGCCGGGCGACCTCGCGACCATCTATCTCGATCGAAAGGCCGGCCCCGCGATGGTAATGCGAACCGTCCGCGTCCCAGGTCACGGCGACGCGGTGCCCGTGGTACGGCACGTCCTGCGCCCTGAACCATGCCAGGGTTTGTGGGTCACCGGCTGGTGGCAAGAGCGGATCGACCTCCAGAACATCGTCCGCACGCGGGCGGATGCCGACCAGTCCGGTCATGATCAGGTCGATATAGCCTGAGTGGAAATAGTGATGGCTGCGCGGCAGTCCGACAATCGGTTTGCCCGTGGCGGGATCGTAATCCTCTTCAAGGTCGAACCGGCCGGCCTGGAAATGCAGTGCGGTGTATTGGCGCAAAAGACGCATCCAGGTGCTGCGCGTGACTGGGCCGGTTTCGTTGTAGTGATCAAGAAGGTTGGCCATGCCGGTCAGCACTTGCGTCGTCTGGTATGGCCAGACAGGGCCGTTCCACTGGCATTCGGGCGCGGTGCCGAGATAGCGGTACTGGCGCATGTAGTATTCGTAGCTCTTCTCCACCGTCCGCATGCCATGCGCCCCTGCCAGCGATGCGGGATCGAGCAGGTGCGACCAGGCCGTTGCATAGCGTGCACTGTCGGGCGCGAGATCGAAGGTCCAGGGAAGGTAGCCCACAAGTTCGCGCGCGCGGACGGGTTGCCAGTAAGCCACGTGCTCGTTCCCGACCTTGTAGCGATCGGTAAAGTGAGTAAGCGGCTGGTTCCACAAGTCGGACACCACGCGCTTGCGCAGATCCTCTGCGCGACCTGCGAATTTTCGGGAGAGCGATCCGTCGCCGGCCAATCGGGCGATGTTCGAAATCGCGCGTGCGTTGGCGAACATGTAACTGTTTATCGAGGGGCGGAAGGAATCGCCTCCGCGAAAGCCGTCCTTGCCGCCCGAAGCGTCGATTGAGGACACGGTGTATTCGGTAGCGTCCAGCAGCGGTTCGATGAAATAGAGCCCCTTGCCGAAATCGTAGTGATCATCCCACAGACCGTAGATGTGGCGCATGACAGGCAAGTGGCGCACAGCCGCAGCACGGTCGCCATCGACCAGGTATCGCCCCCAGACCGATGCCGCCATGTAATCGGTAAAATGCCGGTCGTTTCCGCCGCGATACATGTAATTGATATAGTCGTCGGTAAACCGGCGGTCGTTCAGCCAGCGGCCCTCGGCAATGTGAAAGCCGCTGGCATCGTTAAGGCTCGCATAGGGTTCGCGTTGCCACGAAACGTCGTTGGCGAACTCGGTGGTGATATAGCCCTTGTCGCCCAGGTCGCGCTGGTGCGAACGGAAGATCGACCAGCGGTAATAATAGACCGCATCGATCCTGCTATCCGAAGATTCGAAGAAGGGTATCCGGTGCTCGTACCAGGGCGCATCGTTGCCGAACTGCCGGCGGGCTACCGCGTGTTCGTCGATTGCCGGAGGTGGGGAGGCCGGGCGAGGGAACCCGGCCGCGGAGGTGAATACAAGCGCGGAACCGGTGAGAAGCGTTCTCAGGATACCGCGCACTGTGTCGCCTTTCCGCCAATGCCGCCGATCGGCCGGGGCTAATCACCTGCGTCCCCAATGGCCGGGCAGGAGCCTGTCGTTCCCGCCCGGCGAGGGCCATCAGTCGAAGGTGAAGCGGGCACCCAGCGCGAAAGTGCGCGCCAGTTGCAGGGTGCCGAGGTTGAACTGCTGCGGATTGCCTACATCGGCAAACCTGTAATAGTTCTGCTGCTTCGCGTTGGTCAGGTTGGTGGCGTCGAACGTCAGGCCGATGCGATCGGTTACGTTCCACGTCAGGCCCAGGTCCAGGCTCTTGTCGGGCCGGAACCAGACGCCGATCGGGTTGGCGAACAGGCGTGCTTCGTTGTTGTGCAGGAAGCTCTTGCGCCAGACCCACGATAGGCGGGCGTTGAACGGACCGCGGTCGTAGGCGAGTGTTGCGTTGTACGAGAAGTCCGAAACGGCGAAGAACTTCGAATTCGTCTCGCCCGTGATGTTGCCTGCCGAGTCCGTCTGCGGAATGTTCTGGTTCGAATCCAGGACAGTAACGCTACCCTGGAAACCGAAGCCCTTCAGGATGCCGGGCAGGTAGTTCGGGAAGTATGTCAGCCCCACTTCCACGCCCTTGAGTACACCGTTCGACGCATTGACCGGGCGGGTGATGGCGAAGCGGTCGGTCGCGCCTGCAACGATACCGTTGTTCGGGATGGTTTCCATCACGGTCAACGGCACGACAAGGCCGTCTATCTCGCGGCGGAAGCCGGTAACGTAAATCGCGCTGTTGCGTTCGAAGTACCATTCAAGCGCAAGGTCGTAGTTCTTCGATGTCGTCGCCCGAAGGTTGGCAGTGCCCGCCGTTCCGCTGCCGTACCCGACATTGGTGAGGTCGCCCGTGAGGTTGTAGTTCGGATTGATGTCGCCGAAGTTCGGACGACGCAGCGTTTCGCCGAAGTTGAAGCGCAGATGCAGTTTCGGCGTGATCTCGTATCGGGCAGTGAAGCTGGGCAGGAACTTGTCCGACTGGCTGCCCGAAAGGGTCTGCGCGTTGTTGTTGTAACGGTCGAAGAAGCTCGAATTGGTCGTGACCGAAACATAGCGCACGCCGCCTTCGAGCTTGAGCGGGCGCCCGAAGATCGAAACCTGTCCGTCGGCCATGAGATAGCCCGACATCGTCACTTCGTCGATGTCGAACGTCTTGGCGAGCGAAAGCTGGTCGGACGTGGGCAAGCCATAGAGGCCGCGCACAAGGTCGGCATTGTCGTGGAGCCAGCTACCGTTGGCGAGCACCCAGCTGCGCGGAACATCCGCGATGCCGCTCATGAAGCCGGAGTTGGTGAACGTAGCGCCTTCAGGAAGCGTGGAAAGCGGTACGCACAGGCATCCGGCATCCTGCGCGCGGACAAAGCTCGACGCCTTGCGGTCGTCATAGCGCAGCCCGGCCTTCACGCGGCGGATGAAGCCTTCATTCCAGGTGTAATATCCGTCAAGCGTGACGGTGAAGGCGCTGCCCTTGTTCTTGTTGGCGTTGTCGTAAAGCTGGGCGACATTCCACACATTCGGATCTGTGAGCAGGGAATCGTCGGCGAAGTGATACGAAGGAATGCCGTCGCCGGCGTTGAAATCGGCGGTGATCTGATGCGCTACGCGATCGGTGCGCATGGCGATGAACGAGGTTTTGTTGGTGCTCGTCTGATAGGCGACGTCACCGATGATCTTGCCGCGATCGCCAAGGTCCCACTTGCCGTTCAATGCATAGACATAGCTGTCGGTGCGGTTCGTTGCATAGTCGCCACTGTTGAAGCCATAGACGTCATCGACGGTGCGTGACTTGATGATGTTCGTGCCGTCATAGAGCGTAAACGGTCCGGGGTTACCCCACCAGTCGACGAAGCTGAATTGCAGCGAGTTGAAGGTGTGGCCGCGGAAGCCCGAATAGAACATCTCGGCGGTGTAAAGCGAGCTTGAGTTGGGAGCCCACTGAAGCGATACGTTGACGGAGGGGCGTTCACGCTCGCCGTACAGGTCGGACGAGAACACCGCGTCGCGCGACAGGTAGTAAGGAACGTCCACGCCGTTGTAGTTGATGGTGGACCCTGGCGTGGTCGGCAGGCCGGCATCAAGACCCGGCTGCCAGCCGGAGAACATGCGCTCAAGCGGCACCAGTCCCGATCCGGCCGGAGGGTTTTCCGTCGCGAAAGGCACGAACGCACCAGCCGTGGTCGACATGTTGCGATACTTGGTCTTGCTCCAGCTGGCGTTCACCAGCAGGCCGATGTCGCCGATGCCGGTCTCCCAGCGGTCGCTGACGAGCAGCGCGAGGTTCGGATTATAGCTGTCCGCCTGCTCATTGTAGATGCCGCGCGCAAGGCCCGAAATCGCGAAGCCATCGAAATCGAACGGCTGGCGCGTCTTGACGTCGATCTGGCCGGCAAGCCCGGTTTCGATCTGGTCCGCGGCGCGCGTCTTGTAGACGTCGATCTGTTTGACGAGGTTGGCCGAGATGTCCTGCAACGCGAAGGACTGGCCTGCAGCCGTGAAGATGTTGCGTCCGTTGAGCGTGGTCAGCGGATCGGGAAGCCCGCGAATGGTAACGGTGGCCGCTTCGCCGCCGGCACGGTCCGTAACCTGGATGCCGGTCAGGCGTTGCAGCGCTTCGACCACGTTGTTGTCCGGCAACTTGCCGATGTCTTCGGCAACGACCGAGTCGACGATCTGGATGGAATTCTTGCGGACATTGAGAGCGCCGATGATCGACGCCTTCACGCCGGTAACGACGATCGGCTGGTTGCCGGTATCGTTGTTTTTCTTGGAATCCGCAGTTTGAGCGGTTGCGGCGGTCCCCAGCGTCAGCGCGGCAATGGACGCGGTGCAAAAAACGATCGGCCTTAACTTCATGATCATCCCTCCCAGCCGGGTCTGGTCGGGCGCACCCGGACCAACCCTGTTTGAACTTTGATGCCCTGTTATTTGTCGGAGTTAATTCTTGCAAGGAAAAAGTACGAAGTCTCAGAAAAACCGTTCAGATGTGTTGCAATCATGCCTTGTTCGCCAGGAAACAGTGCGAAATTGTCTGACACAATGCCGCTTCAGCAAGCGATCCAGACCGTTGCGAGGTCGCGCGTTGGCGCAAGCCGCAATCCGTTGTCCGAGCGCGCGATGGCCATGCCGGGGCGGGCAATCGATTCGAATCTTACAGTGTCCTTGCCGGGGCCGGGCAAACGGCGGAACGCGGCGGCCGATCCGGCCTGACTGGCAGAGATGGTTGTAATTGAACCGTCCGGTGCACTGGCCAGGAAACGGCCGCGTTGCAGGATCGGGGAAAGGTTGATCGCCCCTCCTGCCGCATCGAGCGAGCGGATCTGGGTGTTGGGAAGCGGTGCCAGCCCTGAAAATGCGTGCGTGTCGTCATAGGCCAGCCACTGGTCAGGCCGGCTGGCAGAGCGGAAACGATCGGGAAGCGGGCCGTTACCCACGGGTACGCCGAAGTCAGGATTGCCGTCCGCATCGAAATAGAGCCGCTGCACGCGTGTGTGGCGATCGGGATTGAACAAGGGATCGCCGTCGATGTGTTCATAGTCGCGACCATGATAGACCAGCATGTCACGGCCCTGTTCGTCGACCGTAAAGCTGTTGTGCCCGGGACCGTAAATCGACGTTTGCTTGCACGTTGTGAAGACCGGCTCCGGTGATTTGGTCCAGTTGCGCGGGTCCATGATGTCGGCATCTGCTTGGGCGGTCAGCAGGCCCAGGCAATAGCGCGCATCTGTCGCGCTGGCCGAATAGGAGATAAACAGCTTGCCGTTGCGCGCCAGCGCGGCAGGGGCCTCGTTCACCTTGTAGCCGCGGATCTCCCAGTCGAGTGTCGGGACCGAAAGTCTTGCCGGCCTGGCGGACAGGGTCAGCGGCGATGCCATCGGGGCGATGTAGAGGTTGGAGTTTGTGTCGATCCCCGGTTCGCGCTGGGCCCATGCGAAATAGCGCGTGCCGCGATGCTCGAACATCGTGGAATCGAGGTTGAAGCTGTCCCAGGGTGCCTGGAACTGCCCCAGAACCGACCAATTTCCGGTCATAGGATCGTCCCCGTCGCAAACGATCGCGTATGTGCGGATGCGGAACACATCGGCACCACCGCCGCTGGGGCCGGCTGCGAAGTACATGATCCACCGTCCGTCGAACAGGTGCAACTCCGGCGCCCAGATGAAGCCGGACATCGGCCCGGTTGCTTCATGGCGCCAGAGCACGCGCTCTTCCGCATCGGTCAGCCCGGCCAGCGTTCGCGAGCGGCGCAGCACAAGGCGGTCGTATTCCGGTACGGAGCCGGTCATGTAGTACCAGCCGTCGTCGTGCCGGAACACTTGCGCATCGGCGCGGTGCTTGACCAGCGGGTTGATGATGACCGGGCCGGTCGGGGCGGGAGCGGGCGCGCTGGCCAGCGTCATCTTGCCTGCCTGCGAACAGGCCACGGGGAAAAGCGCGGCGCCTGCGGCGAATGTGCGTCGTGACAGCTTGAGTTGCATGATGTCCTCTCCGGGAATGGTTCGTCAGGTCACAGGCATTGGGATCGAAGGTCGAAACGCATCGTCATTGCTGCGCAACGGGCCACCCGTCGGCTCCCCACTTCAACGGTGCGATGCGTAGAGTCGGTGCGCCGTTCGCCTGTTTGTCGTATGCGTGATATGCAACGTACGTCGTGCCGTCGGTGTCGGTGAACACGCCGGCATGGCCCGGTCCGCGAAACCGTCCTTTTTCCTGAAGGTCGGCGCGCAGCAGGATCGTCCCGCCGCCATTCGTCGCCACGCTGCCGTCCTTGCCGCGAAAGGGGCCGGTAATTGATTTCGAACGCGAGATCACCGTGTAATAGGTGCTGTTCACGCCCTTGCAGCAATAGTCGAAGCTGGTCAGCAAATAATACCAGTTGCCGTGGCGGAAGATGAACGGCGCCTCGATGGGATCGGGTGCTCCAGCGGGGACGGGACGACCTGCAATTGCAAGCGGTCTTGCGCCTTGCGCTGGCTTGCCCGTGGCGGGGTCGAGCGGGATGAGCTTTATCCCGCTCCAGAAACTACCGAAAGCAAGCCACTGATGCCCCTGCGCGTCGACGGCCAGGTTGGGATCGATCGCGTTGAAGTTGTCGGCGGGCGTGGATTGCACCACCAGGCCGTGGTCGATCCACCGGTAATCGGGTGAGGCAGGATCGAGTGTCCTGTTGGTCGCAAGGCCGATGGCCGAGCGGTTCGAGCCGAAGGTGGAGACCGAATAATAGAGCCGGTATTGGCCATTCACGAACGAGATGTCGGGTGCCCAGATACCCTTGGTGCCAGGAACAGCCTGCCGCGCCCAGGCGGGGATTTGCGCGAAGACCGCTCCGATATCGGTCCAATGCACCAGATCCTTTGAGCTCTTGATCCCGATATAGTGACCCAACGTATTGAAAATGTAATACGTTTCCCCTTCGCGAATGATCGCAGGATCGTGAACGGCCAGATCGCCGGACAGCTGTGCATTGAGCGTGGGCTGCGACGCGGCGCCTTCACGGTTCTCTCGTCCGGTTTGTGCGAAGGACGAGCCGCTCAGCACTAACGCTGTGGCGGCACAGCCTAAGGCGAAAAGATTGCGAACCCGGCGCACGGTCAGGCTTTCGCCGCTCGCCAGGCGGCGACCAGTTCCGTTGCCTGCGCGCCGACCGTCGCCGCGCTGTCTCCCGGCTTGAACAGGCTGCTCCCTGCTCCGATGCCGAAGATGCCTGCTGACACGTATTCCGCCACATTGGCCGCGCCGACACCGCCCACGGCCCAGACGTGGACTTCCGGCGGGAGAACGTCGCGCAGCGCGCGAGGGTAGCTGCTCCCGAGCACGGAACCGGGAAACAGCTTGATATTGCGCGCACCGGCCGTGATCGCCGAGAAAGCCTCGGTCGGCGTAAGGAAGCCGGGCATCACGTCCAGCCCCAAAGCCAGCGCGCGGGCGATAATCTGCGGATCGACGTTGGGAGAAACCATGAAGGTTCCACCAGCCCCGGCCAATGCCTCAGCCTTCTCCAACGACGTCACGGTCCCGCCCCCGACGGCGGCCCGCGTGCCAACGGCCTGCTCGATGGCGCGGATCGAACCCACCGGATCGGGCGAATTGAACGGCACTTCGATCAGGCGAATGCCCCCGTCGACCAGCGCCTTGGCGATAGCCACACACGCCGCCGTTTCGATCCCGCGCAGGATCGCGACGATCGGCAGCGCGCCGTCCTCGATGGCATCTTCGAACCTCATGCCGGCGTTCCTCCCGCTAGTTTCAGCCCCGCGATAACCGCGGCGGTTCCATCGATCGCAACGGCCATGCAGCCAAGCGCCGACAGGGCACGGCCATACAGGTCCACCAGTGCGGATTCGCCGATCAGCAAACAATTCCGGACACCGGCGAGCATGGTCGATGCTTCGTTGCCGATCAGTAGTCCCGACAGGTAACCCGTCGACCAGTCCCTCGACCGGTCATCGAGCAATCTCGCCGAACGCGCCTCGAATAGACTGGCCGCAAGCGGCTCCTCGCTGCGTTCGAGACCGTGCGCGAAACCCTCGTCAAACGAGCCAGCTCCCGCGCTATCGGCTGCGCCGGGAAGCGTCGATTGCCTCGCCAGCAGAGAATATAGCTCACCGGTCGGACAGGTCCTGAACCGCTCGATCCTGCCATCTGCCAACCATACCCACTTGGCATGCGTCCCCGGCAGGACGATAAGGCGCTCTCCCCTGCCCAATTCGGGATCGAGTGCTACTGCTCCGAAAACCTGCGTCTCCTCGCCGCGCATGACATCGCCGGTGCCCCGCGCGGTGCGGCAGGCGAGCCCGGCCATGACCTTCACGGCCCATCGTCCCACTGCGACCTCGCTTGATGCCCGGCGCCATGTTTCGATATCCGCCGGGCAAGGGCCGTACCCCGCTTCGACGAGCGCCCCGCGCGCGCCGGCCATCCCGCATATCGTCACGTCCTCGATGGGTTCCGCATCGTCCCAGGCCGCGAGCTTTTGCGCCAACACGTCCGCCGCATCGGATTTCAGCGCACCCTCGTCCGGATCGACGAAGGTTTCCACCACTTCGCCTTCCCGGACGCGGTAGAGCCGTAAGCGGCTGGTGCCCCAGTCGCCAAGGACGCTAGTCCCGCTCATTGCAGTTCGAGAACCACCACGGACTTGGCCGGCAGCGTAACGACGAGCGTGCCGTTCTCGACGCGCGCTCCCGTGAACGGGGCCGGTTTCACAGTATTGGGCGCATCGAACGTGTTGTGCGAGTTGATTGCCGGGGCGGTCAGGATCTGTCCGGAGACCTTGCTTTCCGACACACCGTCGAGCTTGATCCGGACGGTGTTGGCAACTTCGGGATCCGCGTTGGACAGGCCCACGTGAACCTTGCCATCCTTGCCTTTCACCGCAGAGCCGCTGACAGCCGGCACGGTGAACTTGCCTTTGGTATATGTCGGTGTGTCGATGTCGATCGGCAGCACCGTCGCGTCCTGCCACGGCTTGTACATGTCGAACACATAGTACGTGGGGGTCCGGATCATCCTTGGGCCGTCTGTCAGGATCATCGCCTGCAGCACGTTCACCATCTGGGCAATCGCGGTCATCCGCACACGGTCGGCATGCTTGGCAAAGATGTCGAGATTGATTGCCGCGATCAGCGCATCGCGCAAGGTGTTCTGTTGGCGCAGGAACCCGGGATGCGTGCCCGGGTCCTGGGCATACCACGCGCCCCATTCGTCGACCGCCAGGAAAACGCGTTTCTCGGGATCGTATTTGTCCATGATGGCCGAGTGTTTGGTGATCAGTTCGTCCATCCGCCATGTTTCATGCAGCGCGTCGGCCCAGCCGGTCTCGTCGAAATTGACCGGGTCCGCCTTGGGCGGCCAGCCCCCGTCGGGCAGCGTGTAGTAGTGGAGCGACAGGCCATCGAGCATGTTGCCCGCGACCTTCATCATCGTTTCGGTCCACTTGTAATCGTCAACGTTGGCGCCGCTGGCGATCTTCATGATCCGGGTTCCGGCCGGTGCCTTTACGAACGTGGCATAGCGGCGGGTAACGTCGGCCGCATATTCGGGCCGCATGTTGCCGCCACATCCCCAAAGTTCGTTGCCGATGCCGAAATAGGGCAGGGCCCAGGGCTTCTTGTGTCCATTGGCCGCGCGCTCGTCGGCAAGGGTGCCGGCGGGCGCGGTGATGTATTCCACCCATTCCGCCATCTCCCGCGGGGTGCCGTCTCCGACATTGCCCGAAATGTAGGCCTGCGCGCCCACCTGCCGAAGCAGCTCGAAATACTCGTTGGTGCCAACGGCATTTGGTTCGGTCACGCCGCCCCAGTGCGTGTTGACCTTGACCGGGCGCTTGGCCGGATCTCCGATGCCTTCACGCCAATGGTACTCGTCGGCAAAACAACCGCCCGGCCAGCGGATTACCGGAACCGAAAGTTCGCGCAATGCCGCGACAACATCGTTGCGGAAGCCGTTGGTGTTGGGAATTTTGCTGTCCTTGCCCACCCAGAGGCCGCCGTAGATGCCGTGGCCAAGGTGTTCAGCAAACTGCGTGAAGATGCGTTTGTCGTATACAGGACCAGGCTGGTCCGCATGGATTTCAGCCGTTGTCGGCTTGCCGTCTGTGTCGGCCTGGACCGGTCCGGCAATGGCCGCACTTCCCAGCAAGAGAGCGTAAGTGGTGAGGCGCAGGGTCTTGTTCATGGTTTGGGTCCGCTTTCCGAGAAGGTCAGTCGTCGAAGGCATCGACGGTTTCGCGACGGCCGCGCAGGAAAGCGTCGGCGACGAGGCGGAACGGGTCGACGTCGACGTCGCTCCGTCCGCTGTGGATGAGGTTGGCGAAGCGCGAATAGAGGCCCGGATATTCCAGATCTTCGTTGTGTTCGGTTCCCGATGGAAGCGACAGCACCGCCCCGCCGCGCGAGAGCTTGAGCGTTCCGGCATCGGTTTCGACCACGATGTCCCAGCTTTGCGGGCCGGTCTGTCGCCAGTCGAGGTCCATGTGGATATGCGCACCCGCGGTGTCGCACATGGCGATATCAGCAGCGATTGGCGCGGCGCGGTTTTCCGGGATGCTGAGCGTCGCGGATTTCAGGAAAACCGGGCGCGGCAGGATGTGGGTGAGGATCGACAAGGCATTGATGCCCGGATCGAACACGCCAAGGCCGCCCGGCTCCCAGATCCATGCCTGCCCCGGATGCCAGACGCGCACGTCTTCCCGCCACACGATGGATACTTTCTCGATTTTGCGCTCGGCAAGCCATGCGCGAGCGGGCGCGACGCCGGCGGCAAAGCGCGAATGCCACGATGCAAACAGCGTTACCCCGACCTTGTCGGCGCGTTCGCGCAGCGCGACGACTTCCGAAAGCGTCGCGCCCGGCGGTTTTTCCAGGAACACGTGCACCCCGCGCTTCAGCGCCTGGACGGCAAGGCCGTAACGAACCTGCGGGGGAGTGCAGAGCGCGACCGCGTCAATCGCGGGACCCTTTTCAAGAAGTTCCTCGATGCTGCCAAGGTGCGGTACACCCTCAGGCGCGGGATCGTGCGGGCTGACGGTAGCGGCCAGACTGAACGCGCGCGAACCGGCGATGGCCGGCAAGTGCTGGTCGCGGGCGATCTTGCCCACGCCGACAACGGCAATGCGTATCGGGTCCATCTTTCAGAGCACCTTCACGGCTGCGTTGCTTGCGGCGGCGCGTGTCAGCTTGTTGCGAACCGGGAGGGAGAATGGCGCGGCCGAAATCTCGAACACGTCGCCTTCTTGCGTCTTCACGCCGTCGGCGAAAGACAATGTCGCCGTGCCGAAGAAATGGACGTGGATGTCTCCCGGCCGGCGGAACAGGTCGTACTTGAAGTGGTGATGCTCAAGGTTGGCGAAACTGTGCGACATGTTCGCTTCGCCCGACAGGAAGGGCTTTTCCCAGACCGCTTTCCCGTCGCGCAGGATGCGGCTGGTTCCTTCTATGCTTTCGGGTGGCGTCCCGATCAGCAGTTCGGGACCGAGCGCGGCCTGGCGCAGCTTGGAATGGGCGAGCCACAGGTAATTGTGCCGCTCCGTCACATGGTCGCTGAATTCGTTGGCGATCGCGAAGCCGAGGCGGAAAGGCGTGCCGTCTTTGCCGATCATGTAGATCCCGGCCAGTTCCGGTTCCTCGCCTCCATCCTGCGCAAAGCCGGGCATTGCAAAGGCGTCGGATGGTCCGACAAGTTGCGAGCCGTCGCCCTTGTAGAACCATTCGGGCTGCTGGCCGACCTCGCCCGGCGCGGGCTTGCCACCTTTCAGCCCTTCCAGGAACATGCGCATCGAATCCGTCTGGCCTTCGGTCGAAGCGGCTTCGCGATGCATCTTGTCGCGCCCTTCTGCCGAACCGAGGTGGGTCAGCCCCGTGCCGGTCATCAGCAGGTGTGCGGAATCGTCATGGTCGATCGGCGACAGCAAGCGGCCTTCGGCAAACTCGGCTGCGATATCCACGGCCGCTCCGGTCGCGCAAGCCTTCGCCTGATCTGCCAGGGACTTCCCGTCCGCGATCGCGCGGCTAGCGATATCTCGCACGGTGGTGACGCCCTCCAGAAACCGGGCGCTATTGCCGTCGGCAAGGATAACCGAACGCGTTCCATCGGACGCTCGGTGCTGCAACAGGCGAAGAAAGGTCATGTAGCTCTCCCTTTCGCGGAGCGCCCGTCTCGCGGGGCGCTCCGCGTAAAAGCGATTGGATCAGTCGAGTGTCAGCTTGCCATCGACGAGGCGCGGCACGCCGTTGCTTGCGGCATCGTCCCGCAGTTCGTCAGGAAGCACCGACTGGGACAGATTCTGGTAACATACCGGGCGCAGGAAACGGTCGATGGCCAGGCTGCCGACCGACGTCGTGCGCGAATCCGAGGTGGCCGGGAACGGTCCGCCATGAACCATCGCGTGACAGACCTCGACCCCTGTAGGCCAGCCGTTGGCAAGGATTCGGCCAACCTTGCGTTCAAGTGCCGGTAGCAGCCTCGAGGCAGCGGCTTCGTCCGCTGCATCCATGTGCAACGTGGCTGTCAACTGGCCTTCAAGCCCGGCAATCACCTTGGCCAGTTCGCCTTCGTTCTTGCAGCGCACAATGATGGATGACGCGCCGAACACTTCATGACCCATGCCTTCGTCGGAAAGGAAGGCGCTGCCGGTCGTCTGGAACAGGTTCGCATCCCCGCGCGTGCGGTCGCCGGTTTCACCCTTGGCAAGCGTTTCAACCCCTGCGCAGCCCGAAAGCGCTTCGACGCCCTTTGCATATGCGTCACGAATGCCGGTGGTGAGCATCGTCTGCGGTCCGGCACCGGCCACCGTCTCGCTTGCCGCCCCGATGAATGCGTCGAGACCTTCGCCTTCGATGGCAAGAACCAGACCGGGATTGGTGCAGAACTGCCCCGCGCCCATCGTCAACGACCCGACGAAGGCCGCGCCCAGTTCCGCGCCTCGCGCCTTGAGTGCTTCGGGTAGAAGGACAACCGGATTGATGCTCGACATTTCGGCATAGACCGGGATCGGAACTTTGCGTGTCTGGGCGATACGGCTGAGGGCGAGGCCGCCCATGCGCGATCCGGTGAAGCCCACAGCTGCGATGCGCGGGTCCTGTACAAGTGTGGCACCCAGTTCGTTTGATGGACCTACAAGGTGACCGAACACGCCTTCGGGAAGTCCGCAAGCGGCAACGGCCCGCGAGATCGCCTGCGCGACGAGATCGCCGGTGATCGGATGCGCGGGGTGCCCTTTCACAACGACCGGGCAACCTGCCGCCAGGGCAGAGGCCGTGTCGCCGCCGGCGGTAGAGAACGCGAGCGGGAAGTTCGAGGCGCCGAACACCGCAACGGGGCCAAGCGGGACCATGCGCATGCGCAGGTCGGGGCGGGGCGGCTGTCGCTCTGGCAAGGCAGGATCAATCCGCACCTGCAGCCATTGGCCCCGGCGGACGACATCGGCGAACATGCGCAACTGGTTCCAGGTGCGTCCGCGTTCTCCGTCAAGGCGCGCGCGCGGCAGGCCGCTTTCGGTCATGGCTGCCTCGATCAGCGGATCGCCGATCGCCATGATCTCCTCAGCGATTCGTTCGAGGAAAGCCGCGCGATCTTCGCGACTGGTGCTGCTGTAGCGGATGAATGCGGCGTCGGCAGAAGCGCAGGCGGCGGCGACATCCGCCGGTCCGTGCACCTTGAAGGGGTCACCGTGCGGTTCGCCTGTTTCTGCTGCCATGGAACGGAATTCGGTCATTTGGGTCTCCCTATTTACTCCGACATATTATGAGAGCTGCTCAAACGCAATGATTGTCGTTCCGTTGGCCCGAATTGGCTGTTAAGGTCGCGCCGCGAGGAGTTGGAACATCGTGACTGAAGCCAGGATCGCCGATGGCGAGAAGAAACCGAAAGCGGCCCGGGCCAAGCGTGGTCCGGGCCGTCGCTTGCATGGGGCTATCGCCCACAAGCTGGGCACCGATATCTTGTCGGGCAAATATGCGCCGGGGGACATTCTTTCCGGCGAAGTGGCTTTCGCCGAAGAGCTCAAGGTGTCGCGGAGCGCTTACCGTGAAGCGATCCAGGTCCTTACCGCAAAGGGGCTTGTTGCCAGCCGTCCCAAGGCCGGGACGCGCGTGTTGCCGCGTGATCGCTGGAACCTTCTCGATCCCGAAGTCCTGGGGTGGGCGTTCACGGGAGAGCCAGATGTCGAATTCGTGCGCAGCCTGTTCGAGCTTCGTGCCATCGTCGAGCCGGCCGCCGCGCGGCTCGCCGCTCAACGCAGGGATAAAGCGGACCTGAAGATCATGAAGGAAGCGTTGGCGGCAATGCGCCAATATTCGCTCGCCTCAGAGGAGGGGCGGGCGGCGGACCGCGACTTCCACAACGCCATCTTGCATGCGACGCGCAACGATGCGTTGATGGTTTTAAGCGCCAGCATAGGCGCTGCGGTGAACTGGACCACCAAGTTCAAGCAGCGCGCCCGCGAATTGCCGCGCAATCCCATTCCCGACCACGTGGCCGTCTATGATGCGATTGCCGCCGGTGATGCGGATGCGGCAGGCGAGGCGATGAATGTACTGGTCGACCTTGCGCTGGAGGATACGCACAGTTCCATGACTGGCTGACGCGCGCGATCCCGGCCCGGCCTTTGGCCTGTCCAGCCATTGGACAGGCACGAAAGAGGGCGGCGCTGCGGGGCGCCGCCCTCTTTGATTTTCGCCTGCCTGTGCCGATCAGGCGGCGTCGGGCATGACTACCGGCTCGGGAAGGGCGTGTGTCGGCTTGCTGCCCCAGAGGGCATAGAACAAGGTGTATAGCTCGCAGGCCGCTGTAAGCAGGAACGAGGTCTGCAGGCCGAACGTATCTGCAAGCCAGCCTTGCACAATCACCAGCGCGCCGCCGGCAATCGCCATGACCAGCAATCCTGACCCTTCCTCGGTCAGCGGGCCCAGGCCCTTGATGCCTAGTGTGAAGATCGTGGGGAACATGATCGAGTGGAACAACCCGACCATGATCAGGGACCACATCGCGACCGGCCCATGCGCGAACGTCGTGACGATCATCACCACGAAGGCGCCGACCGCAGCAACCGCAAGCACCTTGGCGGCATCGAAGCGCTGCATGATTGCGGAACCGGCAAACCGCCCGACCATCATACCGCCCCACAGGAAGGTAAGGTACTGGCCGGCCTGCTCGTGCGTCAGGTTGGCGATGTCGGGCTGGCTCACGAAATTCACAAACAGGTTGGCGACGCCGATTTCGGCGATCAGGTAGATGAAAATTGCCGGGACGCCGAGGACCAGGTTGCGATGGCTCCATAGCGAAAGGTGCTTGCGCTGTTCCTTGGCTACCCTTGAATTTGCGGAATTCATTGCGGGCAGCGGAAACCTGGCGATGACGATGGCAAGGATGACCAGCACGCCGGCCACTAGCGCATACGGCAGGATGACCGAGTGCGCGTCGGCCAGCCGTTCGGCCGGTGTCAGCACCGTGCCCGCCGCCGCCGTGCCGCTTTTTGATCGGCCGAGGATGAGATAGGCACCGAACATCGGCGCAAGCATTGTGCCCATGGAATTCATAGCCTGAACCAGGTTGAGCCGCGACGAGGCGGTTTCCGGTTTACCGACCACCGCAACGTAGGGGTTGGCTGCCACCTGAAGCAAAGTGATGCCGCTGGCGATCACGAACAACATGGCCAGCGTTACGCCGTATGACGGGATGCTGGCAGCCAGCATCATCCCTACCGCTCCGGCCGCCATGATCAGAAGGCCGACCACCAGCGATTTCTGATAGCCGATTCGTTCGATCAACTTGGCCGAGGGAATAGAGGCCACGAAATAGGCAATGAACCAGACCGATTCGATCAGCGTCGTCTGGGTGTAGTTTAGGTCGAACACGCTGCGCAGATGCGGCAGAAGCGTGTTGTTGATGACCGTGATGAACCCCCACATAAAAAACAGGGTGGCGAGCAAGGTCAGTGCGGGCCCGTAGCGGACGCCCGCTTCCTGTTCATGCCCGGCAGGCGAACCGGCGGAAGAGACCATTGGCGGCATGTCTGTCCTCTCGAATTGAGCGCGGCCCATGTCGATGAAGAACGTCGATGGCGAACCGGCTTGCGCTTTTTCTATTTGTCGGAGTATATGCAGTCAGCAATCCCGTCAATGGGGCAGGATAATTCCGGATAAGAATGGGAGCATTTCGGGAATGAGGAATTTGTCGACTCTGTTTGCCGGGGGAGTTGCCCTGGCTGTCGCCGTCACGCTTCCGGCCAGCGCATTCGCTGCCGATGCCACCAAGGCTCCCGCGGGCACGCTCTCCGATGGAACGGCGGTGACGGCCGTTACCCTGACGGCCGCAAACGGGGTTTCCGCCACGATCCTTACGTTCGGCGCCACGCTGCAGAAATTCATGGCTCCCGATCGCAACGGGAAACTGGCCGATATCACGCTCGGTTACGATAAGCTGTCCGATTACGAAAAGCGCCCGAACTATTGGGGGGCGACGATCGGTCGCTATGCCAACCGAATTGCGAACGGGCGTTTCACGCTGGATGGCAAGGCATATCAGCTTCCGCGCAACGACGGGGACAACTCGCTGCACGGCGGAGGGAAGGGGTTCGACGTCCAGAACTGGAAGCTCGTGTCGATCAAGTCCGGTCCCGTGGCCTGTGCAGTGTTTTCGCTGGAAAGCCCGGACGGGGCATCAGGCTATCCCGGAACAGTGAGAGCCAGGGTGACCTACTCGCTCGACGAAGCGGGTTCGTTGCGGATCGAATTCGACGCGACGACGAACAGGCCAACGATTATCAACATGACCAATCATGCGATTTTCAACATGGCGGGCGAGGGCGCCCCGCAAGGCGCGATGCAAAATGTGCTGACCATTCCCGCCAGTCATTACACGCCGATCAACGCCGGACTGATCCCCACGGGCGAGCTTCGTCCGGTGGAAGGAACGGTGTTCGATTTCCGCAAGGGTAAGCCATTGGAAGACGGCGTGCGCGACGGTAACGACCAGCAGATCGTCTATGGCCGCGGGTTCGATCACAATTTCGCCCTCGACAAGGGACTTACCGCGCAGCCCGAACTGGCGGCCCGGCTGGAAGATCCGGCATCGGGCCGGGTGCTCGAGGTGTTGAGCACCGAACCGGGGCTTCAAGTGTACTCCGGCAATTTCCTCGACGGAACTTATGTCGGCAAGCACGGACATCTCTATCGTATGGGCGACGGTATCGCGCTTGAGCCGCAGAAATTTCCCGATGCCCCCAACCACAGCAATTTCGTCTCGGCGCGCGTCGATCCGGGCAAGCCATATCGGCATGTCATGATCTATCGCGTGTCGGTCGATCGTTGACCGGAACGACCACGTATATGACCGACACCGCAAAGCCCGGGCTGCGTTCACGCGCCTGGTTCGACAATCCTGCCAACATCGACATGACGTCGCTCTATCTTGAGCGATACCTGAATTACGGGATCAGCCTGGAAGAACTGCGTTCGGGCAAGCCCATCATCGGTATCGCCCAGACCGGCAGCGATCTTTCGCCGTGCAATCGCCACCACCTGGTGCTGGCGGAGCGAATCCGTGAAGGTATTCGCGAAGCGGGCGGCATTGCCATCGAGTTTCCGGTTCATCCGATCCAGGAAACAGGCAAGCGCCCGACCGCCGGCCTTGACCGCAACCTGGCGTACCTCGGGCTGGTAGAGGCGCTTTACGGCTATCCGATTGACGGCGTGGTGCTGACCACCGGGTGCGACAAGACCACTCCGGCCCTGCTGATGGCGGCGGCCACCGTCAATATCCCCGCCATTGCGCTGTCGGTCGGGCCGATGCTCAACGGCTGGCACAAGGGGGAGCGGACCGGGAGCGGAACGATCGTCTGGAAGGGGCGTGAAATGCTTGCCGCCGGGGAACTGGACGAAGAGGGCTTCATCAAGCTCGTTTCGTCGTCGGCGCCTTCCACCGGATACTGCAATACCATGGGCACTGCGACCACGATGAATTCGTTGGCCGAAGCACTGGGCATGATGCTGCCTGGATCGGCTGCGATTCCGGCACCCTATCGCGATCGGCAGGAATGTGCGTACCGCACCGGCAAGCGCATCGTCGACATGGTTCACGAAGACCTCAAGCCTTCCGACATCCTGACGCTTGACGCGTTTCACAATGCCATCGTCGTCAATTCGGCAATCGGTGGTTCAACCAACGCGCCGATCCATCTTGTTGCGATTGCCCGGCACATCGGCGTCGATCTTCCGCTTCGGGATTGGGAAACGCACGGTCACAAGGTTCCGCTTCTGGTCAACCTGCAACCTGCCGGCGAATACCTTGGCGAAGACTATTACCGCGCCGGGGGCGTTCCGGCGGTTGTCGCCCAACTGATGGGCCAGGGCCTGATCAATGAGTCCGCGATGACGGTGAACGGCAAGACGATCGGTGAAAACTGTCGCGACGCGACGATCGAGGACGAACGCGTGATCAAGCCGTTCGATCAGGCGATCCTTGCCGATGCGGGCTTCCTTGTCCTTACCGGAAACCTGTTTGACGCCGCGATCATGAAAACAAGCGTGATCAGCAGGGATTTCCGTCAGCGCTACCTCTCCAATCCGGACGATCCCGATGCTTTCGAGGGCCCTGCCGTCGTATTCGACGGCCCGGAAGACTATCACCGCCGCATCGACGATCCGGCGTTGGGGATCACACCCGAAACGCTGATGTTCATGCGCGGGGCCGGTCCCATTGGCTATCCGGGCGCCGCTGAAGTGGTGAACATGCGGCCGCCTGCCTATCTCATCACGGAAGGCATTGGTGCATTGCCGTGCATTGGCGACGGGCGGCAGTCGGGCACGTCTGGCAGTCCTTCGATCCTCAATGCCAGTCCCGAAGCCGCGGCGATGAGCGGACTTGCCTTGCTGGAGACAGGGGATCGTGTGCGCATCGATTTGCGCAACGGCACGGTGAACGTCCTCATCTCCGACGATGAACTGGCCGAACGCCGCAAGGCGCTCGAAGCGAAGGGAGGCTTCCCTTATCCCGCTTCGCAGACACCTTGGCAGGAACTGCAGCGCGCCGTGGTCGGGCAGATGAACACGGGCGCGATCCTCGAAGGTTCGGAAAAATTCCAGCGCATCGCCCAGACCATGGGGCTCCCGCGCGACAACCACTGACCGGGAGGCGCTTCATGGCGGAATGGCGCAAGATCGAGCGCGACGTGTGCGATATGCTGGGCGAAGGCACCATGTGGAGCGCGCGCGAGAATGCAGTCTATTGGGTAGATATTCTTGCGCCCGCACTTAACCGATTGTCACTCGACGACGGTGCTATCGAGCGTTGGAAGATGCCCGAGCCGCTCGGTTGGGTGGCTGAGGCACGTGACGAAACTTTGATTGGTGGATTTCAGAGCGGCTTTAAGCGAATCCGGCTGGACACGATGGCCATCACCCCGCTCGGCGATCCAGAACCGCACCTACCGGGCAGCCGCATGAACGACGGCAAGGCAGACCGGTTCGGTGCGATCTGGTGCGGAACGATGGACATGGCCGAAAAGGAGGAATGCGGCGCGCTCTATCGCTTCATGCCGGACGGCACATGGCAAGTGATGGACCGGGACTATCTGGTTCCCAATGGCCCGGCCTTCTCGCCTTGTGGCCGTTGGCTCTATCACTCTGATACCGCAAAGCGCACGATCTATCGCTTCGAGATCACGGACGCGGGTCTCTCCAACAAGCAGCCGTTTATTCGGTTCGACGATGACGACGGCTACCCGGACGGAATGACCGCCGATGCGCAAGGCTTTCTCTGGGTAGCGCATTGGGATGGCGGGCGTATCAGTCGCTTCACGCCCGATGGACATCTGGACCGCGCGATCGGCCTACCGGCACGGCGGGTTACTAACATTACCTTTGCGGGTGAAGCCCTAGACCGCATGTTCGTGACGTCGGCCGCGACAGGGTTACCGCCATCCGAATATGATGGAGCACTTTTTGAAGTGCTAAGCGGCGCTAAGGGTGTTCCTGTAGGAATATACCCGGGATAGAGGAAACAGTTAGTTGTAGAAGTTGACACTAGATCGGACAGTTGGTGCCTGCGAGTGGTCAGCATGGATCTGTCCCGGAGGCTCAGGCCGCGATCATCTTTTCCTTTGCCAGCGGGGATGCGTAAACAAGGGTCTGCATGGGCGTCTTGCCGAAGCACCAGCGGACTTGATGTGGCCACTCTTCGTTGTAGCTGATGCCCTATTGATCCAGATCGGCCTGCAACTCGTCGATGGACCGGTATATCTTCTTGCGGAAGGCGATCCGGTAGAACTCGTCCAGCATGGTCTTGTGAAGCCGCTCGACGATGCCGTTCGTCAGCGGGCTCTTGGTCTTGGTGCGGGAATGATCCACGTCCTCGACCGCCAGGTAGAGCTCGTATTCGTGGTGCTGCCACATGCCGCGCATGCCGGCGGGCGAGATCGAATGGCTCAGCCTGCGGCGGAGTCCGATTGGCCAGCAGCGGCTTCCTGCGCGTCAGCTCCTGCAGCGCCATCTCACCGCCGGTGTCATACAGTTCCTTGAAGTGGTAGAAGCTGTCGCGCGAATAGCCCATTATCTTGCAGGCATGGCTGACATTGCCCACCTGCTTGCCAAGCTCCAGCAGCCCGACTTCGCCCCGAATGACTTTCTAATCCTTGGTCATATCGGTGCCATCAAAATGCCGGGGCCGGGCGCTGCGTAACCCCAACCACTCCGCGCCCGGCCCCGGCAATTCCTCGAGCCTTATGATACCGTCTGTCAGATTACGTCCAATCTTCTACAGATTACGCGACACCGGCACCCGCCCTGGCCAATCAGTTGCCTTGCCCGCTGCCGAACCACGCGGGTACGTCGATGCCCATCTCTCGCGCGCGTTCGCGTGCGGTCGTCTGCATTTCGGTGCGGATGCGATTGCGCTCTTCCGCGCTTCCGGCCTGGCGCATGCGCTGGTGGAATTGCGCGCGCTCCTGCTCGGTCAGCATTTGCGCAAGGTAATATCCGTCGCGCATGCCCGATCCGGACCGCTGCGGCCCGAACGGAGCATCAACGCCCAGATCGCCGGCGCGCTGGCGGATCGTTTGCTGGTATTCTGTCCGGATGCGGTTGCGCTCTTCCTGCGATTTGGCCTGCATCATCCGGTTGTGGAATTGCATGCGCTCGCCATCGTCGAGCAGTTGCCAGCTCGCAATCTGTCCTTCGACGACCTGGTCAACGTGGATACGATCACGGTCCCGGTCGCGCAGTTGATCGGGCGTCTGGGTCTGATCGCGGTCGCGAAGGCGATCCTGGTCCCGGTCCTGATCGCTGGACGGATCGCGCAACCGGTCCTGATCGCGCATGCGGTCAAGCGTGCCCTGACCGGTCATCGGCGGCATGGCCTGGCCGGACGGCATGCCGCCGCCACCGCCTCCCCCGCCGCCGCCACGCTGGGCAACTGCGGGAGAAGATATGGTAATTGCCGAGGCCGCCAGCAAAGCGGCCGCAACGCCGTATTTCATCGAAGCACTGTATTTCACCGGTTGTACTCCATCAGCGATATTGAGAAATTCCGTTCAGCCTTGCGGGCGCCGCACATCGGGGCCGATCCGGGCAATCACGTCCCGCGCGTCGAAGGCGCGAACGTCGGTTGCCGGCATCGGGCCATGTCCCATGCGAATTTCGGCGGTCGCTTCGTATCTTTCGGAGGTCTGGGTCTGCATGCGGCTCGTCCAGAACGGGTCGCCGTAATACGGATACCAGCTTTGCCATCCCGTGCCCGGAACGTAATACCGCCAGTATGGCCGCCAATAGCCATAGTCCGAAGCGAACCACGGATCGTAACGCGGATCGGTAACCACGTCGCGGTCGACCCTGTGTTCAAGCTGCCTGTCGACAATGGCGAACCAGTCGTACCCCTGTTCAAGGGTAAGTTCCGCCGCGCGATAGAGCAGGTATGCCTCAACCGTCTCGCGCGATGTCAGCCGGTTGCCCGAAAAGGTAACGCTGTATCGCCCTTCGGCGAGCCGCTGGTCGGTAAACCCGCCCGCCGCCGGGTTGGACGCGGAAACAGGCTGGTAGGGTGTGCTGCCAACGCTGGCGCATCCGGCCAGCGCCAGGGGCAAGGCGGCTATCGCCGCGAAAAGGGTACGTCGAACAACGGCACGCATCGGCAGTCTCCCATGCCAATTTGAATGCCCCGGGATCGGGGATTACCGATTGTTAATATCCAAAGCGGATGTAATAGCAATTGATCATGATCAACAACCGGTCGCCCTTCGAAATGTCATTTCAGAGTCAAGTTTTCTGCGCGCGCAGTGCCCGTGATCCTACGCCTCGCCATTTGATCCGCGTCATTCCGGGGCGCGGCGATCCGTGCCAGCAACCCTCTTGAAATCGACAGAAAAGAGAGTCCTGATGCGAGGCGCATTGGCAAGAAGACTGCTGCTGATCGGGGCGGCGGGGCTCGTTTCGGGAACAGCCCGCGCGCAGGATGCGCAACCGGCGAATCCGGCGCCCGACGTTTCGCACGACGCGCCCCCCCGCGATGCGTCCGCGCACAAACTGAATGCCGATGTCGCCATCGCCTTCGGAGTGGACGATAATCTGTTCGCCACGAAGAACGGCAAGGTTTCAGACCGCTTCCTGCTGGTGCAGCCCGCGCTCACGCTCGATCTGGGCGGAACGGCCGGCGGCGTTACGGTGCGCGGCTCAGGCGAGTTCGCCCGATACCGCGATCACCCGAGCGAAGACTATGACGATGCAATGCTTGCCACCGATGGACGGCTGCGCCTGACGACGGGGATTCAGACCATTGCCGGTGGCAGTTATGCTTGGAGCCACGAGAGCCGCACCTCACCCGAAAGCGAAGCGGGGACCGAGCCGACGCGGTTCCGGCGCGACTACGGCTATCTCGGCCTGGTCGGAAAGGGCGGCGCCTGGGCATACCGGATCGGCGCAACGACGACCGGCCTGGATTTTTCGGATACCCCTGCGTCAGCAGGCACGATCGACAACGCGGACCGCAATCGTCGCCAGTTCGAGCTGGGCGCGCGAGTCGGCTACACGCTGACCAGGGGGCCGGAGCTTTTCGTGCAGGGCCAGTGGGACAAGCGCGACTACCGCCGTCCGGTGGACGACTGGGGATATCGGCGCAACTCCGAAGGCTTCTCCGTCGCGGCGGGCGTTCACCAGAAGGTTTCCGCAAGGCTCGACGGAGAAATATTCGTCGGCGTGTTGCGGCAGGACTATGCCGACCCGCGCCTGCCGGACGTCAACACGATCGATTACGGCGCGCTGGTCAACTGGACCGGCAGCGGCGTCAGCGCTTCGTTCAAGCTTGGCCGCAGCGTAGAGGAAACGACCCTGCCGGGCGCATCGTCCTATATGCTTACCGACGGCACGCTTTCGGTCCGTGCCGACGCCGGACGGAAGCTGGCGTTCGGCGGCAGCCTTTCTGGAACGAGCTATGACTATCGCGGCGCCGACCGGTCCGAGTTCGTGATCGGCGCGAACGTCTGGGCGCGATACTGGTTCGAACGCAACCTGTTTGCGGGCATCGATTACGGATTGGCGCAGCGTGCCTCGAACGCGGCCGGATACGATTATGACCGGAACCGCGTTTTCGTCACGATCGGTGCGCAGCTTTCCCCCCGGTACGGCAAGTCCGATGCAAGCGCATCGGCGGTTCGAAGCGGAGGAATCGGCGGATTCTATTTCGCCACGGAACTTGGCCACGGCGTTCTGACAACCGGCCTCGACGGACCGCGCGGCACCGGGACGAATACCGCGGATTTTGGCGGCCAGGGCGCGGAAATCGGCGTGGCATTGGGCTATGGCCAGGCGGTCGGGCGCGTTTATCTGGGGGCCGAGGTGTCCGCCTTCGGCGGTGGTCCCGACTGGCAGCATGGCGGGGACCGCACCTTTTCGGTCGAACGGTCGCGGGCCGTCGACGCCGCCATCCGCCTTGGCGTCCTGACGTCCGGAAAGGACATCATATACGGCCGCTTCGGCCCGTCCTGGACGACGTACCGGACACGATACGATTACGCCGGCGGATCGTCCGACACGCAAACGACACGCATCGGTCTTGGCGCGGCCCTGGGGCTGGAAGCCGCGGTCGGGCGATATGGTTTCGTGCGCACGGAATACGGCCTTGTTTCCACTAATGATTATGACGTGGTGTCCGGCGACGGAAAGGTGGACAACTTCTCAAACGCGGAAAGCCGCTTCCGGGTGGCGGTGGGTGTCCGCTTTGCCGGGAATCCGATACGTGACGATGCGCCTGCGGATTTCTCCGGATTCTATGCCGGGGTGAACCTGGGCCACGGCGCACTGACGAGCCTGAACCGTGGGCCGCGCAGCGGCGGCTTCGTTCTCGATGCGACGCGAAGCGGCCAGGGTGGCCTGCTGGGCGTGTTCGCAGGCGCCGGGCTTCTCGCCGGCCGTCTTTATGCCGGCGCGGAACTGCACGCCGAAGTCGCTCATCTCGACTGGAACATCGAGCGTGACCCGCAGGGCCGCATCTATTCGATGGCCCGCGATCATTCATACGGCGCCAGCGCGCTTCTGGGCGTAAGCGTGAACCCAACCGCTTTGGCCTACGCAAGGATCGGCGCGGTGCGCACGCAGTTCGACACGCACTACAGCACGTCTGGAACGAGCGTCCGGGATATCACGACCAGAACAGGCATACGCTATGGCGGCGGCCTGCAGTTCGCGCTGGGCGGCAGCGCACGCTTGCGGCTTGAATACACCGTCGCCCGCTATCCGGGATATGCGATCGCCTATGGCGTGTCTGCCGATACGTTCCGGAATTACGAGAATACCGCAAGCATCGGTTTTTCATGGAAAATATGATTCCGGTCCTTCCGCCGAACTTGCTCTCGATCAATGAAATATGAGTTGTCCCTAATATTAATCAGTTCATATCGGACATATTTAGGAGTCGGATGGTGACAATGACAGGAAACAGGTTGCGCAAAGGCGGAGCGTCGATTGCAGCGCTTGCCGCGGTGCTGGTCGTCGGGCTTGGCCCCGTCGCATCGCAGGCTGCTTTCGCCGCCGTTCAGCACGATGGCGAAAGCGGGCATTCCTCAGGGCAGGCAGGCGGCCACTCGGGCAGCACCCATGGCAGCGAAGGGGACCACGGCTCTCAGGGCAAGCAGAGCGGCAAGGGCCGCGCGTCGGGTGAAGCGGGTAGCCGCAGCCACGGCAGCCTTGAGGACATCTTCCGCGAAATCGGCAGCGAAGAAGACGATTCGGACCGGCCCGACTGGGCCGGAGCCAAGGGCGGCAAGAACGAACACGGCGGACAACCCGGCACGGCCGGGACCGAGCGCGGCGATCTTTATGGCGACATGTACGTGATCCTTCGCGACGACAACGGCGTCCCGATCCTGACGCCCGAAGGTTTCGTGCAGCCGATCGATGCGGAGGGGAATCCGATCCCGCTCGATGCGGAAGGTGCGCCCATCGATCCGTCGCTTGCCATCGAAGTCGACATGAGCCGCCTGAACGTGGGCCGCGCACCGACGAGCGTGCTCCTGAAGAGAGCGGACGAAGTCGTCGCGCTGCTCGATACTGCAACCGCGATATCCCTCGATCCGGCAGGGCGGCTTGTGGTGACCTCACCCGACGGGACGAGCAAGACGATCGACGCCCCGCTTGAAAACCTTGCGATCTACGTCGCGCTGATGACCACGGGAACCATCCCCGGCGTCACCGATCTGCCGGGCACCGAATACGATTACCTTGTGGACGGCAAGTTCACGACCCAGGACATGCTGACGGCCGCGTCGCTGCTGGCGGGCGCAAGCGACAAGTTCGAAAGCATCACGCCGGATACGGTCGCCTATATCAACGCCATCCTTGGCATCAACACCGTCAAGACCGGCGATATCACCTATTCTTCGATGGATTACAGCACGTTCAGCTACGATCGTGCGGACGCTTATCAGGACGTGACCGCCACCGTTCTGGTGCAACAGACCGACGGCACCTGGAAGCCGACCGAGGTCAACATCTACGAAGCCGTCTTCAAGGATACCGATTACACGAGCGAAAGCGGCTTCGACGGTTTCGCCCAAGCGGTGGAAGACGCGCGCGAGGTGATCAACTATATCCACGAATACGCGGTGCCTGTCGAACAGACGCCGTGATTACATGATCCGAATTGCGCTAACCGCTGCATGGCGAGGGACCGGTTCCCTCGCCATGCACCTTGGCCGAAGGCCGACCAGCCTTCGGGTCGCGCAAGGTGACGTGCAGCGTCCGGTTTTGCGCCGAACCTGCGCAACGTCTTGGACCGGCTCGCATTGGACCGGCAGCCAAGAGTTATTGCGTAAGCCTTGTTGAGGACATTGCAGTGCGATGTGCGATCGCGAGTAGCGACAGGGCGACGACTATCGGACAAACGGCAAGCAAAAGATAACTGCTTGTCAGCGGGATACCCGCTGCCATGACATTGCCGCCGATTGCGGGACCGGTGGCGCCACCGACTTTGGCGATAGATGTGGCCCACGCGATGCCGCGAACTCTCATGGCAGTCGGATAGTAAGTGCCGATGATCGAGATCATGCCAAAGTGGCCGGCAATCAGTAGCACGGATGCGGGGACCGCGAAGGCGATCACGTATTCCGGAGGCAACATGCCGCTACCGGCAACAAGCAACAACGGCACCGCACTAAGCGGAAACCATATGGCGCTCACAACTCCCCGTCGATCGATCAGGTGCGTTGTCGCCAAGCCTGCTATTGCTCCTGAAAGGCTGGCTGCCGAACTGAATATTGCGGCCGCATTCCGTTCGATCGACAGGCCTTCGTAGATGATGGGCCCCCAACTGGCATTGAAATAGATCGCCATCGCGCTTGCGGCACATCCCAGCCAAAGCATGGGAGTAACGAACCTGAGATCCCCGGCCAGAAGGTCGGTGATCCGGGCGCCGTCGTGGTCGCGACGCTCGTCGCATACGACAAACCTGTCCGCTTCGCTTGCGCGTGTTGCAGGGGCGAGCCTGTTCACAAGGCTGGCGATGACGGACGCCGGAGCCTGGCTGTGGACCATGAACCGGATGGATTCTGGCAAGAAGCGCAGCAGGGCAACGGCTGCCGCGGCAGTCAGCAGACCATTGACGACAAAGACCGCGCGCCAGCCCAGTTCAGGTGCGATCGCGGCCGTCAGCGGGCCCGATGCCGCCGCGCCGAGCGAATAGGACATGACCATGAAGCCGACGAACCGTATCTTCAGGTTTTGCGGCGCATACTCGATCGCCAGTGCGGTCAACAGCGGACCGATCGCCCCGACCGAAAGGCCCAGGAAGAAACGCACCCCCAGTAGGTAAACATATGATGCGGTCGATACCTGTAGCACGCTCATCAGCGCGAAGGCGCAACCGGCGAATACGATGACCGGCCTTCGTCCGAATCTGTCGCCGAGCGGTGAGATTGCCAGTCCGCCAATCAGCATGCCCAAGACAGATGCCGAAAAGACGTTTCCCAAGGACTGCGCAGGCAACTTGAGGTCGTCGCGAATGTAGGGCGCAACGTAGCTGATGACGCTTAGGTCCAGACCCTCCATGAAGCTGGTGAGGCAAGCCAATGCCAGAACAAGCTTGCTTAACGGGTTCAGGCCTGCGGAATCGATCAGGAGCCCAACGTCTATGTGCCCGGCTTTCACGGACGGGCTGGAGCGTGTGTGGGGATGGCCGGAGGTCATTCGCAAGACGTCATGCCAATGCGGAACGGACAAGATCGAGAAAGGGGGCGGCTTCGGGACGCAAGGCATGGTTGCGCAAGACCATCACAGTGTCGACGCGATAAATCGGCGCGCCTATCGCGCGAACCTTGCCAGATTCGATTTCGCGCTTGAGATGATCTTCAAACAGCGGGCTGATCCCGCGTCCTTCGATGACCCATTCGGCAAGCACTTCCGGAAACTGGGTGTACCCGGCGATTTGCCGCGGCACGATCCCGGCCGCTTCGAGTGCCTGGCCGAGCAGGCGGAACACTTCGGTATCCTGTCGCGGCAGGACGAACGGCACGGTATCCATGGTCAATTCGCCGCTTTCGAGCGATTCCGCGATCGGCCGGCTTGCGTAAAGCGTTACGTTGGCGTGCGAGAGAATCTCTACACGGCCCTGCACGTTCGGCAGGAAAGTGCCACGATAGATCGCGATGTCGCATTGACCTGAATTGAATGCGTCGAAAAGGTCTCTCGTGCTCTCCGCCTGGCGTATCTCCAGATCGATTTCGGGATGCGCACTGAGGAAATCCGGCAGAAGTGGCTTCAATTTCGTGTCGAGCAGGAAATTCCGGATCGATGCAACCAGGCTGATCTTGCCCGGTCGCCGGTCACGGTGGGAAACGGGCACGAACGCGCGGCTCTTTTCGAGCACCTCCTTGGCGCGCGGCAGCAACTCGATAGCCTGTCCGGTCAGGATCGGGTTGCGACCTTGCCTGCGGATGAAGAGGGCATAGCCGAGATCATGCTCCAAGGCCTTGATCTGGCTGCTTATCGCCGGCTGACTGATGCCGAGGCGATCTGCGGTCACACGGAAGCTGCAATCGCCGGCAGCCTCGATGAAAACCTCGAGTTGTCTGAGTGTGGGCATCCCAACCTATAACCTTTTTCTTATACCCCTGATAACCGCTCACTCTCTTGCTGCGCAAGCGCCAAATACGCAGTTTTCTCTCACCTTGGGCAAGGCCGCGACGGGCATTGCACCAGGGGTGGGGCGGCGCTGAACGACCCCGAATTGAAAATGTCGGGGGGAAGCAAAGGGGCCGAAACAGCCGTCCTTTCCCCCTTGCTGGGAGAGAACGGATGAAGACCAGGTGTCGTACCACCCTCGCACGCGCGCTTGCCGCAACTGCCCTGGTTAGCGGCGGTCTCTCCCTTACATTGTGCGGCATCCCGTCCGCCCTGGCCAAGTCGGCCGACAACTCCGCCCCTGCCACGGAACAGGCGCCCCACCAGTGGCGCTATTATCCAAATCCGCCAGAGGCTCCGCGCGGCGCGCCCAACGTGCTGCTCATCATGACCGACGACGTGGGATTCTCGGCCTCGACCGCATATGGCGGCGCGATTCCTACACCCACGTTCGATGCTCTCGCCAAGGAGGGCATCAAGTATAACGCGTTCTATACAACCGCGATGTGTTCGCCCACGCGGGCGGCCCTGCTGACCGGGCGGAACCATCACGCGGTGGCATCCGGGGCGATCAGCAACCTCGCAACGGATCAGAAGGGCTACACCTCGGTCATGCCCGCCAGCGCCGCGACTATCGGCCGCGTGATGCAGATGAATGGGTATGCGACCGCATTTATCGGCAAGAACCATAATACGCCGGTCTGGGAGACCGGCCCCACGGGACCGTTCAATCATTGGCCCAATGCCATGGGCTTCGATTACTTCTATGGCTTCAATTCCGCGATGTCGGACCAGTTCAACCCCCAACTGGTCGAAAATCGAAATCCGATAGAGGCACCGGAAAACGATCCTGCCTACAATCTCGACCGGGACTTTTCGGATCACCTTCTGCACTGGTTGCAGGTCCAGCACACCGTTCGTCCAAACAAGCCGTTCTTCGCCTATTGGGCGCCCGGCACCGTTCATTCCCCGCACCAGGCGCCTGCAGACTGGATCGCCCGGTTCAAGGGCAAGTTCGACATGGGGTGGGACAAACTGCGCGAGCAGACGTTCGAGCGACAGAAGAAGCTGGGCATCATTCCCGCCAATGCCGTTCTGACAGCGCGACCCAAAGGGCTTCCTGCCTGGGACAGCCTTACGCCGGAAGAACAGCATGTTGCCGCGCGGATGATGGAAGTCGCCGCGGCACAGCTTGCCCAATGCGATTACCAGATCGGCCGCGTGGTCGACTGGCTCAAGAAAAGCGGCCAGTTCGATAACACCCTGATCATCTTCATCCAGGGGGACAACGGCGCCAGCGACGAAAGCCTCAACGGTGCGAATGATGAAATGGCCAGTCTTCTGGGTATAGAGCCGACCCAGGCCGAACTCGCAAAAACACTCGACATTCATGGCGGCCCGCTGGGATTCGGAAATTATCCCGCCGCCTGGGGCTGGGCTACAAACACGCCCTTCCAGTGGGGCAAGGAAATTGCATCGCACCTGGGCGGTCTGCGCGATGGCATGGTTATTTCCTGGCCCGACCGGATCAAGCAGCATGACGGTCTTCGCACCCAGTTCAGTCATATCATCGATATCGCGCCGACGATATACGAAGCGGCGGGCATAACGCCGCCCGCCAAGGTCGACGGTGTGGTCCAACAGCCGATTGACGGGACGAGCCTTGTCTATTCGTTCAACGCCCCGAATGCGCCCGAACGGCATCGTCAGCAGTATTTCGAGATGCTGGGGAATCGCGGCTATTACAAGGACGGCTGGTTCGCCAACACGATCCCCGAAATCGCGCCGTGGGACCGCAAGCACCCGCCGGTCGATCCGTATAAGTTCAAGTGGCAGTTGTTCAATCTGCGCGATGACTACAGCCAGTCGCACGACCTCGCGGCGCAGGATCCGAAGAAGCTGGCGGAACTGAAAAAGGACTTCGACGCGGCGGCGACCAAATTCCACGTCTATCCGCTTGGCGCCAACCTGATGACGCGGTTCGCGCCGTCCAATCGTCCAAGCCTTCTGGCCGGGCGAACGCACTTTACCTATTATCCGGGCGATACCCGTTATCCGGAAAATTCGTTCCCATCGATTTCCCGGGGGTGGACGCTAACCGCGCACCTTGTGGTGGGAAGCGATGAGGCGCGCGGCCCGATCGCCATCGGAGGCAATCATTCGAGCGGTTTCGGTTTCTCGCTCGAAAACGGCTTCCCGCGGTTTTTCTACAATCCGACCGGCCGGGACAAGGAGCGCGTGATCCTGGGATCGGATCGGCCGCTCGATACCGGCAAACACACAGTTTCCGTGCATTTCCAGCCAGACGATGCGGCGGGCGCGCGCGCTTCGGTATTGAAGATGGAAATCGATGGACAGCCAGTGGCGAGTGCATCCGTTCCGGTCACCTACCGGGTGTTTGGATACACCTATGTGGGCCGCGACGGACTGGGGCTTCTTTTCGCGGGACAACAGCGTGGCCCGTTGAGCGGAGCGACACTGACCTCGCTCGACGTCGATACCGAATAACCAGCAATCACAGGGAATTGGGAGAGAGAAATGAGGATGATTCTGATGAGCGGCGCAGCGATTTCTGCGATCGCTTTCGCTACGCCTGCGGTTGCGCAGGAACAACCTTCGACGCAAGCGGCCACGCAGGCCGGAGCCGCCGCCGATGCTGCCGACGACTCCAATGTAATCGTCGTTACAGCGCAGTTCCGGTCCCAGAACCTGCAGGAAACGCCACTGGCGGTTTCGGCGTTCAATTCCCAGACGCTTGAGCAGAAAAGCTACGAGACGATTACCGATCTTACGGACAGCGCACCGAACGTTGTCATGAAGCCGACCGGTTCAGCCTATGGCCCGGGCGCGGCGATCTTCATCCGCGGCGTTGGCCAGTACGATTCCAACTTTGCCTTTGAACCGGGCGTCGGGCTTTACGTTGACGACGTTTATCACGGCGCCATCTTCGGTGCGCAGCTTGATCTGCTGGATCTGGACCGGGTGGAAATCCTGCGCGGTCCGCAGGGCACACTGGCCGGCAAGAATTCCATCGGCGGCGCGGTCAAGCTTTATACGCGCAAGCCGGGTTCCGGCGGCAGTTTCCTTGAAGCCACAACCGGATCGCGTGATCGCATGGATATGCGCGGCGTGGCTGACATCGCGCTTGTTCCGGACCAGTTGTGGGTCCGGTTTTCGGGCGTGACGCGGCATCAGGACGGTTATCTCACGCGGTATGACTATGGCTGCCGCAACCCCGGCAATGCCGCCGGGATTCCGTCGACTGCGGCCGGGGGCACCAATTGCGTGATCGGTCACGAAGGCGGCAAGGACTATACCGCGGGGCGCCTCGCGCTGCGCTGGAAAGCCAGCGATTCTGTCGAAGTGAACATCGCTGCAAGCAAGCTGGTGGACGATTCAGAGCCGTCGGCGACCAAATTGATCAATCTGGCAACGCCGGGGCTTCTCACGCCGGGCGTGCCGGACCTTTCGACGTTTTTGACGCCGCCGAACGAGTATTCCAACTATTCAAGTTACGAAACGCCTGCGTTCACCGACAAGGCCGGATCGCATCCGGCCACCATGTGGACTCCGAACACCCGGCTTCGTGCCTGGGACGTGTCGGGAACGGTCGATATCGATCTTGCCGACAACCTGGCACTGAAACTGATCACCGCCTACATGGACCTGTCCGGACGCTACAGCACCGATTTCGATACGACGCCGTTTGGCATCAACACCTCAACCTTTACCAATTCGTTCGAGCAATTCACCCAGGAAGCCCGGCTTAACGGGTCCAGTTTCAATCACTTGCTCGACTGGACCGTTGGCGCGTTCTACTACAAATCGACGGCTTACATCGAAGGCGGAGACATCATCGCCCCCGGCGCGCCGTTCGAATCCGCCTTCTATTCGAACGACCGCATACCTTCGCGCAGCATTTCCGGATTCGTACACGGCGAATTCCATCTGACCGATGCACTGACGCTGACCGGCGGGCTGCGGTACACCAGCGACAAGAAGGATTATTATTTCCGCCGTCTGAACCCGTTCGACACATCGCAAACCAGCTATACCGCACAGGCGGCTATCGACGGGGACGTTGGCCGTTATTCGGGAAGCCGCTGGGACTACCGCGCCAATCTTTCCTACCAGTTCAGCCCTGCCGTAATGGGATATGCACAGATTTCCACCGGCTATCGCGGGGGCGGCATCAACCCGAGGCCGTTCGTTTCGCAGCAAGTCCTGCCGTTCAACCCGGAAACGCTCACAGCCTATGAAGCTGGTTTGAAGACCACGCTGTTCGACCGTGCCGTGCGTTTCAACCTGGCCGGCTTCATCAACGACTACAAGAACATCATCTTCACAAACAACGCGCCTACGGTCGTCAACGGAGTGGTGATCAGCCCGCAGAATGCCACGCCCACGAATGCCGGCGATGCCCGCCTCAGCGGCGTAGAGGCAGAGTTGAATGCGCGCCTCGGCGGGTTCGAATTCGACGGTTCGGCCAGTTACCTCGATTTCAAGCTGAAATCCGTGTCGGCTGCCGGAGCGACGTTCCGGGGCATCACGCTCGACAACGTCGCGCCCTATATCACCAAATGGAAGGTGAGCGCGGGTGCGCAATATCGTGCCGAACTGGGCGATCTGGGCAGCATTACGCCGCGTCTCGACTTTGCCTACCAGTCGTCGTTCTTCATCAACGTTGACAACAATCCGCTTGGCCTGGTCGATCCCTATTCGGTTTTCAACGCGCGTATCACGTGGCGTTCGGCCGATGACGATTGGGAAGTTGCCGCGGCGGTGACGAACCTGACGAACAAGTTCTACTATCTCAACAAGATACGGCTGCCGATCGGGATCACAACCGGTCAGGTCGCGGCACCGCGCCAGTGGTCGCTCAGCCTGCGCCGCAACTTCTGATGCGGATGCTCCCTCGCATCCTGGCGGCGACAGGGCTCGCGCTCGTCGCCGCCGCCACGGCATCCGCGCAGCATACTGGTGCGGCGGGGGATCAGGCGCGGCAGCAAGGCGTCGATCGCAGCGTCTGGCGCCCGTCGACGGTGCTGCCACGCCCTGGAGAAACATGGCACGGCACCATTGGACGGACCATCCAGACTTCGTCTGCTCCGTATTACAAGATGGACACCAAGGCGCCGCCCGGAGCGCCGAACATCCTGCTCATCATGACCGACGATGTCGGCTTCGGCGCAAGCAGCACGTTCGGCGGCCCCGTTCCGACGGCGACGTTCGACGCGCTGGCAAAGGTCGGTGAGCGTTATAACCGGTTCAATACCACAGCCCTTTGTGCGCCGACCCGCGCCTCGCTGCTGACCGGGCGCGAGCCGCATACGGTCGGGTTCGGGGCCATCACGGAGATGGGAACCGGATACCCGGGATACAGCACAGTCCTGCCCAAGAGCGCGGCGACCATCGGTGAGGTGTTCCGCGACAACGGCTATGCCACGTCGTGGTTCGGCAAGAACCACAACACGCCCGAATGGGAACAGAGCGCGGTGGGGCCATTCGACCGATGGCCCAACGGTCTTGGTTTCGATTATTTCTACGGTTTCATGGGCGGTGCCACCAACCAGTGGAATCCCTCGCTGTTCGAAAACCACACGCCGGTGCAGAAACCGGCCAACGATCCCCATTACATCCTCGATCACGATCTCGCAGACCATGCGATTGCGTGGTTGCGGACCGAAAATGCCGCGTCACCGGACAAGCCTTTCCTGCTCTATTACGCGCCCGGCACATCGCACAGCCCGCATCACGCGCCAGCCGACTGGATCGCGAAGTTCAAGGGCAAGTTCGACATGGGCTGGGACAAGATGCGTGAGCAAACGCTTGCCCGGCAGATCGCCCTTGGGGTCGTCCCGAAGGGCACGCGCCTTTCCCCTCGGCCGGCGGGCATACCCGCCTGGGATTCCCTCTCGCCCCAACGCAAGCGGGTCTATGCGCACATGATGGAAGTCTATGCGGCGGCGCTGTCGTATGCGGACAACCAGATCGGGCGCGTGATCGGTGAACTCAAGGCGGAAGGGAAGTTCGACAATACGCTCGTCATCTACATCCAGGGCGATAACGGGGGGAGCGGCGAGGGCGGTCCGGAAGGGTCGATAAACGACATCGCATCGATCAATGGCTTCCGCGCCGATCTTGCCACCATGATCAAGGCGATGCCGGACCTTGGCGGTCCCAAATACTACAACAACTACCCGGTTGGCTGGGCATGGGCGATGAATACGCCGTTCCAGTGGACCAAGCAGGTTGCCTCCCACCTTGGCGGCATCCGCAACGGAATGGTTATTTCCTGGCCGAAACGCATCAGGGCGCCAGGCGGTCTTCGCCCTCAGTTCGCCCATGTGAGCGACATTGCCCCGACGCTGTATGAAGCAGCCGGGATTCCGATCCCGACCAGTGTGGACGGCATCAAGCAGCAGCGCATGGACGGGATCAGCCTGGCCTATTCGTTCAATCATCCGGACGCCCCGTCGCGGCGCACCAGCCAGGTGTTCGAAATGCAGGGCAATGCGGCGTGGTATCAGGATGGCTGGTTCGCGAACACCACGCCCACGCGTCCGCCGTGGGATTTTGCCGGACCTGGCGGCCTGCCTACCGAAGGCAAGTGGCAGTTGTACGACCTGAATACCGATTTCTCGCAATCGCAGGATCTGGCAGCAAAGTATCCCGAAAAGCTCGCCAGGATGAAGGCGCACTTCTGGCAGGAGGCCGCGCGCGACGACATCCTGCCTATCGACAACCGGTCGTTTGCCCGCTGGCGCACGTCCAATCGGCCTTCCTTGCTGGGCGACCGGTCCCGCTTCGTGTTCTATCCGTCGGACCGGCGCATCACCGGTGGCGCGTTCCCGGACCTGAGCGGCCGCAGTTGGTCGGTAGACATCAAGTTCACCGTACCGGACGGAAAGTCAGACGGCACTCTGGTGGAAAATGGCAGCCGCGCCGTGGGGTGGGGTGTATTCATTGTCGATGGATGTCCGGTCTTCATCCACAAGGCGTCCGACGATCCTGCGGACTTCGTGAGAGTAGCAGGGCCTGACAAGCTGCAACCGGGCCAGCATGTACTTTCGGTTCGGGTCACCAAGCTGTCGGGCGGCAAGGGCGAAGCGGAACTGACGGTCGACGGCGGTTCGCCAGTCACTGAGGCGATACCCCATATCGTGCCTGTCCTTATCCCCGACGACGCCGAAACCGGATGGAGTTTCGCCGACCTGACCGGGGAAGGGCGCGGAAACTTTCGGTTCCCCGGAAAAATCGACTCTGTGGCGGTCAGTCGCGGGGACAGGTAATTGACGGACTGATACCAAGGCGCGATGAGCTTGTCTCATCGCGCTTTGGTTAAGTTCTTGTGGTGCATGAACATTTCCAGGGCGTGATGCGTCAACATCTTGGCGCCTTGGTATGACAGGCTCAGCGTGTCCGATTGGCCGGTGATCGGCGTCGCGACCGCGGACCTTTATCCGCGCATCAGCCTGGGCGGAACCGCATTGGGTAGCGATAGTGAGAACGGCGGGAGTTCGTTCGGATTTTCGCTGGGACCGCTCATATCGTGGAGTTTTCCGAACATGGCCGTTGCGCGAGCCAAGGCCCGGCAGGCACGTGCGCAGGCCGATATCTCGCTGGCAAATTTCGACGGGAAGGTGCTGACGGCCCTCAAGGAAGTTGAGCAGGCATTGACGCGCGTCGATACAGAGCAGCGGCGGCGTGACGCCTTGCGCGACGCAAAAGATCGTTCGGAACGCGCCTGGCAACTGGCCGAAGCGCGCTACAAGGCCGGTTCGATATCCTATCTGGACGCGCTGGTGGCGCAGTCGGATATGTTGCGTGCACGTGCGGATTATGCCGCATCGCAACAGGTGCTGGCATCGAACAGGATTGACTTGTTCAAGGCGCTCGGCGGTGGTTGGCAGGACGCTGCCGGACCAGCGGCGCCATGATGGACGAGCGGGCTGGGTAGGTGAAGATCTACCGTTCGCACGCCGGATCGACATCTGCCGAAAAAACGCGGGAAAGGTACGGTCGATCCGTGGCTCTGCTCGGGCCGGCATCGGTCAATCGTGGGCGAAGCGGATGCGCGCTACGTGCCCTGATTGTCTTGAGGCACCGCGAAGACTGTCAACGGATCGCCGGGCGACCAGGGCTTCACCCGCATCATTATCGCGTCGAAAAGTTCCGACGCCAGGTGACCGGCCAGCCAGGCCTTGAGATGGGGCAGCGGCAGAGTATCGAACCATTCCCTGTCCACGGCCGCGAACTGCCGCACGAAAGGCATGATGGCCGCATCCGCCAATCCGCGCTCGGGACCGCAAAGCTGGCAGGCAACCGCCAGGCGGCCATCGATTTCGCGCAGGAATTCCAGCCCGCGCGCGCGAAATCCAAGTGGGTCTGTCCGGTGGCGCTCCGGATACTTGTAGCGGTCAAGGTCGTGCTTGAACGGGCCGTCGTTTGTGGAGATGAGCGCGGCGTCGTCGCGCGCCAGCCAGCCTTCGGGGTCCCGTTTCGCCAGCGCCCAGCGCATGATGTCGAGACTCTCGTCGATCACTTGTCCGTCCGGAAGGACGAGCACGGGCACGGTCCCCTTGGGCGAAGCGTCGAGCATGGCCTTCGGCTTTGCCGATAGCTTGACCTCGCGCAGCTCGCAGCGGGCGCCGCTGGCCGCCAGCGCCAGCCGCGCCCGCATCGCATAAGGACATCGGCGAAAGCTGTAGAGAACGGGATCAGCCGGTGCCGTCATCTGCCTGCTCTAACATCGAAGCGCCGACATGCGCGCGGCCCTGCGCGGCGGCGAGCATCTCCTGCCGGTGGCGTTCGCGGTAGGATGCGCGTTGTTCGTCGGTCCTTTCCGAGTGGCAGGCGGGACAGCTTGCACCCGGTTCGTAAAGCGGGGAATTGCGGTCCTGCGTGCTCACCGGGCGGCGGCAGGCATGGCAGAGGGCATGACTGCCCTGCACAAGTCCGTGCCCGATTGTCACCCGCTGGTCAAAGACGAAGCATTCGCCCTGCCAGAGGCTGCGTTCCTCGGGCACCGTTTCCAGGTACTTCAGTATCCCGCCCTTGAGGTGATAGACCTCCTCGATCCCCTCCTGCTTGAGGAACGCGGTCGATTTCTCGCAACGGATGCCGCCCGTGCAGAACATGGCGACCTTTGGCGGCTTGCCCGTGCCAACCAGCTTTTCGCGTTGGCGACGAAACCATTCGGGGAAATCACGGAAGCTCGCCGTCTTTGGGTCAATCGCGCCTTCGAAAGTGCCCACCGCCACCTCGTAATCGTTCCGCGTGTCGATCACGATGGTGTCGGGGGCCGAAATCAGCGCGTTCCAGTCCTGTGGCTCGACATACGTGCCCACGCTTGTCCGCGGATCGAGGCCCGGCTCGCCCATCGTGACGATCTCGCGCTTGATACGCACCTTCATGCGGTGGAACGGCATGGCAGATGCACGCGAAAGTTTGACGTCAAGGTCCGCACAATCGGGCAGGGCGCGGATGTGTTCCAGCACTTTGGCGATCCCTTCGGGCGGCCCTGCAATCGTGCCGTTGATACCCTCGGCAGCAAGCAGCAAAGTACCGCGAATGCCCTGCTCGCGGCACAGGCGCTCAAGCGGCGTGCGCAAGCCGGCGCAATCCTCGAAGCGCGTGAAGCGGTACAAGGCGGCCACGCACACGGGCGTAACGGATTCGCGGTGAGGAACGTGCATGACGGTCCCATAGCGCCAAGCCGAAGGCGCGTCAGCAGGCGTGACGCGGCACTTGCATGTGAGTGTTTTAGGCGAGATTGGCCGTTGAGTGGAATTCGCCCCGAAAGGAAACGTAGCTCCGACCAAATCGACTTCCCGATAGAGGTCATCCGTTCAGGTCGGCAACCGCAATGCGCGCGGTTTTAGCCTCTATACCAGGGGGGCGTGTCCACGCCGCCTGGGTGGCGCGCGATGGGGGCAGGTTGGTATTACATCGCTGGTCTCCTCCGGTTTTCGCAAGACCACCAATTCGATTGCGTGTATTCCCGTCAACTCGCGTGACCGATAATGTTCAGCGCAATTTCTGATCGAGCTCCAGATCAAAAGGCTGAAAATGACGCAAAAGCATCGCAGTCGGCTGGATGAAGCGATCAGCGACAGATCTGCAAATGCGCGCGATGCGGAATGCCGGGTGGGTGTATTGGACCTGCATTCCGCATCGGCCGCTCATCTTGAGAAAATGTATGATCGCATCTCGGATCTGGCGAAGATTGGTGTCTGGGAATGCGATCTGGCGACGGATCGGCTGACCTGGACCGATACTGTTTACGACCTTTTCGAAATTCCGAGGGGAAAGACGATTGATCGAGACGAGGTGTTGAGCCTCTATGACAGCGCGTCTCGAGGCGAAATGGAACGGCGACGCAGCGCGGCGATCAAATCCGGCACGGGGTTCACACAGGACGTTCTGATCCGGGGCGCCAGTGGCAACGAAAAATGGATCCGCATTACCGCAAAAATCGAACATGATGTTGGCAAGCCAGTCCGGATATTCGGAACGAAACAGGACGTAACCGCTGAAAAGGCGATGCAGGAACAGGTTCGATCATTACAGAACAGATTGATCTATGCGTCGAGGTCGAGCGCGATGGATACGATGGCCTCAACGCTTGCGCATGAGGTCAATCAGCCGTTGGCCACTGCATCGAACTATATCGAAGCCGCCCGCCGCATAGGGGCGCACGAGGGTGTCTCACAGGCGTTGACGGACTGTCTCGAGGCCGCATTGAAATCGACTTTGCACGCCGGTGAAATCATCCGCCGCACGCGCAATATGCCCGTCAGGTTGCTGGCAAAGCGGACAAATCTTGAAATTGAGCAACTTGTGAACGAGGCTGTTGCCCTGTCGTTCACCGGGTCAACGAACTTATCGATCACGTTCGATATCGTATCCGTAGCGCCGGTCATAGCCGATCGCCTGCAGATACAGCAGGTCTTGATCAACCTGATCAGGAACGCCTGCGAAGCAGCGGACGGCAAGCCATGCAACGTCACCGTCCGCAGCCTTGCAGGCAAGACGCACCTGGAGCTTTGCGTGTCCGACAACGGACCGGGTATCCCTCAGGACGTTCTCCCCGATGTTTTCGAAACCTTCTTTACGACCAGGCGGGATGGATCGGGAATTGGCCTCGCGATTGCGCGAACGATCGTTGAAGCGCACGGAGGGACGATCAAAGCCGCAAATCTGAACGAGGGCGGGGCGATCCTCAGTTTCACGGTGCCACTCGCATACCCTGGCTGATGACGCGGTGTGCGGACAGGAAACAGGAATGACGGCCAACCCCCTGTCATGGTAGATATCGGGATCATCAAAAGTGGTTAGAGATCATGGCAGCATTGTTGAAGGCAATCGCGCTCGCAACCGTGATAACGCTTATCGCTTCGTTCCTGATCGGCCCGGGCGATTACGGTGAGGGGTTCTGGCGCGTCCAGACGTTGAACATTTCCTACTTCGAGTTCAACTGGTCGTGGATCGTCTTCTTTCTTGCCATGCCGATTGCCTTCGTCGTGTTCTGGCTTAGCGACTGACCCTGATTACACGCTTTATTTATTGGCAATTACTTAGCGCTTTGAAGCGTCTGGATCGCTGTGAAATGTTTCACAACGGCTTGTTCACCGCATACGAAGGATGCCGCTTATTCGGCGGAGTTTCGCGGTTTGAAGGTTCAGGTTACGGATCGCGAACATTTGCCCGCGCTGCATTCGGTCCATGTCCGTGGTTAGACTTCAACGCTTGGCCGAGTCCTCGCAAGGTGCTCGACGACCGGGCCGTAGAGCGGATTTACGAACTCGACCCCCAACGCGTCAGGCTCGATCCAGCGGATTACGCCAGGCCACGGTTCGATGCCGTCGATCTCGACATATACGACCTGGCCCGCTTTGCCTCCGCATGAGGGCATTTCGAGGCGACAGCCACGTTCGGAAATGTCGGTCATCACGCCTTTGGAAAGCACGCCGACCTTGTGCCGGATATCGGCGTTCGACGTTAAAGTGCGCCGCTCGGCATCGCGAACCTTGATGATCCGCGGTGCCTCGTGTCCGTTCAGTCCGACATCATCGGTTGCGGGCTCAGGGGCAAGCATGACGGGCTACTCCTCGGCAGTTCAACATGGGGTTGCATTTTCTGATCTGATTGCGCCCGTTTCGGTTGTTTTACGGATATACCTTTAACCAAACGTTGATTTTTCGAGGTTTTGACCGTTTCAAGCTGCGGAGCGAACCGATATGCGGCAATTGATGAACAGTGGCTTTCGGGAATTGTCCTGCTGATCGGGATCGCCGGTTTGGCGACCTCGTCGAAGCGCCCGGCGCGGTGATCGCCGGAAGCCGATAACGGGGGCGAGAGGTGTTGCGGTTCCGGCAGATGAGCCGAAGGGCGGCGAAGCAAAACCGCTACAGAATTTCGCTTTGATTCACACCAAAGTCCCCAATCGTTTCAACTTCGAACGCCACCACGTTTATCGCCATGCCTAGAAGCAGTACGTGGGGCGCGTGGCTGGCTGGCCGAGCGGTAAAACCTCATGGGATGGGGCATGGCGGGCAGGGGGCGTCTGGCCGGCGTAGGCCGCGCTCTCATGCTGCCGAACAGGCTTGGGCCCGCCTGACGAGGCGTCCGGGGAAGACGCCGGTGGGGGTGCCGTCGCGGTTGATCACAACGCCGGAAACGATCGTGGCGGCATAGCCGTCCGCCGTCTGGTGCATCCGTTTGCCGCCGGCGGGAAGGTCGTATGCAACGAACGGCACATGAAGGTTGAGTGCGTCGAGATCGATCACGTTGAGGTCGGCCTTCATCCCTTTGGCAATGCGCCCGCGATCGAGCAGGCGAACCGCCGCCGCGGGCCGCGAGGTCAGTTCGGCAACGGCTTCGGCCAGCGGAATCCTCTCGTTCTCGTCGGCATCGCGCGCCCAGCGTTGCAGGAAATATGTCGGGAAGCTGGCGTCGCAGATCAGGCCGTAGTGCGCCCCGCCATCGGCCAGTCCGACCAGCGTGTCGGGGTGGCCCAGCATCTCTCGCACGGCGCCGAGGTTGCCTTCGGTGTAGTTGGCTGCGGGAAGGTAGAACAACTGGTTGCCGCCATTCTTGAGCAAGAGATCATAGGCGAATTCGGCGACGGACAAGCCGGCATCCCTTGCGCGCTGCTCGATCCTGTTGTCCCGCACCGGTTCGTAGTCGGGCTTTCCGTTGTCCCATTCGTGCGTCGCGCGGAACGCGTCGATCAGCGCAAGCGTCACCGGATTGCTGTCTTCGGGCTCCTCGGACAAGAGTTTTGCGCGGAAATCGGGATCGCGCATCGTGGCGACGCGTTCCTCCAGCGGCCGGTCCGCAATAGCCCTGTAGCTGGGATGCGAACTGAACGGGTGCAGGCTGAGGTCCAGTCCGAAGAACATGCCGACCGGACGCGGCGCGACCTGGCCACGCAGTTCAAGCCCGTCTTCCCGCGCCCGGTCCAGTCCGCGCAGCATGCCGCGCCAGCCGACGCCGGGCTGGCCGGGAACGTCAAGCAGCGTGAATGACAGCGGGCGGCGCCCGTGTTCGGCAATCCGGCGCAGGATCGCGAATTCCTCTTCCGCGTCGTTGGCGGGTGCGGGGATCATCTGGAAAACGCCCGCGTCGGCCTGGTTGAGCCCATCCATCAGGGCGCACAGTTCGTCGACCTGGGAATGGAGGCTCGGCGCCAGTTCGCCGGCCTTGGTCCGGTGCATCATGTTGCGCGAGGTGGTGACGCCGAATGCCCCTGCCTCCACCGCTTCGGCGACGAGCTTGCGCATCTGCTCGAGGTCGGACGCCGTCGGCGCTTCATGGCGCGCGGCGCGCTCGCCCATGACGAAAATCCTGAGCGCCGAATGCGGGACTTGCGTTGCGACATCGATGTCGAGCTCGCGCGCATCAAGTGCGTCGAGGTATTCGGGAAAGGTTTCCCAGTTCCAGGGCAGCCCGTTTGTCATGACGACTTCCGGAATGTCCTCCACCCCTTCCATCAGCTTGACCAGCATGTCGCGTTCGTGCGGGCGGCAGGGCGCGAACCCGACGCCGCAGTTGCCCATCAGGACCGTGGTCACGCCGTGGCCCGACGACGGGGCGAGGCGCTGTTCCCAGGTCACCTGTCCATCGTAGTGGGTGTGAATATCGACGAAGCCGGGGGTGACGATCCTTCCGGTCGCGTCGATCTCTTCCGTTCCGCGCCCCGGAACCTCTCCGACTTCCGCGATCTTGCCGTCACGAACGGCGACATCGGCAGGAAACGGCGGGGAGCCCGAACCATCGACCACCAGACCTCCGCGAACGACGAGATCGTATTCCATGACATGCTCTCCCAACCGTTTCTCCGGCCTTGGTGTCAGACGCACTTACCATCTTCGCGCGCCGACACCCAAGCCGTGACGTTGTCCATTCCCGCCAAGGGGCGAGATAAATCTCGATCCGGCACTGTCAAAGCCAACGAACGGACTGACGACCAGCCTGACAGTGCCATTCTTCAATCATTGTGAGCGAACGACCACGAAGCCCGCGCGTGGAAAGTGCAGATGCAGGTGGCCAAGATCCGCGTCTTCGCGGTGGATCGCGATCCTTTGCGATGCCAACGCAACCAGTTCGCCCGAAATCGGGTCACGCCCATAGTCGTCTGCCATCACGGTTACACGATCGCCCGGCGCGAGGCCCGATGGATCCACTTCGTCGTGCGATATGACGCACGGTGCGGGGTCTGATTTTCGGGCAATTTCCAGTGCCTTGGCCGCGGTCATCTCCTCGCGGTTTCCCTGGCCGATCGCTTCCAGCGCCGCACGCCACCTTGCCAATGCGGGGTATCCTTCCATCAGGTTGTCTGCCTGGTCCGGAAAGACGCTGGCCAGAAACCAGATATTCATGTGCGCGGCGAGGTCGCCGATGCCCGGCTCCGAACCGTCGAGAAATGCCGTGCCGCCGCATGAAAGCGCCTGCTCGATCCAGCCCGCCTGCGCGCGCCACTGTCCCTTGGCGGGCTCTGCGGCCGCGGCCATCGCCTTTACGTCGAACGGCTTGCCGGAAAGCTTTTCCCGGTCCGCGATGAAGGCGGGTTCGACGCGGTCGCCCAACTGGCCGAAGATGATTGCCACGGTCAGCTGGAAGAACAGCCGGTCGGCCCAAAGGTTGATCGGCCAGTCCATCCCGTTCGATGTCGCGGGTCCGGGATTGCGCCGTTCGATCTCGGCCATGATGACCTGGCTGTCGCAATACACGTCCGCGCCGATCTGCATGACGGGGGCACGCCGGTAGCCCCCGGTCAGGGGAACGAGGTCGGGCTTGGGCATCATGTTGGGCGTGATGACCGATTGCCAGGTTAGCCGCTTGAGCCCCATCTGCATGCGAACCTTGTTGGAAAAGGGTGACGCATCGTAATGGTGCAGGATCAGGTCTTGGGCTTGGTTATGCATCGACGTGGTTCTCCGGCAATCAGTCGAAATCGGGCGAGAAGCGGATATTGTCTTCGGCAAGTCCGCTCAGGACCACATCGATGCCGCCGGACTTGACCATCCATTCGAGCCGGTGATCGCGATATTCGCGGCGGAAAGTGCCGGATCGGACAGCGCCCGCCACCTGCTCCATCGCGCCAAGAACGTCCTTCGCCTCGCGGTTGGCGCGGGCCACGGAGGGGCGCCGGTTAACGCGGGAAAGCCAGTCCTGCAGGGCCGGATGACCCTTGGGGGCAAACCCCTGTGCCGCCGCGCCGTTGAGATAGGGCGCTGCGGCAATGTCTCCCCAGCCGAAGTCTTTGCCGTTGAACCACTCGGCCGTGCCAAGCTGACGTTCAAGCCAGTTGTGAAATCCCCGGATCTGGTCGGCCGCGCGCGATTCCAGCGATGTGGCCAGTTCTCCTTCTGCCCGCTTGAACCAGCGCAGTTCGCCAAGTCCCCAGACGATAGCCTCGAAGTGCGTGTCGAGGACGTCTTCGATCTGCCTCACCCTCGCGCGATCGGCGGGAGAAGCGGGCAATAGGGCAGGCTGCGGCCACCGGTCTTCGATATATTCGAGGATGATCGTGGAATCGAACAGCCGCACATCGCCATGCACCAGCGCGGGAACCTCCCGGCGGGGATTGGTCAGGGCGAAATCGCCCTCCGCGCCGCCAGCGCCAAGGCCGTCGGGCAGCCTCGCCTCGAAAGGCACGCCCTTTTCCATCAGCGCGATCTTTACCTTCTGGGCGAAGGGCGACAGCGGATGATCGTAGAGCAGGACGCTCACAGCTTGATCTGCGCGATCTGGTTCAGGGGCGTTGTATCGGTGAAGTTGGGGATGTCGGCCAGCAATTCGGGCACGCGGGGGTGGGCCATCGCCTGTTCCAGCGCCTCCGGCGAGGCAAATGCCATTTCCGTGATAGCGCGATATCGCGGTTGCTCGCCCGAACCTTCGCCGTCGCTCGACAGGACGCGCACATGATCGAGCTGTTCGGCCCAGATCTCCTTGACCAGGCCAATGTGCTTTTCGAGGTAATACGGCTCATCGAACCGCATTCCGGCACTGAATGGATATAGCGCCATGACGACAATCACGATTGCTCTCCCTGTCTGTTTATCAGGTGAGATAAATTTGTTTGTGCAAACAAGCAAGATGTGCTTTGGCAAGCATCGCGCGCAGCCGGGCAATGGTCGCGGCACGTGGCGGCGGAGCCGGCATCCCAAACCAACCACACCCGATTTGCGATTGGCGCGGCGTTGGCAGACCAGACGGATCATCCGGCGGATCGAACGGAACGTGCCGATCAAGGGAGAGACTGCTTCATGAACCTCGATTTTTCGGAAGAACAGAACCAGTTGCGCGAACAGGTGCGCCGCTTTCTTGAGGACCGCTGCCCGCCAGCGGTCGTGCGCAAGGTTCTGGAGAGCGATGCGGATCACGATGCGGACCTTTATACCGGTCTGGCGGAACTTGGCGTGCTGGGCGCGGCAATTCCTGAAGAATATGGCGGGGTTGGCCTTGGCCATCTGGAATTGTGCGTTGTCGCTGAAGAACTTGGCCGCGTTCTTGCGCCGGTGCCTGTCGCGTCCTCAATCTATCTGGCTGCCGAATGCCTGCTGCAAGCGGGATCGGAAGACCAGAAAACCGCGTGGCTTCCCAAGCTTGCGGCTGGCAAGGCGATCGGCTGCTGGGCAGTCAACGAGGGCACCGGGCGGATGCGCCCGGACAAGGTTTCCGCTTCGTTCGATGGCGGCAAGCTCACCGGCGTAAAGTCGCCCGTGGCAGACGGCGCCGTTGCGGATTTCGCCATCGTGCTCGCAAAGGAGGGCGCGGGCCTTTCGCTCTGCCTCGTCGATCTCTCGTCAGACGGGGTGAGCCGCGAAAGCCTGAGTTCGATCGACCCGACGCGCGGGCAGGCGCGCATCGGGTTTGACGGTGCGCCGGCCACCCGTATCGGCGGTGCTGGCGATGGATGGCATATCGCGACGCAGGTCATGGACCGTGCGGCCATCCTGCTGGGCTTCGAACAGCTTGGCGGCGCGGATCGCGCGCTGGAAATGGCCCGCGACTATGCGCTTGAACGGATGGCTTTTGGCCGCCAGATCGGATCGTTCCAGGCGGTGAAGCACATGCTGGCCGATATGTATGTGTCCGCAACGCTCGCCCGGTCGAACTGCTATTATGGGGCATGGGCGCTTGCCTCCAGCGCGGCCGAACTGCCGGTCGCCGCGGCCACCGTGCGCGTTTCGGCAACCAATGCGTTTCAGCATTGCGCGAAGAACAACATCCAGACCCACGGTGGCATGGGTTTCACCTGGGAATTTGACTGCCACCTCTATTACCGCCGTTCCAACGCGCTAGCGCTCGCGCTTGGGTCGCTATCCACATGGGAAAGCCTGCTTATCGAACGGATGAGCGCGGGCAACATCGAAGCGGCAGCATAGCAGGAAGGACCGGCGAACATGGATTTCAATGATACCCCGCAGGAAGCCGCCTTCCGCAAGGAAGTGCGTGCATGGCTTGATGCCAACGCGCCAAAGCACCTTGAATCCGAATTGATGCGCGCGAGCTTTGGCTCAAGCGGCGTGTCGAGCGAAGACCCGCTCAAGGCCAGTAAGGCGTGGCAAAAGAAAAAGGCCGGGGCTGGCTGGGCCTGCCTCCACTGGCCGAAGGAATACGGCGGCGGTGCCCGCTCTCCGATCGAGCGTGTGATCTGGGGGCAGGAAGAGGGCGTTTACGGCGTGCTGTCCGGCCCGTTCACCATCGGCCACGGGATGTGCGGGCCGACGGTGATGGCCTGGGCGAACGAGGACTGGAAGGAAAAGCTGCTCCCGCCGCTCGCCAGTGGTGAGGAGATCTGGTGCCAGCTCTTTTCCGAACCGGCCAGCGGGTCAGACCTTGCCGGCCTTCGCACCCGCGCCGTGAAGGCAGACGATGGTTCGGGCGACTGGATCATCAACGGCCAGAAAATCTGGACCAGCGGCGCCCATATTTCGGACTGGGGCCTGCTGATCACCCGGACCGATCCGAACGTGGCGAAGCACAAGGGCCTCACCATGTTCTTCCTGCGTATGGATTCGCCGGGCGTGAAGGTTGTGCCGATCAAGCAGGCGAACGGGGCATCGGGTTTCAACGAAGTCTATTTCACCGACGTCCGCATCCCGGATTCGCAGCGGCTTGGCGCGGTTGGCGAAGGCTGGAAGGTTTCGCTGACAACGCTGATGAATGAGCGGCTTTCCATCGGTTCCGGCATGTCGACCGGTTTCCCGGAACTGTTCAAATTCTGCATGGAAGCGGAAGTCGACGGCCAGCCCGCCGTGGCGGACTCCGCCGTGCGATCAAAGCTTGCCCAGTTCGCGGTGAAGCAGAGCGGCCTCAGATACACGGGCATGCGCGCGATCTCTGCGCTGTCGAAGGGCGAGACGCCGGGGCCGGAGAACTCTATTGGCAAGCTTGTGGCGGGCGCCACCATGCAGGAACTAGCCATGTTCGCGCTGGACCTTCAGGGCGAGGCTGGCGTCCTGTGGAACGAAGACAGCCCCCACAATGGCCGGTTCCAGGCCATGCTGATGCGCTCTCCCGCGACGCGTATCGAAGGCGGATCGGACGAAATCCTGCGCAACATCATCGGCGAACGCGTGCTGGGCCTGCCGGGCGATATCCGTGTCGACAAGGATGTTCCCTTCAAGGATATCCCGACCAGCGGCCAGCCCAAGAAATAGCCGGCCGTCTTCCGTCCGTTCCGGATGGCGCCAGGCGCATTGGCAATGCAAATGCGCCCGATTGATGGAGAAGCGGCAAAGGTGGGGCAAGGCGATGCCCCACCTTCGCAAACCGGCCAGCCCCTCAAGGGGCGGGGCAGTCTGAATAGCCCCTAGTTTTCTAGACGCCTTCCGCTTTCAAAATCTGCTGCTGTTCGAACTCGCCGGGCGACAGCATTCCATTCCTGACCTGCTTGCGCACCGGGTTGTTGAACATCTCGACTTAATCGAACACGTCTTGCCGGCTTCGTCGCGCGTTTTGTAGGTCCGGCGACAGATGCGCGCACGCTTGATCGATGAGAAGAAGCTCTCGGCAACAGTGTTGTCGTGGCAGCTGCCGCGTCGGCTCATCGAGTGCTCAAGATTGTGAGCCCGGATGATGGCGGTCCAGTCCATGCTGGTGAACTGCGAGCCCTGTAAGCATCCGCTCTTCGGTTTACGCCGCCATACCGCCATGTGCAGCGCCTGGAGTACTACATCGATGGTCTGGTGGCTCTGCATCGACCATCCCACTACAAGGCGGGAGTACAGGTCGATCACGACAGCCAGATAGGCAAAGCCTTCCAGGGTGCGGATGTAGATGATGTCTGTCACCCAGACCCGGTCGGGCGCAGCCGTTTCGCACTGATGATCCAGAGTGTTGTCGACCGCCAGGGAGGCTTGCCACCATGGCTGCCCGGCCTGCGCTTGTAGCCGACCTGCGCCCTGATGCCCGCGAGTCTGGTCAACCGGGCAACGCGGTTGGGGCAGCAGCTCTCGCCGTGATCCAGCAGATCATCGTGCAGCTTGCGGTAGCCATGGACCCAAAGTGCTTTTCTGGGCAGCTGTGTTCCAGGCTTTGCGGATCAGATCGGTCTGCCGAGCATCTTCCCGGGCGCGCTGGCTCAGCGGGTTCCTCTGCCAGGCATAAAACCGCTGGGCAGGATGCGCAGGCACCGACACATCGAACGAACCCGGAACCGGTCACGATGCTCGGCAACGAACGCGTATCTCACTTTGCATCCCTGGCGGAACGAAGTCACCAAAGGTGAAATACGCGGTGGCTTTTTTAATATGTCGCGCTCCTCGGTCACCCGAGCCAGCTCGCGCTTCAGCTGGCGGATCTCGGCATCCTTGCTCGCATCGCCCGATACTTGTCGGCCCAGCTGCCGCTTCCAGGCATAGAGCGAATGCTGACTGACACCGAGCCGCTGCGAAACCTCGGCTACCGGATACCCACGCTCGGTGATCTGGGCCACCGCATCACGCTTGAACTCATCACTGAAGTTGGGCTTCCCCATCGTCGGCTCCTGTCCTCAAAATTAGGATTGAAGGCGTCCAGAAATTTAGGGGCTATTCGCAGGGGACCACTGCGTTCCCGTCGGGTAGCGGCATCGCGTCGACCGGCGCGTTCAGCATCTGCAGCCAGTTAGCTGCGGCCGCCTATGTCGATCCGCAGGCTACAAAGCCGCAGCCCTCGGCCACGGCCCTGTTCTTCGATCCGAACGGTATCTCCGTATTTCAGTCGGGTATCCTGGAGAACATCCGCGGGCACCAACTACCCGGCGCACCAAACTTCAAGGTTGCTGCCGGTGCCCAGTATGAGATCCCGGTAAGCAACATGACGCTGACGCCGCGTGTCGACCTGATCCTCACGGGCACCTCTACGGGCAACATCTTCAACGGCAACGTCAACCGGATTCCCAGCTACACCCAGATCAACGCCCAATTGCAACTCGATGGGCCGGATCACCGCTGGTACATCCGCGGCTATGTACAGAACCTGGCGAATTCCAACCCGATCACCGGTCTTTATGTAACGGACCAGTCGTCGGGCAACTTCACCAACATCTTCACGCTGGAACCGCGCCGCTACGGCATCGCCGCGGGCTTCAGGTTCTGAGGCGTCGCCGCTGGTATCCATGATCCTGGCGGGATCGGACCGTACCGGCATCGATTCACGTTCGGCAAAAACGAAGCCGACCGCGAATTGTGCCGTTTCCACCCGCAAGGTCATTCCGCTGGAGGTATCAGTTTTCCCCGAAGGAATGGTGCGAACGTTTCCCGGCACGCGGCGAGCAGGACGAATGCGAAGCCGGTCTGGACGTCGGCCCGCGACTGGGTGAGAGCGGAGTCCTCATTGATCCAGTTCAACACGCCGATCGTCATCAGGTTGGTGATCGTGCGCAACAATGCCTCGCCGGATATGCCCGGCCGCAGCACGTCGCCGTCGACAAGTCCCTTGATCAGATCGGCGTAAACGGTCGCTCGCGGGTCAATGATCCCGCGGCGCAATTCACCTGACGAAGAAGCGGCGATCGGTGCCAGCATGTTGCGATAGAATTCGGGTTCACGCTGGAAAAAGGCGAAAGCGGTGTCCACGAAGTCGAAAAGGTGGGCGACCGGATCGGCGGACGGGATACGCTCGAATGCTTGACGGAACTCTTGCAGATCGGCATCGAACACCGCAATCAGCACGCCGGCCTTGGTGCCGAAGAGATTGTATGGCGTCGCCGGACTCACATTCGCCCGATCGGCAAGCTCGCGCATGGAAAAGCCGTCCGGCCCTGTTTTTCGCAGAAGCTCCCGCGCTGCAGAGCGGATGAGCGCGCGACGCCTCTCCTTGCCGCGTTCGCGCTGCGAAACGACCGGACTGGGTCCATCGAGGTTGTACACGGACTAGCTCGAAATGCGCGCGGGCGGGCTGGTTTCCTTCGCCCAGTCTGCACGGCGCCGCTCTACTGACGCGACGGTCTTGTCCCAGAATTTCCTGGTTTTGCCGAGAAAGCGAATGTCGAACTTGTTCGCGGTCCGGAACTCCAGCACTTCGACGCCCTCAGGGCCGGGCGTGTACGAATAGGGCACGTCGGCGCCCACGAAGAAGCCGTCACCCGCTCCAAGATCCTCCGTTCCGAGCCTAAGGGTTCCGGAGACGATGTAGTAAAGACAGTCTGCGTTGTGGCTGTGCAGCGGAAGCGGGAAACCGCTTTTGAACCAGGCATAGGTGAGGCTCATTCCCGGAATCGAGAAGAGCATCTTTACCAGCTGTCCTTCACCGGCTCCGGCTTCACCGGCGCGCACAATTCCATCCTGGATGATCTCGGTAAGGCCCGTCATTTCCATGCAGTCGAGTTCGTCGAAATTCTCTGCATCCTTGCCACGATAGATCTCGAACCGCGTCACATCCTCAGCTTCGGGCGTGCCGGTCTCCGGTTGGGTGGCCATGTCAATGTCCTTTCAAAGGTTCGATCTCATGCGGGTGAGGCTCCGTTGACCAGCCCCAGCCCTTCCGATCGCCAGCCGAGGAGGGTTAGCGCATCTTCGCTCGCAAACTGGCGCACCTCGGGCTTGAGGGACAGAAACCAGTTTTCCTGAGGACGGTAGATCGGTGTTGTGTACCAGGCAAAAACCCCGGCCCGGCGGACGTCCGCCGTGCGATTGAAGCCGGTCTTGTGCCAGACGCGGCTTTCGAAAATCACGGCTGAGCCAGCCGGTGCTTCCATGGGAACCGTTTCCACGCCGGCTTCGTCTTCGCGTGGAGCCCGGTTGAGTTTGTGGCTACCCGGGACGAAACGCGTTGCGCCATTCGCATCGGTGAAATCGTCCAGGCACCAGGCGACGTTAAGTCCCTGGGGGTTCGCCGGCCAGGGTTCCGGCACAAAGATCTGATCGGCGTGGAGTTGCATTTCTCCGCCGCCCGGGCCGGTAATGTTCGCCGATATATTGCCCAGCAGGGCTGGCCACCCAAGCAACGCCTTTACATAGGCGATGGCGATCGGGCTGAACGCGAGTTCCTCGAACACGGGGTCACGGCTCAGCACGTTCCAGACCCGGGCGTTGGAATCGTCCTCTCCGTAATCGAGGCTGAACTTCACAGCACGCTGCCGTTTCGCATCGGAGCTGGCTGCACGATAGAGCGCATCGCGCGCCGCGGAGAGCGTATCGGCATCAATGGCGTCGGGATATACGGTCAGGCCGTAATCCGCGATGTTGCGAAGTCCTTGCCCAAGGTTCCTGGTCGGAGGCGGCACCAAGAGCCCTTCGCCCGAAATGGCTACGGATGGATCGGTCATGGCGCGGCCTCCGCCTGCGACCCGTCGAGATAAGTCGCCAGGTCGTTCGCGCCGGTCGTATTCGCCGTGACGTCAAGGCCCAGCTTCTGGCGCATCCAGGGATCGGCTTCCGCCTGCAAATCTGCGGAAAGCAGCGCATTCCAGTTCACTTGCGGACGAAGGAACGGCTTTGTGTAATAGCCGAACAGAAGCGCCCGTTCCTCGTTTTCGGTTACGTTTGCGCCGGACGTGTGCCAGACGCGCCCATCCATCGCGATAATGGACCCGGCCTTCGCCTCGAACGGGCGCAGCCGGTCAATCGCGTCAGCCGGAATGTCATCGCGACTGGTCCAACGGTGGCTTCCGGGGATGAAAAGCGTTGCACCGTTGTCGGTATGGCAGTCCGTCAGGCACCAGATGATATTGACGGTCCAGGGCTGAAGCCACGGTCCCGGCACGACAATCCCCTGGTCGGAATGAAGCGCCATTGATCCCGATCCGGGCAGCGCGATGTTCGCCGTGAAGTTGGATATCATGAAGTCCGGCCCAAGAAGGCGCTCGACTATGTCGATTGCGCGCGAATGCCGGATCAGCGCCCGGAAAATCGGATCGAGCGCAAGGAGATAGAATACGCGGACATTGCTCGCGTTGGGATCGAGCGCGGGCATGAACGTCGCGTGCCCCCGGGTGCGCGCCGCTTCCGCCGCTCGATGCAGCGCGTCGAGGGCATCTGCCGCTTCGTTTGCGGTCAGTACGTCGGGCAGGATGCAGTACCCGTCATCGGCGAGCTGCGTTTGTGTATCGGAAGAAACGGTTCCTGCGCGCTCGCCAGCGTTCCCTAGAGTCGTCGCCATCACAGCGCTCTCCCATTTTCTTTTCTTGAGCATCCGTGCGTTGCCGCCATGAGTCAATAAAAATATAGCGCGCTCTAAATATGTCGTGGTAAGCCGTTCGGCGTAAAGGCAATATCGAGGGAGCGGAAACGAATGACGACATTGGCAATGACCAAGATCGCGGTGCGCGATCTGGAAGCGCAGGAAGCATTCTATGAGAAAGTGGCGTCGTTTGCGGTGACCAAGAGGGTGGAACTGCCCGGTTTCAGGGAGTCCATAATGATCCCGGTGCAGGGCGGCGGCGGCGCGCTCGTCCTGATGCACGAGGAGGGGAGCGAGCCTTTGCCAGGCAGTACCTTACTCGTCTTCGAAACCGAAGATATCCATGCCTTCGCTGAAAGGCTTGCCGCCGCAGGTGGCAGCATCACGCGGCCAATAGAACGCGTTGAAGGCCTGGGCCTGAGCTTTGCGTTCTTCATCGATCCTGAAGGGAACACCCAGGAAGTGGTTGAGCATCACTAGGCGGCACGGATCGGACCGAAAGCCTGGGTGTATCAATCGGCCGGCAGCGTATGCCAGGCGTCGGCCAAAGCGGAGATCATGGCCTTGCGTGTCAGGCGTTCGCCAAACCAATAGGTCATTCGCCTTGCCAGGCCGATATAGTCTTCAAGCCTGTAATCCGGCGCGACCCGTTTCAGGCGCAGCAACGTGGAGTGCGCATCGCTTGTCCTGCCTGCCACGGCCTGTGCTGCCGCAAGCGTCACCAGGTTAAGGCTGTAACCGGGATTGCGCGCCTCGCCATCCTGGTAGGCATCGATTGCCCGCTCCGCGCAGCCAAGCCTGATTTCACAGTGGCCGCGGTAATGCGCCCAGAGCGAAAAGCGGGGGTGATGGGGCGCGCGCTCCTCTGCGGTTTCGATCATCCGCAGGCCTTCTTCCTCTCCGGTCAGCCAGCATTGTTGCCAACCCAGGACAGCCAGAGTGTGTGCGTTGTTCGGGTCCAGGTCCAGTGCTGTACGCAGATGGCGCACCGCGAGCCGTGCGTTGCCCATCATCGTCGCGGTTATTCCTGCCGCTGCCAGGACTTCCGGATCGTGCGGCGAAAGGGAAAGTCCGGCGTCGATGTGGCGCTTCGCCAACGAGAATGTTTCGGCAGGCGTATCGCAGAACTTGCTGGTAACGTTCTGCGTGTGTTGAACCGCCAGCGCCGCATGGACGGCACCGTCGCCGGGATCCAGCTCCAGCGCGTGCTCAAGCAGGGTGACGATCTCGTGCGCGGTCTCGCTGTTGTAGTGGAGCCGCAGCGCTTCCGCGCGCTGGACGAGCTCATAGGCATTGAGCTGGAAAGGCTTGCGTTGCTGAAGCGCCGCCGCGTGCGACAGGTGCAGCGCCGACGACAGCGAGGTCGAGACGTCGAGCACGATCTTGTCCTGAACCGAGAAGAACTGGTCCAGCCGGGCGTCGATCCGCTGTGCCCAGAGCTGCGCATCGTCGACCCCGTCCATCAGCGCGACGCGCAATTGGAAGTTCTCCCCCTGACGGGCCAGCGAACCGGAAACAAGATAGCGCACGTCCAGTCTATCCGAGATTACAGGCGCGCGATCCGCCCCTTCGCGCACCGTCTGGGCCGAACTGTAGGCCGCGACGCGCAGGCGCGGCACGCGTGAGAGAAGCATGGTCAGGTCGCGCGTCAGTCCGTCTGCCAGGAAGCCGTCGCTCTCCTCTGTCGATTGTCGGCGGAACGGCAGCACAGCCACCGCGAATTCGTCTTCGAGCGCGGGGGCCTGGTAATAGGTTGGCAAGTGTCGCGCCGGCGCAAGCATCCTTACGTCGGCAGTGAGCCTGTAGCCCCGCTTCCAGGTCGTTTCGATGTACGCGCGCCCGCCCGGATCATGCCGGAATATCCGGCGAAGAAGGGAAATCGCGCGGGTCAGGCTTTCATCGGCATAGGGGTTGAAGAACCAGACGTGTTCGATCAATTCATCGCGGGAAACCGTTTCGCCGGCACGCCCTGCAAGGAAGCACAACACATCCATGACCAGAGGCTCGACCGGGTAATCCACACCCGAACACTCCAGCCGGTTGCCGGAGGGATCGGCCGTAAACGCCCCGACGCGCAAGCGGGCGGAATGAACCCGCGATACGTCTGACGTACCCCTGGCCTCGCAGGCTCGATCGCCCTCTAGAATGGTCATCCTGCCAACTGCATGTGCGTCCCCCGCGAAGAGAGAAGAATATGCGTTTCGGGTATTGTGCCTGAATATGGCGGGGAAGCAAAGTTCGGGGCGGAAGGGCCGGCTCCCTCAGCTTTCCATCAGGATTTCTCGTTCCGCTCCTGCCAAGAAGTCGCGGCGGCCCGTTTTGCGGCGGTCGCGATAACAGGGATGAAGGGAGTATCGCCATGAATTGGAAGCGTCTGGCCCTATCTGCGGCGGCGGCAGTGTCTGCGGCGGCCGTGTCTGCCCCGGCATCGGCGAAAATGGAGTTCTACAAGGATTACGAGCCCGGGCAGGAGGTCGTGGAAATGACCACCGTGCAAGTGGATGACGGGCAGTTCGAGACTTATCTGGAAGGCCTCAAGACAACCTGGATCGACAGCAACGAGGTCGCCAAGAAACTCGGCTACATCAAGGACTATCACATCTACTGGAACACGGCGCCTACGGCCGGAACTTTCGATCTTGTCCTGGAAATCGTATATCCTTCGGTCGACACATGGGCAGGAAGCAAGGCCCAGTACATGAAGTTCCTCGACGCCTACGGCAAAGCCAACATCGACCAGGGCGATGCAACGGTACGGAACCTTTACAACAAGATCCGGCATATCAAGGGCACTTACGTCATGCGCGAAGTAATCGTGCATTGATGTAATCCGGGTGGGCGGCGTCGGCGCGTCAGTCCCTGCGCCGGCGCTGCCCCTTGGCGTGATCGTCCGCCAAACGAAGGGCCTGCGCCGGATTCGCACGAACAGCCGTAGTGCCGCTGTTTAGGGATCGGCGGACCGGGAGGTTGCCATGGCCGTGTAGGAAGTCCGCAACGGGAGAGGGGCGGGCCGGGCCGCCATTGCCTCACCCACCAGGATCAGTGCCGGGCCATCGCCGAGAGCGGAGCGCGCGGTGAGTGGTAGCAGGCCTAGCCGGGTGCGAAGCACGCGTTCACCCGGGAGGCTGGCGTTTTCCACCAGCGCGATGGGCGTTTCCGCTGAGAGACCCGCCGCGACGAGGGCCGCAGCCAGGTCGGGCGCCGCCTTCTTGCCCATGTAGATCGCCAGCGTCGCCTGCGGGTCGGCCAGCGTGCGCCAGTCAAGGTCGAGCATTTCGCCTGCACGGGCATGGGCCGTTACGAAAGTCAGCTTGCGCGCCTTGCCGCGCAGCGTCAGCGATGTACCCAGCGATGCCGCCGCCGCGCTAGCCGCGGTGATGCCGGGACAGACGTGGACCGGAACGCCCGCCGCGCGGCAGGCATCGAGTTCCTCTGTCGAGCGTCCGAATATCGAAGGGTCGCCACCTTTCAGTCGCACCACCCTTTGCCCGGCCAACGCCGCATCGACGATCATCCGGTCTATCGTGCACTGGTCCTTCGAATGGCGCCCGGCGCGCTTGCCCACGCTGACAAGGTCTGCCGATGCGGGAACGAGCGAAAGGATTCCGGGTCCGACCAACGCATCGTGAAACACCATGTCCGCCGATCGGATCAGCGCTTCCGCCTTGCGCGTCAGCAATTCGGGATCGCCGGGGCCGGCGCCCACCAGCCACACGGTTCCGGGTTCGCACACGGTCATTCGGCGGCCTCCTTCAGGCTGGCAAGGGTATCGTCGATCAGTCGGGCGACAATCGGGCGGCAGCTTCCGCAATTCGTCCCGGCGCGCGTGCAGGCACCGACAGTGTCGAGATCGTGAGAGCCGCCGTTTATCGCGGCAAGGATGTCGCGCTCTCCGACGTCGTGGCAGATGCACACGATCGGCCCACGGTCGGGCAACGGGGCCATTGTGCGGCCCGCGAGCCATTCGGGCAGGGACGACCCGGCACCGCCAAGCTGGCGGGCGATCCAGTCGCGCGCGGGCAGTTCGCCGCTGCGGGTGAGATAGAGCGCGGCCAGCAGCGAACCGCCGCCGCCAGTCACGACGATGCGGCGCATACCGCGCGTCATGTCGCTCGCTTCGCTGCGCGTGCCGTGGGGGAGCAGCGCGTCGCAATCGACGCTGCCCGTGCCTGCGATTTCGGTCAGCCACCCGCCTTCGATGCGGGAGCGGACCCAATAGGGTGCGTCGGGGTCAACCGGATATTGTGAGATCAGAAAGGCGCGCCATTCGGGCGCAAAGGGCCGGATGCGCGCGGCCGTGTCCTTGAAAGCGGGCTGGCCGGAAACCGGATCGGTATCCGACGTGGGCAACCGTCCGGTTCGCCCGGCCCCGCTCATCGCATCGGACCAGTGCATCGGTGTAAAGATCGCGCCTTCGCGCTGGCGGTCCGTCACGCAGACGCGGAACAGGCTGGCGCCCTGCGTCGTCTCGACCCGGGCCAGTCCTTCGTCCGCAACGCCAAAACGCTGTGCATCGGCGGGATGCACGTCAACCAGCGGTTCGCGCCGGTGCTGTGCCAGTTTGGCGCTCAAACCGGTACGCGTCATTGTGTGCCATTGGTCGCGATAGCGCCCGGTGTTGAGCCGTAGCGGAAAGTCCGGATCGGTTGCACGCGCCGGCAGCGGGTGGACCGCAACAAGCCGCGCTTTGCCCGACGGAGTGGGGAAACGGTCGCGCAACGGACGGGCGCCGCCCCACTGGAAGGGCGTCATCGCGGCGTAACCGGCGTCCGCAATGTCTGCGTGGGCGGTCAGGTCGAGCAGTTTGCCGTGCTGAACTGCCAGCGCCATCATCGCCGCATATTCGCGGAACACGGCGGCGGGGCTGTCGAACGCAAAAGCCTCGCTCCACCCCATTCGCGCGGCAACGTCGCAAACGATCCGCCAGTCGGCGCGGGCTTCGCCGGGGGCGGTAAACAGCGCACGCTGGCGACTGACTGTGCGCTCGGAATTGGTGACGGTGCCGTCCTTTTCACCCCAGGCAAGCGCGGGCAGGCGCACGTGCGCCAGCCGCGCGGTGTCGGTTTCCGCGATGCAGTCGGAAACGACCAGCGTCTCGCATCGTGCCAGCGCTTCGCGCACAAAGCCTGCGTCGGGCATCGACACGGCCGGATTCGTCGCCATGACCCACAGGAACTTCACGCGCCCGTCGTGCACCGCGCGAAACAGGTCCACCGCCTTGTGGCCCGGCCCGGTGCAGACCCGGTCCGTTTGCCAGAATGCCGCTACATCGCTGCGTTCATCATCGGAAAAGCCCAGATGACAGGCAAGCGTGTTGGCCAGCCCGCCCACTTCGCGCCCGCCCATCGCATTGGGCTGGCCGGTGATCGAGAACGGCCCCGTGCCCAGCCGGTTGATCCGTCCCAATGCGAGGTGAAGGTTGATGACTGCGTTGCCCTTGTCGGCCCCCTGGCGCGACTGGTTCGATCCCTGGCTGAACAGCGTAACCATGCGCGGATGGGCAGCGACAAGATCGGCAAGGCGCTTGAATGTGCCGGGATCGATGCCGGGATCGCTGGCGATGCCATCCCAGAAACCCTCGGGCACCTCGACATGCTCGCGCAGATATTCCTCGTCGATCAGTCCTCGCGCACGCATTTCGGCGAGCAGGGCACCCAGCAGAGCAACGTCTCCATCGGGCGCGACCGGCACGTGAAGATCAGCGCCGTCAGCGGTTTCGGTGCGGCGCGGGTCTATCACCACGATCCGCGTTCCACGCCGCTGGCGCGCTTGCTCTATGCGTTGCCACACGACCGGGTGGCACCATGCGGTGTTGGAGCCGAGCAGCAGGATCAGGTCTGCCGCGTCGAGGTCTTCATAGCTGCACGGCACCACGTCCTCTCCAAAGGCGCGGTTGTGCGCAGCGACTGCGCTTGCCATGCACAGGCGCGAGTTGGTGTCTATGTTGCCGCTGCCGATGAAGCCCTTCATGAGCTTGTTAGCGACGTAATAATCCTCGGTAAGCAATTGCCCGGAAACATAGAAGGCCACGCTGTCCGGCCCGTGCTGGTCGATGCATTCGCGCATCCGGCCCGCGACTTCGTCCAGCGCCGCGTCCCATGATGCGGGCTGCGTGCCGATCATCGGGTGCAGCAACCGGCCTTCCAGGCCAACCGTTTCCGCCAGGTGCGTGCCCTTGGAACAGAGTCTGCCCCGGTTGGCGGGATGGTCGCGGTCGCCCTTGATCTGCACGGACCGCTCGCCGGTAACGTCGGCGAGGACGCCGCAGCCAACACCGCAATAGGCGCACGTTGTGCGTACCTGCCGCAAGGGTCAGGCCGCCTTCTGCCCGAGCACGGCCGAGCGCAGCAGGTAGATACGCCCCGCGTCTACCTTCAGCGGGATCACCGGCACGCAAGCCCCCCGTTCATCTGCACTCTCGCCTTGCGCCTCCCCGGTTTTCAGCGAGATGTTCCAGTTATGCAGCGGGCACGTCACCACGCCGCCGTGAACGATCCCTTGTGAGAGCGGGCCTTGCTTGTGCGGGCACTTGTTGACCAGCGCGTGGAAGCGGTTGTCGAGCGTGTGGAAGATCGCGATCTCCTCACCGCCGCGAACCGGAAGCGTGCGCGCGTTGCCGGGCGCGATCTGGTCGACCGGGCCGATATCGAGCCATTCGCCGTGCATCAGGCGATCTCCTCTTGTGGTGCCGGGGCGGGGAAGGGGCGCACTTCGGCAAGATGCTGGTGCAGTTCGGCTTCCTTGCCCGCGGCGCGACGCGCCCAGGGGTCGTCCTGCATGAACTGCTGGGAAAAGCGGAACCGCGCGGCATAGCGCCTCACCGCCTTGGGATCGCCAAACAAGGCGGCCTTTACGTGATCAAGCCCGACGCGTTCGATCCACGGAGCGGTGCGTTCAAGGTAGTGCGCCTGCTCGCGGTAGAGCTGGATGAACGCTGCACAAGTGTCCATCGCTTCCTCTTCGGTGGCGACCTTGCAGAGCAGGTCGGTGGCGCGGACCCTGATCCCGCCATTGCCGCCGACGTGAAGCTCGTAACCCGAATCCACGCAAACCACGCCAAAGTCCTTGATCGTGGCTTCGGCGCAATTGCGCGGGCAGCCGCTGACCGCGATCTTGAACTTGTGCGGCATCCAGCTGCCCCAGGTCATGCGTTCGATCTTCACGCCGAGGCCGGTCGAATCCTGCGTGCCGAAGCGGCACCATTCGGACCCGACGCAGGTCTTCACTGTCCGCAGCGACTTGCCATAGGCATGGCCCGACACCATCCCGGCGGCGTTCAGGTCGGCCCAGACCGCGGGCAGGTCTTCCTTCCTGATCCCGAAGATGTCGAGCCGTTGCCCGCCCGTTACCTTGACCATCGGCGCGTCGTATTTCTCTACCACGTCGGCGATCGCGCGAAGTTCTTTCGGGCTGGTGATGCCGCCCCACATGCGCGGGACGACAGAATAAGTGCCGTCCTTCTGAATATTGGCGTGCAGCCGTTCGTTGACGAAGCGGCTCTTCTGGTCGTCAATGTATTCGCCGGGCCATGCGCAGAGCAGGTAGTAATTGAGCGCCGGACGGCACGAAGCGCAGCCGTCGGGCGTGGTCCAGTGCAGTTCCTGCATGACCTGCGGGATGGCCTTCAGTTCCTTTTCCAGGATCAGGCGGCGCACGTCGTCATGGGTGAAGCTGGTGCATTTGCACAGCGTCTTCGGCCCGGCCTCTACCGCGCCGTCGCCCAGCGTGATCGCCAGCAGGCTTTCGACGAGCCCGGTGCAACTGCCGCAACTGGCAGACGCCTTGCAGGTCGATCGCACCGCGTCCACCGAATGCGCGCCGCTTTCGATGCACTTGACCACCGCGCCCTTGGAAACGCCGTTGCAGCCGCAGATCTCGGCATCGTCCGAGAGGGCGGCAACGGCGGCGTTAGGGTCCGCGAGCGCACCTCCGGACGCGAAGGCCTGCCCGAAGATCAGCGCCTCACGGATGGGTGATACGTCCTCGCCCTTCTTGAGCAGGTCGAAATACCAGCTGCCGTCTGCGGTATCGCCATAGAGCACCGCGCCGATCACGCGGTTGTCCTTCACTACCACGCGCTTGTAGATGCCGCGTGACGCGTCGCGCATCACGATGTCTTCGCATTCCGCACCGCCGGAGAAATCGCCGGCGGAAAACAGGTCTATGCCCGAAACCTTCAGCTTGGTGGATGTGACCGAACCGGCATAGCCCGCGCCGGGTTGCGCCGTCGCGGCATCCGCCAGCGCGCGGCACATGTCCCACAGCGGCGCGACAAGGCCGTAACAGGTGCCGCGATGCTGCACGCACTCGCCCACCGCCATGATTGCCGGGTCGGACGTAACCATGTGATCGTCGACAAGGATGCCGCGCTCGACCTCCAGCCCCGCCGCCCTAGCAAGCCCGGTGGCAGGACGGATGCCGACAGCCATGACCACGATATCGGCTTCGATCTCGCGTCCGTCCTTCAGCTTCACGCCGGCAACGTGCCCGTCGCGTTCCACGATCTCGGCTGTATCGGCGCCGGTCAGGATCGTCTGGCCGCGCCGTTCAAGCTCGCTCTTGAGCAGGTAGCCCGCCGCTTCATCCAGCTGGCGTTCCATCAGCGTTGGCATCAGGTGGATCACGGTCACGTCCATGCCGCGCAGGCTGAGGCCGTGCGCGGCTTCAAGGCCCAGTAACCCGCCGCCGATCACAACGGCTTTTCCACCGCCATCGGCTGCCGCGAGCATCTTTTCCACGTCGTCGAGGTCGCGGAAAGTGACCACACCGGGCAGGCCCGCGCCGGGCACGGGGATGATGAACGGGTCGGAGCCGGTCGCGATCAGCAACCTGTCGTAAGGCTCCACCCTTCCCGATTTCGCGATCACCGCGCCGTTCGCGCGGTCGATCTGCGCAACCGGATCGCCCGAAACCAGCGTGATCGCGTTGTCCGCGTACCAGGCCTCGTCGTTGATGACGATGTCCTCGAACCGCTTCTCTCCCGCGAGTACCGGGGAAAGCATGATGCGATTGTAGTTCACGCGCGGTTCCGCGCCGAAGATCGTGATGTCGAACCGGCCAGGATCGCGGGCGAGGATTTCCTCCACCGCGCGGCAGCCGGCCATGCCGTTGCCGATAACCACGAGCCGTTCGCGGATTTGGCCACCGGCCTTTCCGCTTTCAAAATTCATCGGCGCATTCACGTCTGCCTCCGTGTCTCGCGCGCATACGAAAAAGCCGCCTCGCAACCGGTCCCTTGCGGGACGGGTACGGGCGGCTTCGTTGCCACGCGTTGTAAGTCTGGTCGCGACTGCGGCGGCCGTTTCGTCCTCCAGTGGACGAGCGTCGCAATTCGCGTTGATTGAAGAGTAACCGATTCGGCCCGGCGGCGGCAAGCCGTTTTTTGCAGTGCAGCACGCCGGGCCGGTCTTGCGTTCAATAGGCGATCTCCGCCTGAAGCCAGAACTTCTTCGTATCCGCTCCGAAGTCCCTCGCGTTGTAGTTGGCGTATTTCGCCAGAAGTCCTACCGGGCCGAGCCTGAAGCCGACGCTCGCGTCCCACTCTGTGCCGTAGGGAACACTGCCGGTGTCGCTATCGAAGCTGTGCCAGATCACCGCAGCGTTCAGACCGGGCAGCGCCTTCAGCGACTTGGGTGCCTTCCATGACAGGCCGCCGTGATAGTCTTGCAGGCCGGCATAGCTTGGAGTCTGCGGAGTTGTCAGGAACACGTCCGCCCAGCCGTTGAACTTGTGCAGCGTCGCCATCGGCGATTGCACCGCGCGGCCGTTGTCCGCGCCCAGTTTCTCATAGCCGCCGGTCAGCGCTACGGAGCCGAAAGCCAGCCCTGCATCGGCGGCGATATAGTCGGCCGAATAGGTGAACGGATTGGTGCCGTAATTCGATTGGCGCGCATAGCTTCCCGCCAGCGAGAGCTTTATCCCCTTGCCCAGCGGCAGCGCAGTTGTGGCACGCAGACCATATGTCTGCGTGCTGCTGGCGTAGAAAAACGCTTCGTCGTAATCGAGCAGGTAGGCGAAACCCTTGACCTGCACCGGCCCCGCCTTGACCCCCGCGCCAAGGAACACGAAGTCTCCGCCATAGGCCATGCGTGGCCCGGCGTCTGTGCCGAAGATCGTGCGCTGGCTTATCGAATAAGTGCCGTCGAGCGACACCGGCCCGAAGTTCACTTCGCCGCGCACCGCGTCGAAGGTCTGCTCGTTCTGCCGCCAGCCGACCGAACCCACCCAGCGCTGATCGTCGAGGTTGATGCGCTGGCGCCCGACTGTCAGCGCAACGGCCCTCGTCTTGTACTGGATTTGCAGCCGGTTGAGTTCGACGTTCATCGGGTCGGCCACGACCGAATATCCGGTGCGGCGCTGGCTGTCGGCGATGGCGAAGGGAAAGGCGTTGTAATCGTTCACGATGCCCAGCGTCGCTTCGGCTTCCGCAAGTGCGGACAGGTGCGAGGGCGCGTGCTTCAGTTCGAAGCCGGATCGCAGACGCAGCGTTACCGCATCGGCATCGGTGGCAGGCTGGTCGACCGCTTCATAACGCAGCCGCGCGTTCAGCATCGGGTCAAGCGAGAACCCGCCGCCGATGGCGACCGGGTCGCCTGCTTTCGCATGGGCGGGCGCGGCGATGGCGATGGTCGAAACGGCGGCAAGCGTGAAAACGGTATGGCGCATGTGGTCCCCCTTGCGGAGCGGGATTGCTCCGGTAAGCATGGAGGGCAGGCGCCATTGCCCGCCGCAAAGCGCGCAAGGTGCGCGCGGATCTATCGGCAATCCTCTCTTGCCGGACGGCACCATTGCCGCGCGGCTGGTGCGAGCGGTTCAGGCCGCCTTCGCGCTGGGTCCGTGGTCGTATTCGGCCAGGAAATGTAGCACTTCCTGGCGGTAGGCATAGAAGTCCGGATGTTCGAGCAGCGCCTTGCGGTCGCGCGGGCGCGGCAGGTCAATTTTCAGCACCTTGCCGATCGTGGCGCGCGGCCCGTTGGTCATCATCACCACGCGATCCGCCAGCAGGATCGCTTCGTCGACATCGTGCGTAACCATGATCGCGGTGACCTTGGTGCGGTTCCACACTTCGACCAGCACATCCTGCAAGTCCCAGCGGGTAAGGCTGTCGAGCATCCCGAACGGCTCGTCGAGCAGCAGCAATCGCGGGCTGAGCGCAAAGGCGCGGGCGATGCCCACGCGCTGGCGCATGCCGTTGGACATTTCCGCCGCCATCTTGTCCTTTGCGTCGCCAAGCCCGACGCGATCCAGATAGTAATCGACGATGTCGCCGCGTTCGGACTTGCCGGCATGCGGATAGACCCGTTCGACGCCCAGCGCGACGTTCTGCCGCGCGGTGAGCCAGGGCATCAGGCTGGGTGCCTGGAACACCACCGCCTTGTCCGGCCCGGCCACGTCGATCTCTCGGTTGTCGAGCACAATGCCGCCCTTGCTGATCTCGTTCAGCCCTGCCGCCATCGTAAGCACGGTCGATTTGCCGCATCCCGAATGACCGATGAGCGAGACGAACTCACCCTTGTCCATCAGCAGGTTGAAGTCCTCCACCACGGTCAGCGGCCCCTTGGGCGAGGGATAAACCTTGTGGAGGTTGTAGAACTCCAGATAGCGCCGCTCGACACCGGCGGCTTGCGCATCGCGATAGGCCTTGGGCGGCGGCGCGAGGTCCAGCGGCGTGACGTTGGGCAGTTCTCCCGATTTTTCGGCTGAGGCCGCGCCCGCGTTGAGCGATGCGAGATAGCCGACAATCGCGTTGCGCAAGCTCTTGAAAGCCGGATCGTCGTTCATCGTTTCGCGTTCACGCGGGCGCGGCAGGGCGACGTCGAACACCCGGCCGATCCGCGCGGCCGGGGCGGGGGTGAGCACGGCCACGCGATCGGCAAGCAGCAGCGCTTCGTCGACGTCGTTGGTCACGAGGATGATGGTTCTTTTTTCCTCCTCGCGAATTCGTTCGATCTCGTCCTGCAACTTGGCGCGGGTCAGCGCGTCAAGCGCGGATAGCGGTTCGTCGAGCAGCAGGATTTCCGGCTCCATCGCCAGGGCGCGGGCAACCGAAACGCGCTGGCGCATGCCGCCGGAAAGCTGGGCGGGCTTGCGGTCCATCGCGTGTCCAAGGCCGACGAGGTCCACTTTCTGGCGCACCAGAGCGGCGCGCTCGGCCCGCGACCGGTCCTTGTGCACGGCATCGACCGCCAGCGCGACGTTCTGGCCGACCGTCAGCCACGGGAACAGCGAATAGGACTGGAACACCAGCCCCCGGTCGCGCGCCGGCCCGTTCACAGGTTCGTCGTGCAGCAGGATTTCACCCGCATCGGGTTCTATCAATCCGGCAATGGCAGAGATCAGCGTCGTCTTGCCCGCACCCGAAAAGCCGAGGACCGCGATGAATTCGCCTTCGCGAACTTCCAGGTCAATGCCGCCAAGCACTTCGGTAACACCGCCGGTCTTGCCTTCGTAGCTTTTGGTGACGCCGGAAAGCGAAAGGATCGGTTGCATCGCTGCCTCCCTCAGATCGCGTGATTATGGTTAGCGAGTGATTCAAGGGCCATCATCAGCCGGTCGAGCGCGAAGCCGATCAGGCCGATCACGATCACCGCGAACATGATCCGCGCAAGGCTTTGCGAACTGCCGTTCTGGAATTCGTCCCACACGAACTTGCCGAGGCCGGGGTTCTGCGCGAGCATTTCTGCCGCGATCAGCACCATCCAGCCCACGCCCAGCGACAACCGCATGCCGGTAAAGATATAGGGTAGCGTCGATGGCAGTACGAGCTTGGTCAGCTTCGCGAACCACCCCAGCTTGAGCACGCGGCCGACGTTCATCAGGTCCTTGTCGATGGAAGCCGTGCCGACCGCGGTGTTGATCAGCGTGGGCCAAAGCGAGCACAGGGTGACGACGACTGCGGAAATCACGAAGCTCTTGGCAAGCATCGGGTCTGTGCTGGTGATCGTGGCCGAGACGATCATCGTCACGATCGGCAGCCAGGCGAGGGGGCTTACCGGTTTCATCACTTGCACCAGAGGGTTGATCGCGGCGTTGAGTACCGGCGAAAGCCCGCAGGCGAGCCCGATCGGCACCGCGACAATCGTCGCAAGCAAGAAGCCGAGCGCGACGGTTTCCAGCGACGTGAACACCTGGCTGACGAAGGTCGGTGCGCCGGCATAGTCAAAGTGCTGCACCGCTTGCGGGTTGCCAGCGGCAATCGCAGCTTCGTTGCGCGCGTCCTGCGCGGCATAGAACTCCGCCGCCTGTTCGCGCGAGGCCTGCCATTCCTCGAACAATACGACGCCTTGTTCCGCGACCTCGACCGGCCCCGGCAATGCGCCAAGCGAAGTCTGCACTTGCGGTGCGAGCACCGCCCAAAGCCCCAGGAAGGCAAGGATGCCCAGCGTCGGGGCCAGCAAGCCCTTCGCGAATTTGCGCAAACCGGTGGCAAGAGCAGCAAGCGCATTGCCGACCGGACCGGACGCGCCGGATTGCTGGCTGTCGACCTTTGCCGGCGCGCTCGCCGGGGCAGCGGGTTCGGTCGCCGTCATCGTTGCGGGTTCTTCGTCAAGGATCTCTGCGTAGGCGGTTGCCATTTCAAGTCTCCGGGAATTGTCTGTGTCAGCCCGTCACGCCCGAAGCGGTGACCTTCTGGCCCTGCTTCAGTCCGATCCTGAACTTGGCGAGGTATGCGTTGGGCTTCTTGCCGTCGTAGGGGACGTGGTCGATGAACCCGTTGTCGACCGGCTTGAAACCGTCGGTCTTGGGGATCGCGGCAGCCGGGATCACGCCTTTTTCGGCGAGGCTTTTGGCCGCCGTCAGATATAGGTCGGGCCGATAGACGGACTTGGCTGCATCGAAATACCACTGATCCGGATGGTCGACCGGGATCTGGCCCCAGCGGCGCATCTGCGTGAGGAACCACACCGCGTCCGAATAGAACGGGTATCCGGCATATTTGTCGAAGAAGATGTTGAAGCCCTGCGCGCTGCGCGTATCGCCCGGCTCAAACGTGAACTTGCCCGTCATCGATGCGGCAATCACTTGCGGATCGGCGCCGACATAGTTCGGCTGGCTGAGAATTTTCACCGCTTCGGCGCGGTTCTTGCCATTGTCGGCATCAAGCCATTGCTGTGCCTTGATGATCGCGCGCAGCAGCGCTTCGGTGGTCCTGGGATATTTCTCCGCGAAATCCTTGCGCATCCCGAAGACCTTCTCCGGGTTGTTATGCCAGATCTCGTCGTCGGTGATGACCGGCACGCCGATCTTCTTCTGCACCGCCGCCTGGTTCCACGGCTCGCCCACGCAATATCCGTCAATGGTGCCCGCCTCCAGCGTGGCAGGCATCTGCGGCGGCGGCGTTACGGAAAGCTGCACTTGCGCATCGGTTGTGCCGGAAACCCCGCCCGGCTGGTAATAGCCGGGATTCAAGCCACCCGCCGCCAGCCAGTACCGGAGGTAATAGTTGTGCGTGCTGACCGGGAAGACCATGCCCATCTTGAACGGCTTGCCGCGCATCTTGTAGCTGGCGACCACCGGGGCAAGCGTGCTGGCCGAAATCGGGTGTTGCGGTTTGCCGTCGGCGCCTTTGGGCAGGGAAGGGGCGATCTGTTGCCACACGCCGTTCGACACGGTGATGGCATTGCCGTTGAGGTCGAGGCTGAGCGGCGCGATCAGGTCTGCCTTGGTGCCCATGCCCAGCGTCGCGGCAAGCGGCTGGCCCGCCAGCATGTGCGCACCGTCAAGCTGGCCGCCGATCACGCCGTCGAGCAGCACTTTCCAGTTCGCCTGCGGTTCCAGCGTCACGTTCAGGCCTTCTTGCGCGAAGAAACCCTTTTCCTTGGCGATGGCCAACGGGGCCATGTCGGTCAGCTTGATGAAGCCCAGCTTCAGAACGGGCTTTTCCACCCCACCATTGGGCGATGCGGCAACCGCCGCGCTGCTTTCGGGCGTCTTTTGCCCCTTGCCGCAGCTTGCCAGCGCAACGCCCGCCAGCAGCACCGCGATCATTCCGCGCCGGTCGATTCCGAAGGTGGTCCTGCCGCTCATTACCCGTCCTCGTTTCAGCGCGCGGACAACACGAAAAAAAGCCGCCTCGACTTGGTCCCGGAAGGAACCAGATCGGGCGGCGACGTTGCCACGCAATGTTGAAGTCAGCGAAGGTGGCGATTTGCCTTCCCGACTTTGGGAAGCGCCTCCTGCGTTCGCCTGATGAGTAAGCGATTCGCCGATCGGACGGCAAGCCCCTTTTTGCGTTGCAACATGAAATTTGTCGATGGGTGGCCTCAGGGAAGACTTGCCAGATACCGGTCTAGATGTGTCGGATCGAACATCTTCCCGTCAAAGAAGCGATTGCTTTCCAACGTTATTTCACCTTGCTGCGTGCCGACCGAGGTCGGGCCGGAAAGGCTGCCTTCGACCTTCGAACTTGCCCCCGGCAACGGCTCTCCGCTGCCCGTTAGTGCGCTGCGGTAGACATCGGGACGGAATACTGCCGCTGCCCGGCGCGCTTCCTCCGGATCGAAGGGCAGCGCGTCCCAGCGCAGCATCTGGGTATAGAGCCACTCGGCCTGGCTAACCCATGGAAAGGTCGCGGCCTCCCGGTACTGGAACATGAAATCCGGTACGTGGAACGGCGGCTCGCCCCTTGCCAGCAGGGGGTGGTCCGAAATCGCCCGACGGATCAGAACCGCATCACCGTCAAGGTATTCCGGACGCGCCAGGATCGCCGCATTGGCCTCCCAGTTTTCAGGGTCGACGAAGTGCGCCGCGGTGCGGACCAGCGCACGGACAAGCGCCTCGACCTCGCTGCGCCGCGCATCGAGCGTCGGCTCACGCAAGGCGAGCACTTTTTCCACGCCGCGCCGCCAGATCTGGGCGGTCACAAGCACGATACGGCCCGCGCCACGCTCAACCGCGACGCTGTTCCACGGTTCGCCCACGCAAATTCCGTCGACCTCTCCCGCCTCGAGCGCATCGGCGCAGAAGGGAGGTGGGACAATCTCGATTTCCACGTCCCGGTCCGGGCGGATGCTGCAAGCGGCCAGCCAGTAACGCAGCATATAGTTGTGGCTGGAATAGCGATGCACTACGCCAAAGCGCAGGGGTTGTCCGGCGTCCTTGCGCTGCTTTGCTACAATCGCCAGCGCAGCGCCTGCTTCGGCCGGGTCGGCCAGTGCGCCTTTCGGGGCAATGCGGTCGGCGATGTCGGGGTGCAACGTGATCGCATTGCCGTTCAGACCCAGCACCATGGGAACCGAAAGCGGCTGCGCGGGCCGCCCACGGCCCAGAGTGGCAGCGATGGCCAACGGGGCCAGAAGGTGCGCAGCATCCGAATGACCGTAGAGCAGGCGGTCCAGAACGGTCGCCCAACTCATGTCCTTTACCAACCGGAGCGAAAGCCCCTCTTCCTCCGCGAAACCGTGTTCGCGCGCCAGGATAGGCAGGCACGCATCGACCAGCGGCAGGAAACCGATTGTCAGTTCTGCACTCAAGGCTTGCCCCCCATAAGCTTTTGCGCGGTCACGACCGCTTCGGCGATGTCGACGATGCGGCGGCCCTGGTTCATCGCCGTGCTGCGCAGTTCGGAATAGGCGTCCGGCTCCGATATGCCGCGGGTGTCCATCAGGATGCGCTTGGCGCGGTCTATCGTCTCGCGGTCGGCCAGTTTGCCGCGCGCTTCGTTCAGGTCGGCCTGCAGGCGCGCGAAAGCATTGAACCGGCGCACCGCGAGATCGAGCAGCGGGCGGATGCGGCCCGGTGCCAGCCCGTCGACAACATAGGCGGACACCCCGGCTTCGACCGATGCCGCGATCGATTCCTCATCGGATTCGTCAACGAACATGGCAATCGGCTTTGCCAACGCGCGGCTGACCGTGAAGTATTCCTCAAGCACGTCGCGCGACGGGTTGCCCAGGTCCATCAACACGATGTCCGGTTCGATCTCTCCGATCCGCGCCACAAGGCCGCGCCTTTCGTTCACGACGAAGATTTCGCAACCTTCGATCGCGACCAGGCCCTCCCGGATCACAGCCGCACGAGAGGCACTTTCATCGACGATGGCGATACGCATGTCCCCCTTGTGCGATGCAGCAAGGGCGTTGGCAACATGGGATGATATCCAGCGCAACCGGTCCAACGCCGGCGTCGTGACGGCCAACGAAGGCGCGCCGGCGGACATGGCGGTCTTCGTCGGGAACCCGCCCAAAACAACATTGGGGTACGTTCCGGTATTGATTTTATGCGCATGTGCGGGTTTTTCGTCATTCTGGCGAAAGTTCCAACGGGGAGAAGCCTGCCGTGGCGACGATCAGAATACGCACACGCAATGGCCTGACCATCGCTGCCGACATAATGGGGCCACAGGACGCTCCGACCGTCGTGCTCGGGCATGGAGGCGGGCAGACGCGGCACAGTTGGTCGCGTGCCGGGGTGGAACTGGCGAATGCCGGCTATCGGGTCATCAACTACGATCTGCTCGGCCATGGCGACAGCGATTGGGACCCACAGGGACGCTACGATCTGGCGGGGCGGGCAGCCGATCTCAGGGCAGTCGTTGCGGCGGGAAACAGTCCCTTCGCCCTCGTTGGCGCTTCGCTCGGCGGAGCTACGTCGCTCAAGGCTGCGACTGAGGGGCTCGATCCCGCGGCTCTTGTGCTTGTGGACATCGTGCCGCTCGTTTCGGTCGACGGTGTCGCGCGCATCCGCGCCTTCATGACCTCCCGCCCCGAGGGATTTGTCGATCTTGAGGAAGCGGCAGACGCGATTGCCGCCTACAATCCGGACCGGCCGCGGCCCGACGACGTATCCGGCCTTGCGAAAAACCTCAGGCAGGACGACGATGGACGCTGGCGCTGGCATTGGGACCCGCGCATACTGGATGGTGCGGAAGGCCAGCCAAGTTTTCTGCTGAGCGTGATGGATGAAGCGGACTGGACCGACAGGATTCCGACGATGCTGGTCCGCGGACTCAAATCCGACATTGTTACTGATGAGGGCGTCGCCGATCTCAGACGTCGGATCCCCGCGCTTGAAGTCACCAATATAACGGGTGCCGGTCACATGGTCGCAGGCGACCGCAACGATCAGTTCAACGCGGCCGTGCTAGATTTCCTGTACAGGACAATACCTGTTTGAATTGGCATGTGCATTACCGAATAAACGAACGTGAAATCATGGATTTGCAGATCGGCCCGGATCTTCTTGATCGGGATCAAGTGAATTAAATCCGAATCGGGTATATATGCTGCCACGACCCAAGTAAGCTCTGGCGGCCGAACGGCTGCCACTTTTTGCGGTGTCTGGGCTTGCGGGTCAATCGGCGCGGAGCGGCGCCATGCCCGATCACTGCCGCGTCAGTCGGTAGACGGTGCGGGCAGGGCCGGTTCGCCGCAAACGTCCATGTTGCAGACTGGCGGAGCGACCGATGTCGATCGAGAGCCGGATTACCGTTAGCGAGGCTGACCTGATCGGCGGCCTGCGCGATGCGGCAGAGCAGTTGCCCAATGCCGATGCGCAGGACTTTGCCGACCCGTTTGACCGGTTCGGCGATGCGCGCTTGGTTCTGCTTGGCGAGGCCACGCACGGCACGCACGAATTCTATGCCGCGCGCGCGGCGATCACCCGGCGGCTGATCGAACGGCACGGCTTCAACATCGTGGCGGTAGAGGGGGACTGGCCCGACATCGCCCGAATAGACGATTACGCCCGCCATCGTGCGCCGCGTCCATGCAAGGGCGAGGCATTCCAGCGCTTCCCCACCTGGATGTGGCGTAACCGGGAGGTGCTGGCGCTGGCCGACTGGCTGCGGGCGCACAACGCCACGCTGCCCGACGATCGACGGGCGTGTATGCACGGGCTGGACGTTTATTCGCTGGGCGAATCCATCCATGCGGTGACGACCTATCTGGACGTGCATGACCCCGCCGCGGCGGCGGAGGCCCGGCGGCGCTATGCCTGCCTCACGCCATGGCACGACGAGCCGCAACACTATGGACGGGCGGTGACGCAGGGCCTGCTCAAGGGGTGTGAGGAAGCGGTCGTGGCCCAGCTTGAAAAGCTGCTGGCCAGTCGCATGGCCTATCTGGAAGACGATGGAGAGACCTATTTTGATGCGGAGCAGAATGCCCGCATCGTGCGGGGGGCAGAGCAATATTACCGGGCGATGTATCGCGGATCGACGGCCAGCTGGAACCTGCGCGACCGGCACATGTTCGATACGCTTCTGCGCATCATGGCGCATCGCGAGGATGCGCGCGCGGTCGTCTGGGCGCACAATTCACACGTCGGCAACGCTTCGGCCACCTCGATGGGCTGGCACGGAGAGTTCAACATAGGCGAACTTTCGCGCGCCGCGTTCGGAGACCAGGCGGTGCTTGTCGGTTTCGGAACCGATCGCGGCTCGGTGGCAGCGGCGTCAGACTGGGGGGCGGACATGCGCATCATGCAGGTGCGCCCGGCGCGCGACGACAGCTGGGAATCCGCGTTCCGCCGCACCGGCTATGCGCGCAGCCTTACCGACTGGCGCGGACGCAAGCGAAAGGATCTGGTCGAATTGCTTTCGCAGACGCTGCTGGAACGGGCGATCGGCGTCGTCTATCGGCCGGAAACCGAGCGCGCGAGCCACTATTTTGAAGCCGTTCTTGCCGACCAGTTCGATGCCTTCGTGTGGTTCGAGGAAACGCGCGCGGTCACTCCGCTGGGGCACGAACGCCCGCGCGGTGCGCCCGAAGTCTGGCCGTTCGGGCTATGACCGGACCCGCCCCTCCTACGGGCGCGCCGCGCGACGTGCTGATCGGTGAAAGGCTGGGCCTGTCTGCCATCCTCGGCGTGCCGCAAGGGGCAAAGGGACTGGTGATCTTTGCGCACGGCAGCGGTAGCGGCCGGTTGAGCCCGCGCAACAACTATGTCGCGGCGCGCCTTCGTGAGGCCGGCCTGGCAACGCTTTTGCTCGATCTGCTGACGCCGCAGGAAGAGCGGGACCGGCGCAACGTGTTCGACATTGCCTTGCTTGCCGCCCGGTTGCGTATCGCGGTGGACTGGGCCGCGGAACAGCCTGAAACGCGCGATCTGCGCCCCTGCTATTTCGGGGCCAGCACTGGCGGCGGTGCGGTATTGCGGGCAGCCGCAGCCGATCCGCGCATAGCGGCGGTCGTGTCCCGAGGCGGGCGGTCCGACCTCGCCGGTGCCGACGCGCTGGCACGGGTGCGTGCGCCGGTCTTGCTGATCGTGGGCGGGCTGGATGAAATCGTGATCGATCTGAATGCCGGTGCTTATGACGCGATGCGCTGCGAACGCGACCTGGTTATCGTCCCGGGGGCAGGCCACCTGTTCGAAGAGCCGGGCACGCTGGATCAGGTTGTCGCACTGGCGATCGAATGGTTCCGCCGTCATGTGGGAGATGCGCGATGACGCAGGACGTGCTGTTTGCGGATCGCCGCGAGGCTGGCGAAAAGCTGGCAGCCACGGTTCTGCCTCTCGATCTTGAAGATCCCGTGGTGCTGGCTCTGCCGCGCGGCGGCGTGCCGGTGGGTTTCGAGGTTGCCAAGGCGCTTGGCGCACCGCTCGACATCCTGATGGTCCGCAAGATCGGAGCGCCGGGCCATGAGGAATATGGCATCGGGGCGCTGGTAGACGGGGCTTCGCCGCAAGTAGTGATGGACGATGCCATGGCGCGCATGGTCGGTGCGGGGAGCGAATATATCGAACTGCAGGTGCGGCGCGAACTTGCCGAGATAGAGCGGCGGCGCGCGCTCTATCGCACCGGGCCTCCCGTAGAGCTGAAGGGGCGCACGGTCGTGGTGGTGGATGACGGTATTGCCACCGGCAGCACCGTTCGCGCGGCGCTGCGCGGGCTCGCCAGGACAGAGCCCGCGCGGATCGTGCTGGCGGTGCCACTCGCCCCGGCAGACGTGGTGCAGCAGATGCGCGCGCTGTGCGACCGTGTGGTGTGCCTTGCCACGCCCGAACCGTTCCGGGCGGTGGGCCTGCACTATAGCGATTTCCGGCAGACCGAGGATGAGGAAGTGATCCGCCTTCTGGCCGAGGCGAAAAGTTGGACTGGCGGAACAGGCACATTGGGCCAGACTGGCCGCTGATCGATAATCCCTGAATTGGGGCCGGGCCGTTTGAAAGGCCCGGCCCCGTCCGTGCCACCTCAGGCGACCCGACACGGACTTTCGTTCAGCAGCGCGCTAACCGATGGTTCGAGCATCATAGCTAGTAACGCGCGCTGCATTAGCAAAGTATGATATAATACTTATGGTCATGTGGTGAAACTTAGCCGGACAATACCCCGCCGGCAGGCTCTGCCCTCGGGGCGAACGCTTCGATGCGGACGGCAGGGCAGCATAGTCATGTTTCCGTCCCCCGCTCGATCTTCCAGCAGTTCGTGCAAAGTCGTCGTTTGATTTGGCAAGTCTTTGTCAAGAAAGCAATAAAACCTCTTTGATCCAGATCAATAATTTCGCAATCGTCCCAAATTCGGACGATGCCTCAATGCCGGCCGGCTTGCGATCCGGCTGCCAGTTCCACGGCTTCTTCGGTAATCTGCTCCTGCGGCAGGCGGCGGGCGACAGGACGAGTACCGCCTTGAACCCGCCGATCATCACGTTGCCGAACAGGCACGCTGGCAACGAAAGCGTGCGCGGCAAAACCGACGCGCAAACCTTCCCGGGGTCCGAAACGGGTTAATTTCGCGGCCGGCCTGCGGTAAAAGGCCGCTTATGAAGCCGCAGGCAGATTTGCAGCCGGATTGCGCCGCCCTGGCCGGGGCGCACCATTTGCCTGCGGCCGACGTGATCGTCGCGCTGGACGTAGATCCGGCCGCCGGTCTTTCGCAGGCAGAGGCGGATCGCCGGCTTGGCCGGTTTGGCCCGAATACGATCCGGTCGCGCAGGCGGGTGCGGAAGTTGTCGATCCTGCTGCACCAGTTGGCCAGTCCGGTGGTTTACCTGCTGGCCGCCGCCGCCGCGCTGTCGTTCTATTTTCGGGAATGGCCCGAAGGCATTGCAGTCCTTCTTGTACTTCTTTTCAATACCTTGATCGGGTTTTTTACGGAGATCAGGGCGGCAAGGTCGATGGAGGCATTGCGGTCGCTGGGGACGCGGTCCGCACGGGTGCTGCGCGATGGAACGGCGCGCATGGTGGCCGCGGCCGATCTTGTGCCGGGCGACGTGGTTCTGCTGGATGCGGGGGATTCTGTCTCCGCCGATTTGCGGCTGCTGTCTTCATCCAGTGTCGCGGCAGACGAATCGACCTTTACCGGGGAATCGGTTCCGGTCGACAAGTCGCCTGAACCCGTCGGCATCGAGACACGGCTGGCAGACCGCCGGTCCATGCTGTTCAAGGGCACGTCGACCATTCGCGGCAGCGGGCGCGCGGTGGTGGTAGGCACCGGGATCAATACGGAGCTGGGCAATATCTCGCGGCTGGTGGAAGACGCGAATCCGGAACGCTCGCCGCTGGAAAAAAGCCTTGCGCGCCTTTCGGGCCAGTTGCTCTGGCTGACGCTTGCGCTGGCTTTGGCTCTGGTCGGTCTTGGCATCGCGCAGGGGCACGATCCTCTGCGGATCGTGACGACCGCGATCGCGCTGGCTGTTGCCGCGATCCCGGAAGGTCTGCCCGTCGTCGCGACCCTGGCGCTGGCGCGCGGGATGTGGCGCATGGCGCGCCGCAACGCGCTGGTCGAGCGCCTTTCCGCGGTCGAGACGCTGGGGGCGACGACGCTGATCCTGACCGACAAGACCGGGACGCTCACCGAAAACCGGATGTCCGTGGCGAAAGCCGTGCTTCCGTCAGGCACGGTCGACGCGCATGCGTTTGGCAGCGATGGCGCGGTGCGCGCGCTTCTGCAGATCGCGGCCCTGTGCAATGAAGCGAGCCTTGGAGGCGGGGATGCGGGGACATCCGGCGACGTGGGCGATCCCATGGAACTGGCGCTGCTTCGCGCGGCCGGAAATGCCGGGCTGGAACGTCGGGCCTTGCTGGAAAAACTGCCGCCGGTGCGGGCCTGCGCCTTCGATACGGCCACGCGCATGATGGCGACGGTCCACCGCTGCGACGGCCGCTTCCTCTTTGCGGTAAAGGGCGCGCCCGAGGCGGTTCTGGCGGCTTGCGACAGCGAGAAGGCGCCCGATGGCGATCATGCCATGACGGACGACGTTCGCGACGCATGGATGGGCAGGGTCCAGGAACTTGGCGCGCAGGGGCTGCGCGTTCTGGCGCTGGCCAGCAAGGTCGGCGGGGATTGCGATGCGCCCCCCTATCGCGACCTTGCGCTGTTGGGGATCGTGGGGCTGGAAGACCCGGCGCGCGGCGACGTTCCAGCCGCCATCCGCGATTGCCAGCGTGCGGGCGTGCGCGTGGTGATGATGACCGGCGACCATGCCGTTACCGCCCGCAGCATCGGGCAGGCCGTGGGTCTTGCCGGGCACGACGCGCTGACGGTCGAGGGGACCGACCTGGCGCAGCTCGGATCGGGCCGGGATGGAGAACTGCTTGCCGCCAACATCTTCGCCCGTGTCGAACCGTCCGAAAAGCTGGCTCTGGTCAATGCGTACCAGAACCATGGAGAGATCGTTGCGATGACGGGTGACGGCGTTAACGACGCCCCGGCGCTGCGGCAGGCCGATATCGGCGTGGCCATGGGCCAGCGCGGAACCGACGTTGCGCGCGAAGCATCGGCCATGGTGCTGCTGGACGATGCCTTTCCCACGATCGTGCTGGCGATCCGCGAAGGCCGCGTGATTTTCGGCAACATACGCCGTTTCGCCGCTTTCCTGCTGTCCTGCAACCTGAGCGAGGTGCTGATCGTCGGGCTGGCGGTTGCGCTGGGCCTGCCCTTGCCGATCCTGCCCTTGCAGATCCTCTACCTGAACCTTGTGACAGACGTTTTCCCGGCATTCGCGCTTGCGGCGGGGGAGGGGGATGACAAGGTCATGCAGCATCCGCCGCGCCCGCCGGGAGAGCCGATACTGGGCCGTGCGCAATGGCGCACCATCGTGCTGCACGGGCTGGTGCTGACGGGCGCCACGTTCGCCGCGATGGCGATGGGCAAGGCATGGCTGAAACTTGACCAGCAAGCGCTGGTTACGGTCACGTTCCTGACTCTGGCCTTTTCGCAGCTTGCGCATGTGTTCAACATGCGCAACGCGGCCTCGGGCCTGTTAGGGAACGAGATCACGCGCAATCGCTGGGTATGGGGCGCACTGGCCCTGTGCACCGCGTTGCTGGCAATCCCGCCCTACCTTCCGGGCTTGGCGGGGATATTGGGGCTGGCAAGGCCCGATGCTTCGATGTGGGCCGTGATTGTGGCGGCAAGTTGCGCGCCGGTCGTGCTGATCCAGGCGGCGATGATGGCGATCCACGGGTTGCGGAGAGCCGGGCGATGACGCTCTGGGCATTCATGCCGTGGTTCGAATTCGCGATCTGCGCGCTGCTGATCGGGCGCGCCGGATACCGGCTTACCCTTTATGGCGAAGCGATTTCCCGCCTGACGGGATTGTCTGCTTCGTGGATTGGGCTGGTGCTTCTGGCAACGGCAACGTCGCTGCCCGAACTGTTCACCGGCGTCAGCTCGGTTACCATCGCCAACGCGCCGAATATCGCCATGGGCGATGCGCTGGGCAGCATCGTGATCAACCTCGCGCTGCTGGTGGTGCTTGACGGGCTTAGCCGCGACGAGCCCGTTTATCGCCGGGTCGACCAGGGCCACATCCTGACGGCCGGGTTCGGCATCATCCTTACGGGGCTGGTGGGGGCGCTGATACTGGAAACGCGGGACGATCTGAACTTCCGGATCGGGCATGTAAGCCTCTACACCCCGTTCCTGATCCTGTTCTACCTGGTCGCGATGCGGGCCGCGTTCTTCTATGAACGGCGCCATTCGGCAACCCCCGCCGCGGAAGACGAAATCGCCCCCGATATCGGCCTGCGCGGCGCGGTGATCCGCTATGCCGGGGCGGCGGCGATCGTTTCGGGCGCCGGCGCGCTGCTTCCGATTGCGGGTACCCAGATCGCGCAGCAGACGGGGTGGCAATACAGCTTTGTCGGCACGCTGCTGATCGCGGCGGCCACGTCTCTGCCCGAAGCGACCGTGACGATCAGCGCGCTGCGGCGCAATGCCCCCAACCTGGCGATCGGCACGCTGCTGGGCAGCAACCTGTTCGATATCCTGGTGATCGCCGTGGACGATACGGTTTACAGGCCCGGATCGCTGTTCGCCCACGTTTCGCCCGCGCATGCGGTAACCGCTTTCGCCGGCTGCATCATGAGCGGAATCCTGATCGTTGCGCTGCTGTATCGGCCGGGAAACCGCTTCTTCGGCTGGGTCGGCTGGGTCAGCCTCGCGCTGCTGTCGGTCTATCTGCTAAGCTCGTTTGCGATTTATCTGCACGGGCATTGAAGCGTTTTGCGTTTTTGTCGCGGCTGTCAGACGACCGTGCCGACAAGCGACCCGATGCCCGCGGTCACCGCCATCGCCGCCGCGCCCCAGAACGTTACCCGCAAAACGGCCTTGCCGATGGCGGCACCGCCGGCCCTGGCGCCAATCGCGCCAAGGGCTGCAAGAAAGAACAGCGAGGCAATCGCAACGGCCAGGATCATTACCTGCCCCAGCGGCATGAACACGGCCACCAGCAGCGGCATCAATGCCCCGGCGGTGAAAGTGGCGGCAGAGGTAAGAGCTGCCTGGACGGGCCGCGCGGCGGAAATATGGGTAATGCCCAACTCGTTCCGTGCATGCGCGCCAAGCGGGTCTTTTTGCATCATCTGCCGCGCGACCTCTTCCGCCGTTGCCCTTTCCAGTCCGCGCTGTTCGTAAATCCGGGCTAGCTCAAGCAGCTCTAGCTCCGGCATGGCTTCCAGTTCGGCGCGTTCCCGCGCAAGGTCCGCCGCTTCGGTATCGGCTTGCGAACTGACCGAGACATATTCTCCGGCCGCCATCGACATGGCGCCGGCGACAAGCCCCGCAACGCCGGCAAGTATGATTTCGCTGCGCCCTTGCGCCGCCGCGGCAACGCCAAGGATCAGGCTTGAGGTTGAAACGATCCCGTCGTTTGCCCCCAGCACCGCCGCGCGCAACCAGCCTATGCGTTCGACAAGGTGGTGTTCGGGATGGGTTGTTCGCATGGGCGTTTTCCTGGAGGCAAAAGGGCGGTTACGGTTTCCGGCGAGCGTTCTTGTGATCGTTCCTGGCCTTCTTGTACGATTCCAGAACGTCGCGCATCGCCTCTATCGCTTTTTGCCGGCGCTGTGCGTCATCGATCTCACCCAGTTCGGCCTTCAATCCCGTGATGAACTCGGCATAGCTGTTCTGCCAGTCGCGCGCGGTCGCCTGTTGCAGGTCGGTCCTTCCGGTCTTCAGCCTGCGCGCGGGTTCCGCTGGGGTAATGGAATATGTTTCCCCTATCGTGGGCAATCGCACTTTCAGGTCCGGCGCCTGCCGCTGGAGTTCGCGCCGCAACGCCTCGATGGCGCCGGTTTCACCGTGGGTGAGGAACAGGCTTCCGGCAATCGGCTGGCGCTCTTCTATCCATTTCAGAAGCTCGCCCTGGTCCGCGTGCGCGGAATAGCTTTCTATGCTGCGAACCTGTGCGCGCACGTTGATGGAGCGGCCGGAAACCCTGACGGTCCTCGCACCGTCCAGGATCACGCGCCCCAGCGTTCCCTGCGCCTGGAAACCGACGAACAGGATCGTGGAATCGCGCCGGTTCAGGTTGTGGACCAGATGATGGCGTATCCTGCCCGCTTCACACATGCCCGATGCCGCCATGATCACCGCACCCGAGATCGAATTGAGCCGCATGGATTCGCGCGCATCGTTCACGAAATGGAAGGCCGGGTTGGCAAACACGTTGCGCCCGCCCGTGTCCTCAAGCTCTGAGGCATAGCGCGCGAAAACGCCCGTTGCCCGGTTCGCCAGCGGAGAATCGACGAAGACCGTCACATTGCCGATCTCTCCTTCGTTCAGCAGGATCGCCAGATCGAGCAGCAGCTCTTGCGTGCGCTCAAGCGCAAAGGTGGGAATAACCAGATTGCCGCCACGGGTGATCGCCCCGACGACTTCGGCCTGCAACTGCTTGCGCCGCTGCTCGGCAGTGATCTCCTCACGGTCGCGGTCGCCATAAGTGGATTCGCAGATCACATGGTCGAATCCCGACGGTCCCTCCGCGTCCTTCAGGAACGCCTTGTGTTCCGGCCCAAGATCACCCGAACACATGACCCGTGTGCCTTCGATGTCCAGTTCGACCGATGCGGAGCCGAGGATATGGCCGGCATTCCACAACCGCGCCTTGATGGCCGGGACCGGCGAGAACCATTGCTCGAAGGCTACCGCGCGGCATTGGCGCCATGCCTGCAGAGCATCGTCTTCGGTATAGATCGGAAGGAACTCTTCCTTGCCCGCGCGGTCCCGCCGGCGATTGTGCCGCTCCGCCTCGTATTCCTGGATGCGTCCGGCGTCCGCGAGCATGAACTCGAGAAGGTCGATGGTCTTCTGCGTGGCGTGGATCGGGCCTTCGTACCCTTTGGCGACAAGCTTGGGCAGAAGGCCGGAATGGTCGATGTGCGCGTGGGTAAGGATTACCGCGTCGATCGAAGCGGGATCGAACGCGAAATCTTCATGGTTGGCCAGTTCCAGCGAGCGCGATCCCTGGAACATCCCGCAATCGACAAGGATCGACCGGCCGCCTGCGGTGAACTGCATGCACGATCCGGTTACGGTCTGCGCCGCACCGTGGAACGTGATCGTCGGGGCCGCGCTCATGACAGATTCCGGTCCGGCGCGGCGCTTGCCGGTTCAGGCTGCCGGCGCACGCGGCCTGACCCGTTCGCCATCGCGCAGGTCGTTTTCGGGATTGAGTACCACCACGGTTCCATCGCCAATGCCTCCCACCACTTCACCGTAATCGTTGTTGATCTGCCCGATTTTCACTGCCCGTTCGTGCACTTTGCCGTCTTCCACCACGAAGACGCGCCAGTCTCCGCCTTTTCCGCGGAACAGCGCGCCGACCGGAACGCGCAACGCATCCGGTTTGCTCCACACGACGATCGTCGCGTCGATCTGGTAGCCGTGGCCAAGGCGTGCCGCTTTTCGGGCAACGGCCGGGTCGAACCCGATCACCACGTTCACGCGCTGTTCGTCGATGCCGAGCGCCGATACCTTCAGGCGGCCATAGGGTTCGATATACTTGACGCGGCCGATCAGCGGGTCCGGCCCGCCCCATTGCGTGATCTCCACCCGGTCACCGGGTTTTACCCGCACCGCCTCACGCGAAAGCAGATCGACCACCACCTCTATCTTCGAAGGGTCTCCGATGGTGACAAGCGGTGCGCCTTCCACAACCATGCCTTCGCTCTTGGACGGCACCAGCAACACGGTTCCGCTGACCGGGGCGAGCACCGGCACCGGAGAGCCGCCGGCCTTGCCGCCCGGCTCCGCCAGAGACGCGCCGATGCGCCGGATTTCCGCGCGGCTTTGCGCCAGAGAGGCTTCGGCGGTGGCAACCCGCGTGCGGGCTGCTTCAAGCTGGGCCTTGGATATGAAGCCCTTGGGCGAAAGCGCTCCTGCCCGCGCGGCGTCGCGGCGGGCCTGTGCAAGGCTGGCCGAAGCCGCGCGTTCGGCCGCGCGCGCGGAAGACAGTGCACCGCGCAGTTCCTCTTGCGTCCGCTTGTCGAGCGGCGGGGCGGGGCGCCCGCTGATCCGTGTGATTACCTGGCCCCTGGTTACAGGGTCGCCTGCTTCCAGCGCGATCCGTGCGGCGTAGCCGGTCGCCGGGGCGGAAACGACGTAAAGGTCTTTTTCGCGGGTGACGCCGTCGTCCGTGATGCCGACGCTCATCGCGCCCTTGCTGACCTTGCCGACATCCACCGTCCGGGCCTGTGGCCAAAGCGTATAGCCGATGGCCGCCAGCAACACGGCGGCAATCGCAAGGCCCCAGCGCCATCGTTTGAGCAAACGCATCATCATTCACGCGCCTTCAATACGCGCACCATGTCGAGGCGCGTTACGCGCCGCGCCACCAGTGCGGCAGTGGCGATTGCGGCAAAAAGGACAACCAGCGCCGCGATACCATAGCTGGCGCGGGTTGCGGCATAGGGAAGGCGGAACAGGTCCGAACTGAACATGGCGATCATCAGGTGCGAAAGGCCATAGCCCAGCAGCGCGCCAAGCGGCAGCGACACGACCACGAGTATCGCGACTTCGCCCAGAAGCACGAATGCCACTTCGCGGCGCTGGTATCCCAGCACGCGCAAGGTCGCCAGTTCGTGCGCGCGTTCCGAAAACAGAATGCGCGCGCTGTTGTAGACAACGCCGACGGCGATTGCTGCCGCGAAAGCGATGTAGAAGCCAATCATCGTCAGGATGTTCTCGTCGATCACTTCGGTGAACCTGTCCAGCGCCGCATCGCGTTCGGTTACGCCAAGGACGACCGGCATGTCGTTGAGCTGTGTCAGGATACGATCGCGGGCAGAAGGGTCGATCTTCAGCAGGACGGACGATACCGGTGTGCGATCGCGCGCGATGCTTTCCAGCGTGCGCGGCGCGGCATAGGCGCGCGCGCCCACGACTTCGTCGATAATGCGCACCAGCGTCTGTTCCGAACGCGCGCGCCTGCCGTCCAGCGCCTGGACGGTGATCCGGTCCCCCACTTTCGCGCCCAGTTGCCGTGCGAGTTGCCGGCTCAGCATCAGTCCGGCGGGCGGCAGCGCGATGATCCGTCCGCGGCCGTCGACCTTGGCGGAAAGCGTCGCATCGGCGTCCGCGCTTTCCAGCGCGGTCCGCTTGCTGCGCGGCCCCAGGCTGAGCGTTACGGATATGGCGCGCGACGGTTCCACGCGCAAAACGCCCGGCAGTTGCGCGATGGCGTGGATCACGTCCTCGTTGCGGGCTTCGGTGAAGGTGACGGTCAGATCCTGATGCTGAGAGCGGGCGAAGAACTGGTCGAGCATCGCATCGCTTGCATCGACGAACTGCATCGTGGCGAAGACAAGGCCCATCGACAGGCCGACGCCCAGCACCGAAATGGCCGAGCGGCCGGGCCAGCGCGCGATGTGGCGCACGATCATGTGCCCGGTCGCGGTGAAGCCTGCCGCCCGGCCGATGCGCTCTACGGTGCTGGCGCGGTAAACCGGCGGAGCAGGGGGAGACATCGCGATGGCCGGGGCAAGCCGCATGGCCGATCGCACCCCGCCCAGCGCGCCCAGCATCGCCGCTGCCGCCGCAAGCGCGCCCGCGCCGATGAAGACGCGCGGCGAAAGCTGGTAATCGAGGAACGGAAAGCGGTAATATTCCGCATATAGCCGCGTCATCGCCTGCCCCATCCAGACTCCGCCCAGCGATCCGATAAGCACCGCCAGCGCCGCGGTGGCCAGCGCGAACTTCAGATAGTGCCAGCCGATTGTCGCGTCCCGGTATCCGAACGCCTTGATCAGCCCGATCTGCGCCCGTTCGGTGCGGATCATCCGGCCCAGCACGATATAGACGAGGAAGGTGGACACCAGCAGGAACACCGGCGGGATGACGCGGGTCATTGCATCCAGCTGATTCAGCTCGCTGTCGAGGAAAGCGTGCGAAAGATGATCATCGCGCCCGAACGCGCCGGTGCCGCCATAGGGCGCAAGCATCGCGTCGACCGACCGGATGACTTCGGCGCGCGACGCGTCCCTGTCGAGGGTGAGGGCAAGCGCATTGATCGCTTCGGTCCGATCGGTTGCCGCCTCAAGCGCCTTGCGGCCCATCCACAGGATGCCGAAGCGCGTATCGTCGGGGATGAGGTCGCCCGGCGCCAGGGCATAGATATAGTTGGGGGCCAGCCCGATGCCCACGATGTCCAGCACCTGCTTGCGGCCATAGATCCGCGCGGTAATCGTGTCGCCGATGCCAAGTCCGTTCGCCTTGGCGAAGCTTTCGTCGATCACCACGTCGCGCGAATGCTCGGGCCGGGGCATGGCGCCCTTGCGCAAGGTGATCTGGTTGATCCGTGAACGTCCGTGTTCGTCCACCGAGTTGGCGATTGCGCGGATCGGGTCGTGGCGGCCGGGCAGGTCCAGCGTCGCATATTGCACGATACTGCCTTCGGCGCGGCGAACGCCGGGAACCTGCGCGATGCGCGATACGATGCTTCGCGGTGCGCGCACCATGTTCGCGAAGACATCGGCGAAATGGTTCTGCGCGTAATAGGCGTCTCGCGTCGCCACCAGCGACCCGTGGACGCCAACGGACAGGACGAAGGTTGCCGTCGCCGCGGCAAGAACCAGCGCGATTGCGAAGACCTGGCCGCGCAAGCGCCACATGTCGCGCAGCAATTTGCGGTCCAGCGCCTTCACCAGGTTATCGTCCCGGGCCGGATCGGCGCCTCGTTGATATCGATCCGCGCGATCCGGCCGTCGCTGAAGTGCAGGACGCGATGCGCCATGGCGGCGATGCCGACGTTGTGCGTGATGATGACAACGGTGGTGCCCAGTTCGTCATGCGCGCGTTCCAGCGTTTCCAGCACACGGACGCCGGTGCTGCTGTCCAGCGCGCCCGTCGGCTCGTCGCACAGGAGAACACCGGGGCGCTTCGCGATTGCGCGGGCGACGGCGACGCGCTGCTGCTCGCCACCGGAAAGCTGGGCGGGGAAGTGATGGCGCCGGTCTGCCAGGCCCACCATGTCCAGCGCCTCGCGCGCGTCCATCGGATCGTGCGCGATGTCGGTCACCAGCCGCACGTTCTCTTCGGCGGTCAGGCTGGGGATGAGGTTGTAGAACTGGAATATGAAGCCGATCTGCTGGCGGCGGAAGCGGGTGAGGGCGCGGTCGTCAAGCGCGGTAAGCTCTGTGTCGCGATAGAACAGGCGTCCCGCAGTCGGCCTGTCCAGACCGCCCAGAATGTTGAGCAAGGTGGATTTTCCGCTGCCGGACGGGCCGAGCAGTACGATCATGTCGCCGCGCGGCACCGCGATATCCACGCCGCGCAGCGCAAAGACGCTGGTTTCCCCAGTTTCATAGACCTTTTCCAGCCCTTCGCCGCGGAACGCCAGGTCCGCGCCCGCCGTTCCGGCCGTTTCATCCAGGAAGCCCGTCTCCGTCAAAGCCACCTCCCGTCCATTTCGCGACGATCCGCGAAAATGGTCCGTTCCGGCTATTACAATATCGGGTTGTGGCGCGGTGCCAAGTGTTTCGGGCGCGCGATCGCAATGCCCGTCAGCGGGCCGGAATGCCCCGTGTGCCGGGTGATGCCGTCAATCGCCGAAACCGACAAAGGTCGCCGCTTCGTCCACCGACTTGCGCGTCGAAACGACGGCATTGGCGGGAAAATCGTCGTCCGGCCAGCCAAGTGCGATGCTTTTCATGATGACCTGGTCTTCCGCGATGCCCGCATGTTCGCGCACAACCGGAGACTGCATGATACCCTGGCTGTTGATCACCGTGCCCAGACCGCGCGACCAGGCCGCATTGACCAGCGCGGTGGCGACGGCGCCGCAGTCGAACGGGGTATCGTCGCTGCCGTGCAGGACGCGATCATAGGTGATGATCACGCATACCGGGGCGTCGAACTGGCGGAATCCGCGCAACACCCAGTCCTGCCGCGCGTCCTTGTCGTCGCGCGCGATACCCATTGCGCCGAACAGCTGCTTTGCAACGCCCACCTGCCGTTCGCGGTGCACGCCCGCGAAGGCTTCGCCGGTGCGGAATTCGCGCGATTGCGGCACGCCGGCCAGCATCCGTTCGGTGTTTCCGCGACGGATTCTGTCCAGCGGCTCTCCGGTCAGGACATAGAAATTCCACGGCTGGGTGTTCATGGAAGACGGCGCGCGCATGGCCAGGCCAATGATCTCTTCTATCAGTTCGCGCGGAACCGGATCGGGCTTGTATCCCCGCACGCTGCGGCGCCCCAGTACGACGTCGTCGAATTCCACGCTTGTCTCCCGTCTGTCGTTCTTCTCGTTCGGCAGCCTGCCGCGCAGGCGCTGCCGGCGGTTTGTCCGGTTCGGCTCTATTGCGGGTATCGCCGGTTCGGACAAGACCCGGAAGCAACCGCTGCTTCCGTTGTTTTGCATATTGCCGCATGTGCCCCAAATTCACGACAGGTCTTGTCCGCTTCCCGTGTCCGGTCCAACCTGTCGCCCTGACCGGAGGGCTTTTCGTCCATTGGTCCGTTCCACGGCAAGCGAGACGAGATGAGCGAATCCGGATACCCTGAAGCCGATCACGATTATTTCGACAGCCTTGTCGCGCGCGCCGGAAAGGGCGAACCGGAACCGGTGGCGGTTGTCCATCCCTGTTCGCCCGGCGCAATCGTTGCCGCCTGCGATGCGGCGCAGGCGGGGCTTGTCACGCCGATCCTGGTCGGGCCGGAAGGAAAGATCCGGCAGGCGGCAGAGGAGGCCGGGCGGGACGTTTCGGCCTTCCGGCTGGTCGATTGCCCCCACAGCCACGCCGCCGCCGATGCGGGCGTGGCCCTCGTCCGTTCGGGAGAGGCGCGGCTGCTGATGAAGGGGTCTCTGCACACGGACGAACTGATGGGCGCGGTTGTCGCGCGCGAGGGCGGATTGCGCACCGAACGGCGGGTCAGCCATGCATATTTGATGATCGTGCCCGGGCGGCACGACCCGTTGATCATCACCGACGCCGCGATCAATATAACGCCGACGCTGGAAGAAAAGGCCGACATCGTCCGCAACGCGATAGACCTTGCGCACGTGGTGGGTATCGCTCTTCCCAAGGTGGCGATCCTTGCCGCGGTCGAAACGGTGAACCCGGCCATGCGCTCTACGCTGGAAGCGGCGGCCCTGTGCAAGATGGCGGACCGCGGACAGATTACCGGCGGGATACTGGACGGCCCGCTGGCATACGATAACGCGGTCAGTCCCGAAGCCGCGCGCGAAAAGGGCATCGTCTCGCCGGTGGCCGGACATGCCGACGTGCTGGTTGTCCCGAACATCGAAGCGGGCAACATGCTGGCAAAGCAACTCACCTTCATGGGCGGGGCCGATGCGGCAGGGGTTGTCCTTGGCGCAAGGGTGCCGATCGTGCTGACCAGCAGGGCCGACAGCGTCCGCACCCGGCTTGCGTCCTGTGCGGTCGCCGTGCTGCTGGCGCGCAGCGCGCCCAAGGCCGCGCCGGGGCTGCCGTGACGCGGGGGATCGTCGCGCTCAACGCCGGGTCGTCCAGCATAAAGTTCGGCGCGTACCGTATCGACAGCGACGGATCGCCCGTCCACGTGGCGGGCGGCAAGATCGAAAAGATCGGGCTTTCGCCAAGCCTGCTTGTGCGCACCGACGGCGGGGACGTGCTGCTGGAACGGCAATGGCCGGACGGTGCGAATCTGGAACACGAACAGCTGCTGGGCGAATTTATCGAATGGGCGATCGGCCACCTGGGCGAACACAGGCTCGTCGCCGTGGGGCACCGCGTCGTGCACGGGGGGGCACGCTTCATTGAGCCGATGCTGGTCGACGATGCCCTGCTTGGTGAACTTGGCCGGCTTTCCGCGCTTGCGCCGTTACACCAGCCTCACAACCTTGCGGCGATTCGCGCCATCGCGCGGATACTGCCGGACATTCCCCAGGTCGCCTGTTTCGATACGGCCTTCCACGCGACACGGCCCGAAGTCGCAACGCGTTTTGCGTTGCCGCGTCGTTTCCATGAACAGGGGATCAGGCGTTACGGCTTTCACGGGTTGTCTTATGAATATGTCGCGCGGCATCTTGCCGTCATCGATCCCGTGCTGGCGGGAGGCAGGGTTATCGTCGCCCATCTCGGCAACGGGGCCAGTCTTTGCGCAATGCATTGCGGGAAGAGTGTGGATACGACCATGGGATTCACCGCGCTCGATGGCCTGATGATGGGTACCCGTTCGGGCAGTCTCGATCCCGGCGTGGTGCTTCACCTGATCCGGCAAATGGGAATGCGGGCCGAAGAGGTGGAGGCGCTGCTTTACCACCAATCGGGCCTGTTGGGCGTTTCCGGCCTGTCCAGCGACATGCGCACGCTGGAACAGAGCGGCGCACCCGAAGCGGAAGACGCCATGGTGCTTTTCGCATGGCGCGCCGCGCGCGAGGCGGGCGGTCTTGTCAGCAGCCTGGGCGGGCTGGACGGTATCGTGTTCACCGCCGGAATAGGCGAAAACGATGCGGCGATGCGCGCGCGCATCTGCAAAGGAATGGCGTGGGCCGGTATCGCGATAGATGCCGATGCGAATGCCGCGAATGCAGACGTGATCAGCACGCCCGACAGCAGGGTGACGGTGCGGGTCGTGCCCACGGACGAGGAACGGATGATCGCGCTGCACACACTGGCGCTGCTCGAACGCGGCGCATAGTCCGCGAAAGCCATACGTATGCATGTTTACATGGCTGGACGCCTGCCCGAAGCAGTGCCATCCGCTTCGTTTTGCAGCGGCAAGAAATCCACGGGACTTGAGAGGATTCGCGAATGGCACTGGCTCCCCAAGCATCGAGCAGTACGGATTCCGTGCCCCTGGAGGACGAGGGCACGCATATCGATGCGCCGAAGCTGCAGTTCTTCGTGTTCGCGCTGTTTTTCATCTTCGGGGGGATCACGTCGCTCAATGACGTGATCATTCCCAAGCTGAAAGAGCTGTTCACGCTCAACTACATGCAGGCGATGCTGGTGCAGACGGCGTTCTTCGCGGCCTATGCGATCATTGGCATACCCGGCGCGGCGCTGGTCAAGAAGGTGGGCTATATGCGCGGCGCGGTGATCGGGCTGCTTACGATGATGGCGGGGTGCCTGCTGTTCATTCCCGCCTCGTCGAGCGCGAAGTTCATCGTGTTCCTGCTGGCGCTGTTCATCCTGGCGAGCGGTGTGGTGATCGTGCAGGTCGTGTCGAACCCGCTGATCAGCCTGCTTGGCCCGCCCAAGACCGCACACAGCCGGCTGACGTTTGCACAGGCATTCAACTCGCTGGGCACGACCGTCTTCCCGCGCGTGGGATCGGCGCTGATCCTGGGCAGCCTTGCAGGCGTGAGCGCGGCGCAGCTGTCCGGCCCTGCGCTCGACGCCTATCGCACGGCGGAGACGCAGGCGATTGTCCATACCTACCTGGGCCTTGCCACCGCGCTGGCGGTGGTGGCGGGCGTGGTGTGGCTGTTCCGCAACGAGCTGAAGGGCGAGCGGCACGAACAGGGATCGCTGCTTTCGGGCTTCCATCTGCTCAGGCGCACGCGCTTCGGGTTCGGGGCGGCGTGCATCTTCCTTTACGTGGGCGCCGAAGTCGCGATCGGGTCGATGATCGTCAACTACCTTGAACAGGCGCACGTGCTGGGGCTGGACCAGACCTCTGCCGGCGGGATGATCATGTTCTACTGGGGCGGGGCGATGGTCGGGCGGTTCATCGGCTCTGTGGTGCTGCGGTTGGTGAGCCCCGGCAAGGTGCTGGCGTTCAACGCGATGGGCGCCATCGCGCTGATCCTGATTTCGGCGAACAGCGCGGGCGTTCTGGCAGGCTACAGCCTGCTGGCAATCGGCCTGATGAACTCGATCATGTTCCCCACGATTTTCAGCCTCGCGTGCGAAGGGCTTGGTCCGCGCGCGGCGGACGGATCGGGGGTGATCAACGTGGCGATCGTGGGCGGGGCAATCGTGCCGCCGCTGACCGGGCATTTCGCGGACGTGACCGGCAGCCTGTCGCTCGCCCTCGCGATTCCCGCCACCTGCTACGCCATCATCGCCGCTTTCGGCATATTCGCCAGACGACCTGCGCCCGAATTGGTCGCAAGCGAGGCGGGTGCCTTCGCCTGACATTACATACGCGGCCCGCATGATGCGGGCCTTTGCGAAAATCGAAGGCCCGGTGCGATGCGCCGGGCCTTTTTTGTGCGCCTCTGACGGAAAAATGCGAATGCATCGCAATTGCATTGACTTTGCGAACGACTCGCAATAGCAGGGCGGCGACCAACACGACCAGCCATCACATCAGGGGAGTTTTCATGTCGTCGCTTCGTTCCGCACCGGTTTCCGGTGCCCTGCTTGCCTCGTCCCTGGCAGCCGCACTTGCCGTGCCTGCCCATGCCGAGGAAGCGGCCGACGGGCCGAACATCGTCGTCATCGGGCAGCGCGAAGCCGACGCCAATCCGAACGCGGACAAGGATGCTCCCTTCAAGGTGAACAAGTCGCAGAACGAAAAGTTCACCGAGCCGCTGCGCGATACGCCCAAGTCGGTGACCGCGATCCCCAAGGAAGTGATCGATGCGATCGGCGCAACCAGCTTCCGCGAGGTCGTTCGCTCCACCCCCGGCGTCACACTTGGCACGGGCGAGGGAGGGAACGCCTTTGGCGACCGCATCTTCATCCGCGGGTTCGAAGCGCGCAACGACGTCTATATCGATGGGCTCCGCGATCCAGGCGTGACCAGCCGGGAAACGTTCGCGGTTGAGCAAATCGAGGTCGTGAAAGGCCCTTCGGGTGCCTATGGCGGGCGGGGCACGACGGGCGGCCTTGTCAGCGTGCAGTCCAAGCGCGCGAATTTCGACCGCAGTTTCGCTGTACTTGACGCCGGCGTCGGCACCGATTCCTATACGCGTGAAACCGCCGACGTGAACTACGTCATCTCCGACAAGGCGGCGCTGCGGGTGAACGGACTCTATCATTATGCCGACACGCCGGGCCGTGATTTTGTCTATTCGCGGCGCTGGGGCGCCACGGCGGCGCTGTCGGTCAAGCCGGCGGACAACCTGACGATCAGCGCGGACTATTACTATTACCGCCTGCGCGGGCTGCCCGACTACGGCATCCCGTTCGATCCGAACACGATGCGACCGGGCAACGTCGATCGCACCAACTTCTATGGCGTACTGGCCCGCGATTTCATCGAGAACGACGCGGACGTGGCAACGCTGCGCATCGAATGGCAGCCGGCCGAAAACGTCACCCTGCGTTCGACCACCCGCTATGGCGAAACGGCCAATCGCTATGTTGTCGGCGCGCCCGAACGGCCCGACCTGTCCTCTTCGAATCCGGATGACTGGACGGCAACGTCAAACCCCAAGAACTCCAACCGCAGGAACCGCTATTGGGCCAATGCGACGGATATGACCGCGCGCTTCGCCACGGGCGGGATCGAGCACGCCGTGGTGGCCGGCGCGGAGTTCGCGGACGAGCGTGTACGCAACCAGCCTTATGGCTTCGATTCGATCAACGTCGGCACCGCGGACAACCCGGTCTATGTAAGCCCGAGCGGCGTGGTGATGAGCTATCTCCATCCCGACCCGACCGTTGCGTTCGATTTCCCGCTCACGCTCGGCTCGGTCAGCAACACCCGTGTGAAGTCGGCGGCTGGCTATATTGTCGATACCGTCAAGCTGACGCCGCATCTTTCTGTGCTGCTCGGCGGGCGTTACGACCGTTTCGACCTGAGTTACGACTCCGAGGATGCCGACGGGCGCACGCCGGGTCTCCAGCCGCTAAAGCTTGGCTATGACAAGGGCTTCTGGAACTGGCAGGCGAGCGTCATCTACAAGCCGTCCACACCGCTGACATTCTATGCCAGCTATGCCACTTCGACCAACCCTTCGGGTGAGCAGATCGATGGCAGCGGTGCCAGTTACGATGGCATTTCCGAAGCCACCGTCAATCTTGAGCCGGAGAAGAACAAGGCCTGGGAACTGGGCGCCAAGTGGGAAGTGGCCGACGATCTGTTGCTGACCGCCGCGCTGTTCCGCATCGACAAGGACAATGCGCGCGAAAACGCGGGTGGCGGTGTCTATGTTTCGGCGGGCAAATTGCGCTCGCAAGGCTTCGAGGCAAGCGTTGCCGGAACGGTGTTCGGGCGGCTCCAGTTGTTCGGCGGCTATTCCTATAACGATGCTACCATTATCGCATCGTCCGATCCCGCGAACGTGGGCAAGCGCTTCGCCAACGTGCCGCAACACTCCGGATCGCTGCTGGCAACGTGGACCTTCGGCAAGCGCTTCGAAATCGGCGGCCAGGTCTATGCGCAGAGCCGGATCTATGGCGGCACCACGTTTGCGCGCGATACCTCGGTTCCGGGATATGTGCGCTTCGATGCGGTCGCGCGGTTCCGCGTGAACAACGGCCTGGACTTGCGGCTCAACGTGCTGAACCTGACCGACAAGGTCTATTACGACGCGATCTATCGTTCCGGCACGCCTTTCGCCTATATCGCCCCCGGCCGGTCCGCGATGGTGACGGCGACCGCACGGTTCTGAGGACAAGGGAAGAAAAGGGACGATGCTGATCGCGATACCCGATGTGCTTGAGCGCGAGGCCGCCCTGGCCTTGCGCGAAAAGCTGGCCGCCGCCGAATGGATTGACGGTAACGTTACCAGCGGCGGCGGCGCGGCGCTGGCCAAGCGCAATCGTCAGCTTCCCGAAGACGGCGCGGCGGCGCGAGAGGCGCAGGGCATCGTGGGCCGCGCGCTGGGCGCAAGCCCGGTATTCCTGTCCGCCGCGCTGCCCGCCACCATCTTTCCGCCGCTGTTCAACCGCTATGGTCCGGGTGAGACGTTTGCCGCCCATGTCGACAATGCGATCCGCGTGCACGGGCAGACCGGTACGCGGATCCGCACCGACCTTTCGGCGACCCTGTTCCTCACCGATCCCGAAGACTATGACGGCGGAGAACTGGTGATCGAGGGCAATTTCGGCGAGGCGCGTTACAAGCTGCCCGCCGGGCACATGCTGCTCTATCCATCGACAAGCCTGCACCGCGTGACAGAGGTGACGCGCGGCGAACGCATATCGTGCTTCCTGTGGCTGCAATCGATGGTGCGCGATGCGGATTCGCGTGAACTGCTGTTCGATCTGGACCAGACGGTCCAGTCCCTGACCGCGCAGCGCGGCGGCGACGATGCAGAGGTGCTTCGCCTGACGCAGATCTATCACAACCTCGTGCGTCGCTGGGCCGAAGCCTGACGGCAACGGATCGGTTCCCGATTGCAACCGACTGCCGCTTGGGCCAGACACGCGCTCATGATCTGGTGGAACAACGAAAAGCCGTCGATGGAACGGCTGACGCGGCTGGGGGCGAAGGCGATGCCGGCGCACCTCGGCATGGAATTCGTCGATTGCGGAGACGACTGGATTACCGCGCGCATGCCGGTCGACGAACGCACACAGCAGCCGTTCCAGCGGCTGCATGGCGGGGCATCGGTGGCGCTGGCCGAAACGGTAGGTTCGATGGCGGCCTCGATGTGTGTCGATCCGACGCGGTTCGTGGCGGTCGGCATGGAAATCAACGCCAATCACATCCGCCCGGCCTATTCCGGATTCGTCCACGCCACGGCGCGTCCGGAAAATATCGGGCGCACCACCCACGTCTGGTCGATCCGGATCGAGGACGAGGCCGGGAAGCTGGTCTGCATCTCGCGGTTTACCGTCGCGGTTATCCCGATCGACCGGAAATAGCGCCTCTTGCCCCAAGTCGCGCTTGACCGCGCCGGGTTTAAGTGCACGATTAAATTCGTGATCCGCGCCGGAACGGACGCCGCGACACGGGAGAGAAGACAGGGCCGTTTCCGACAACGGGCCTGTGCACAGTGGCGCGCCGGATCATCCGGTCCTGCGGTTCTGCTTCCGGTCATGCGCATCCGGGTCCGGCACACCCCGAGGAGGACCGACAATGACCGATTTCCCGCTTCCCAACGACTCCACCGATCTTTCCGGCCACGTTGCGCTTGTAACCGGCGCGTCGTCCGGCCTCGGCGCACGGTTCGCCCGCGTATTGGCGGCCAAGGGAGCAAAAGTGGCGCTGTGCGCCCGGCGCAAGGACCGGCTAGAGGCGCTGGCCGATGAGATCCGCGGGGCGGGTGGCGAAGCGATTGCCGTGCAGATGGACGCGACGGACGCGGATTCGATGATCGCCGCCGTGGACGCGGCCGAAGGCGCCTTCGGCATTGTCGATATCCTTGTGAACAACGCGGGGATGCCCGATGCACAACGTGCGCACAAGATGAGCCTGGACCTGGTCGACAACGTGATCGGCGTGAACCTTCGCGGCCCATGGGTTCTTTCCTGCGAAGTGGCGCGGCGGCTGATCGCGGCGAAGAAACCGGGGCGGATGGTCAACATCAGCTCGGTCGCGCACTATCGATATGACGGGGGCGGGGCAGCGCTCTATGCCGTTACAAAGACCGCGATCGCGCGCATGACCGAGGCGCTCTCGGTCGAATGGGCGCATTACAACATCAACGTGAACGCCATCGCGCCGGGCATGTTCGTTTCCGAGATGACCGACGGCATGTTCGAACGGATGGGCGGCAATCCCGCGCCGCACTTGCCGCGCAAGCGCGTTCCGGTGCCCGCCCAGATGGATTCGACGCTGCTCTATCTGGTCGGGCCGTCCAGCGAATGCGTGACGGGCGCGGTAATTCGTATCGATGACGGGCAAAGCGCCCGCACGCGCATGTAAGGGAGCGATGACGATGCTGGTAACGATAGAACGCGACGGCCCCGTGGCCATCGTCACGCTGAACCGTCCGGAGGCGATGAATGCGCTATCGCGCGCGTTGCGGGCCGAACTGGCGACGGCGATGCGCACGGTCGCGGCGGACGACGATGTGCGCTGCGTGATCCTGACGGGTGCGGGCGATCGCGCGTTTACCGCCGGGCTCGACCTGAAGGAACTGGGCTCGGACACGTCGAACCTGGGCGCGGCGAATGCGGAAGGCGCCAACGAAAATCCGGTGAAGGCGATCGAACAGTGCGCCAAGCCCGTCATCGGAGCGATCAACGGCGTTGCGATCACCGGCGGGTTCGAAGTCGCGCTTGCCTGCGATATCCTGATCGCGGGCGAAAACGCGCGCTTTGCCGATACGCATGCGCGCGTGGGGATCATGCCGGGGTGGGGCTTGTCGCAAAAGCTGTCGCGCATGATCGGTATCGGCCGCGCCAAGGAACTTTCGCTGTCGGGCAATTTCCTTGATGCGCGGACGGCGGCGCAATGGGGCTTGGTCAATCGCGTCGTGCCGCAAGCCGATCTCTTGGCCGAGGCGAAACGGCTGGCGAACGATATCGCGGGCGTGGAGCCGGTGATGGTGCAGACTTACAAACGCCTGATAGACGAAGGCTATGGAATGACCTTTTCAGACGGCATGGCGCACGAACACGCGGCTTCGTCTGCCGCCAATCGACAGGTTGCCGCAGGCGATGTGGAGGCACGGCGCCGCGCGGTGATGGAACGCGGGCGCGGACAGTCGGCCTAGACGCTCACCTCCAGGCCCGATCAGCGATCGTGAAATTCAGGCGCGCGCTTTGCCAGGAAGGCGGTGCGCGCCTCAAGCGCGTCTTCGGTCGGGCTTAGCAGGATCTGCTGCCGGTCTTCGATGGCAAATGCGTGTTCCATTGATGCGGCATCGATGTTGAGGTTCAGCGCGTCCTTGGTAAGCCGCAGGCCCATCGGGCTGGTCAGCAGCATTTCACCGGCCAGCGACAGCGCTTTGTCCAGAATCCCTTCCTGCGGGACGATCTCGCTCACAAGCCCGCAGGAAAGCGCCTTTTCCGCCACCATGAAGCGCCCGGTAAGCAGGTATTCGCTGGCAACCGACGATCCGACAAGGCGCGGCAGGAAATAGCTGGCGCCCATGTCGCACCCGCCAAGCCCGATCTTGATGTAGGCGGCATTCATCCTGAGATCGGGCGTTCCGTACCGCACGTCGCTTGCCAGCAGCAGGGAAAAGCCGCCGCCACAGGCCGCACCCTGTGCGCAGGCGATGACGGGTTGCGGACATTTGCGCATGGCCTGCATGACGCTGGCGATCGTACGCTGCGTGCGCCAGACGTGTTGCATGGCCCCGCGCGATCCGTCGTTCTTCCACGCCCCGAAATCGAGCCCGGCGCAAAACGCCCGGCCTTCGGCACGCAGGATCACCACGCGAACGTCCTGCCGGTCGGCCAGCCCCGTGAAATAATCGCGCAAGCCGAAGATCAGGCCCTCGTTCATGGCATTGAGCCGGTCGGGCCGGTTGAGTGTCACGATTTCCACTTCGTCGCGACGTTCCACGATCAACGGTTGATCCGCCATGCCTTGATCCTTCCAGACTTTCCCAAAAGCCAAATTTTGCGCGAATGCGTTTTCCGGGAGGGTACTTAGGTTTAATCGATCGATTAAGGCAAGTCCGGCATAGGGTGGTTGCCAATGTCACAAATTGTCGCAGTGAAAGGAAGCATGCTTGCATTTGTGAGCAGATGCAGCAAAAGGATGCAAATCCTAACCTTGCGACCAGATAAACCGGAGCAGACGAAGCACCCTATGCGCGTCCCGCCAGTCGTCAGATTCGGGCTGCCCGCCCTGGTTTCCCTTGCGCTCGTTTCCTGTTCGGGCGGCGATGCCCAGAATGCGAAGCGCCCGGCGCCGACCGTCGGCTTTGTCGCGGTGAAGCCATCGTCGGTGCCGGTCCCCGTGAACCTCGGCGGGCGCGTCGTCGCCTTCGAGACAAGCGAAGTGCGGCCGCAGGTCAGCGGTTTGATCAAGCGCCGCTTCTTCGACGAAGGCGGCTATGTGAAGGCGGGCCAGCCGCTGTTCCAGATCGATCCCAGCCTTTACAGTGCCGCGGTCGCCCAAGCGCAGGCCAACCTGACCAGCGCGCAGGCGAGCGCAGAGGCAGCGAGCGCCAAGGCAGAGCGGTACAAGCCGCTTGTCGAAATGGAAGCAGTGGCCAAGCAGGATTACACCGATGTGCTGGCCGCGTCCCGACAGGCAAAGGCGCAAGTCGCACAGGCACGCGCCGCGCTTCAGACCGCCAGGGTGAACCTTCGCTTCACAACCGTGCCCGCGCCGATCAGCGGGCGCATAGGGCGATCGCTATTTACCGTCGGTGCGCTGGTCAGCGGAAACCAGACCGAACCGCTTGCCGTCATACAGCGTACCGATCCGGTTTACGTCGATATGCAGCAATCGGCGGGCGACCTGACGCGGCTGAGGCAGAAACTCGCCGCGGGCGGCGTTTCTCCCGGCAGCACGACAGTACACCTCAAGCTGGACGACGGCAGCGACTATGGCTTTGTCGGGAAAGTGCAGTTCTCGGAAGTGACGGTCAGCCAGGGTACGGGCACGGTCACCCTGCGCGCGCGTTTTCCCAATCCCAAGGGGCTTCTGCTGCCCGGTATGTTCGTAAACGCCGTGTTCGACCAGGCAACGGACAGGAACGCCTATCTTGTTCCGCAACAGGGCGTGCAACGCGATTTCACCGGTGCGGCCTATGTCATGCTTGTCGGCAAGGACGGCAAGGCCATGCGGCGTACCGTCACCGCCGACCGCACATCGGGCGAAAACTGGGTGGTGACCGGCGGGCTCGCTCCCGGAGACAAGGTCATCACGCAAGGGCTCAACAACCTGAAGAGCGGTACGCCGGTAAAGGCCGTGCCGGCGTCCACGCCGCAGAAGGTGGGCGCACCGGCCGGCGGCGCGGGCAAGCAGGGCGGCTGACGACCAGATGTCGCGCATCTTCATCGATCGGCCGATCTTTGCCTGGGTGCTGGCGATCATCGTCATGCTGGGCGGCATCGGCGCGCTGTTGACCCTGCCGATAGAGCAGTATCCCGACATCGCGCCCACCAATGTGCACATTCGCGCCAATTATCCCGGCGCCTCCGCGGAAACGGTCGAAAACAGCGTAACGCAAATCATAGAGCAGCAGCTGACCGGTATCGACGGTTTGCTCTATTTCAGCTCGCAATCGAGTTCGCAGGGCTCTGCATCGATCACCGCCACTTTCGCCAAGGGCACGAATCCGGACATTGCCCAGGTCCAGGTGCAGAACAAGGTCCAGTCCGCGATCCCGCGCTTGCCGCAGCAGGTCCAGGCGCAAGGCGTGACGGTTACGAAATCCAATCCCGACCGGCTGTTGCTGCTGGTGGTCTTCGACAAGACCAACACGCGGTCGAACGACGATGTGGCCGATTATGTCACATCGAACATCCAGGACCCGCTGTCGCGCGTGGAAGGCGTGGGCGACGTTAACGTCTATGGTGCGCCGCATGCGATGCGGATCTGGCTCAACCCGCAGAAACTCGCGGCCGTGGGTCTTATGCCCAGCGACGTTATCTCCGCGATTCAAGCGCAGAACACCGAAGTAGCGGCGGGCGAGATCGGCGGTCTGCCCGCGCCCAAGGGGCAGATGCTGAACGCGACGGTTACCGCTTTGTCGAAGTTGCAGACGCCCGAACAGTTCGCGGCGATTGTGGTAAAGACCGCGCCGGACGGATCGACCGTGCGGCTAGGCGATGTGGCGCGCGTCGAAATGGGTTCGCAGTCCTATGACACTATACGCCGCGTGAACGGCCATCCGGGCGCGGGCATTTCGATTTCGCTGTCGCCGGGCGCGGATGCGCTGCGCACCGCAGAACTTGTCAAAGCGCGTATGGCGGACCTTGAAAAAGGGCTGCCGGACGGACTGCAGGTCGCTTACGCGGAAGATACCACATCGTTCATCAAGCTGTCGGTGGAAGAGGTGGAGAAATCGCTGTTCGAAGCGATCCTTCTGGTCATCGTGGTGATGTTCGTGTTCCTGCAAAGCTGGCGGGCCACGCTGATCCCGGCGATTGCGGTGCCGGTGGTTCTGCTGGGCACGTTCGGCGTGTTTTCGATCGTCGGATTTTCGATCAATACCCTGACGTTGTTCGGCCTTGTCCTCGCCATCGGCCTGTTGGTCGACGATGCGATCGTGGTGGTCGAAAATGTCGAGCGGCTGATGGAAGAAAACCCGGGCATGACCCCGCGCGAGGCGACGATCGAATCGATGCGCGAAATCCAGATCGCGCTTGTCGCCATTGCGCTGGTGCTGTCCGCCGTGTTCCTGCCGATGGCGTTCTTCGGCGGCTCCACCGGCGTGATCTACAAGCAGTTTTCGATCACGATCATTTCCGCAATGGTTCTTTCGGTACTCGTCGCCCTGGTGCTGAGCCCGGCGCTTACCGCGACATTGCTGAAGCGCAAGTCGGACGAACCGGGGCAGACGTGGCTGGATCGGCACTGGCCGTCGTTAGCGCGCGCGATGCACCGCGGCCAGGTACGCTTCAACGAGGGGTTCCACGCGCTTTCCACGCGGTATCGCGACACGATCAGCTGGATCGTCACGCGCAAGTGGATGTTCCTTGGTGGATACGTGGTGCTGGTGGGCATCCTGGCGTTGCTGTTCGTGCGTCTGCCGACGGGGTTCCTGCCCAACGAGGACCAGGGCAGCGTGTTCATGCAATTCCGCCTGCCGGCGGGTGCGACAATCGAACGCGCGGAGAAGACGGCGCTTCGCGTGCAAAAATACCTGCTCGACGAGGAAGGGAAGAATATCAACATCCTGTTCGTGCTCGCCGGCGGCGGTCGCGGCGCAGGCGGTCAGAATCAGGGCCTTGCTTTCATGAAACTGGTCGACTGGGACCAGCGCCCGGGCACCGGAAACACCGCACAGGCAATCGCCACGCGAACCAACAAGGCCTTGCGCGGACTGCGCGACGCGCAGGTCTTCGTGATGGTCCCTGGCGCGATCCGCGGGCTTAGCTCGTCCGACGGGTTCACGATGGAACTGCGCAATTCGGGCGGCCTGACGCGCAAGCAGTTCGACAAGGCGCGCGACGACCTGCTGGAAGCAGCCAACGCGGACCCCAAGCTGACATCGGTTCGCCTGTCTGACCTGCCCGATGTCGCTACGTTGAAAGTGGATACCGATACCCAGCGGCTTGCCGCCTATGGCCTGACCCAGGCCGATGTGAACGCGACGCTTTCGACCGCGTGGGGCGGCCGTTACGTGAACGACTTTATCGACAAGGGGCGTGTCAAGCGCGTCTATGTGCAGGGCGATGCGGCCTATCGCGCTTCCCCCGCCGATCTTTCGCAATGGTATGTGCGTGGATCTTCCGGCCAGATGACTCCGTTTTCCGCGTTCTCTACGATCAAGTGGGCAACAACCCCGACCAGCACTTCGCGCTTCAACGGTTTGCCGGCTTACGAGTTTTCGGGGCAGGCGGCGCCGGGCGTCAGTTCGGGCGAGGCGATGGACGAAATAGCCGCGCTGGCGGCGAAGATTCCGGGCACCAGCGTCGAATGGTCCGGTTCATCCTATGAACAGCACCAGTCGACGACGCAGGCACCGGTCCTCTATGCGCTTTCGCTGCTGGTCGTATTCCTGTGCCTGGCCGCGCTTTACGAAAGCTGGTCGATCCCGGTGGCGGTTCTGCTCGTGATTCCGCTGGGCCTTCTGGGGGCGATCCTGGCGGTGACGCTGCGCGGGCTTGAAAACGATGTCTATCTCCAGATCGGGTTGCTCACCACGATGGGGCTGGCCGCAAAGAACGCCATCCTGATGATCGAGTTTGCCGAGCAGGAGGAAAAGAAAGGCGCGCGCGTGATCGACGCCGCGCTGGAAGCCGCGCGCATTCGCCTGCGGCCGATCCTGATGACCAGCTTTGCGTTCATCTTCGGCGTGCTGCCGCTTGCCCTTTCCACCGGCGCGGGCGCGAACAGCCGTATCGCGATCGGCACGTCGGTGATTGGCGGCATGCTGGCGGCGACGATCCTTGCGGTCTTCTATATCCCGCTGTTCTTCGTGCTGGTGCGGCGCGGCACGCGCGACACGCTGAAAGCCCTGCAGGAAAAGCTGGGGCATCGCGAGGACAACCCTGCGGCGCAAGATGGCGGGGAGGCGACGGCGTGAAACGCCTGGTGATCCTTGCCGCGCCCGCCGTGCTGAGTGCCTGCTCGCTCGCGCCGCGCACGCAATTGCCGGCAGCTCCCGTCCCGGCGTCATGGCCGGAAGGCGATGCCTACCTTGCGCAAAGCGAGGCAGACCTGCCGACGGTATCGTTTACCCGGGTTTTTCGCGATCCGCGCCTGCAGAAGCTGGTTGAAACAGCGCTTGCCAATAACCGCGACCTTCGCGTTGCGGCGGCCAACCTGGAAGCCGCACGCGCGCAGGTCCGCGTGACCCGGTCTGCCCAGTTTCCGGAAATCGGCGTAAGCGCGTCGGCCTCCACAACGCAGATCGGCACGGGCAACAGCGCCGTCACGTCCGATCTTTACCAGGTCCAGGGCGGCGTCTCCAGCTTTGAGCTGGACCTGTTCGGCAAGCTGACGAATGCCACGGCGGCGCAGCGCGACCGGGCGCTTTCGACCGAAGCGGCCGCGCGGACCGTGCGGCTTGGCCTTGTATCGGATATCGCCAGCGCATGGGCCACATATGCGGCCGATCGCGATCTGCTGGCCATCGCGCAAGGGACGGCAAATGTCGCTCGCGAAAGCGTGCGGCTCACCCGCGCCAGGCTGGACAACGGCATCGCGCCGCGCACCGATCTAAGCCAGGCGCAGCAAATTCTCGCGACCGCAGAAGGCAATATCGCGGTCCAGAAAACCGCGCTGGCGCAGGACGTGAACCTTCTGCGGCTTCTTGCCGGGACCGAGATCGATCCCGCGCTGTTGCCGGATAGCCTTGCCGGCATCGATACCAGCTTCGCCGCGCTTCCGGCGGGTCTCAGGTCCGGCGTTCTGTTGCGGCGCCCGGATGTCGTCCAGGCCGAATACCAGCTTCGCGCCGCGAACGCGGATATCGGCGTGGCGCGTGCGCAACTGTTTCCGTCGATCTCGCTTACCGGCCTGCTGGGCTTTGCCAGCGATGCGCTGTCGAACCTGTTCGCGGGCGGGGCTTTCAAGGCGACGTCTGCCGGCGACGCAAGCTATTCGATCTTCAACGCGGGTGGGGCGCGCGCCAACGTAAAGGTCAGCGAAGCGCAGCGCGATGCGGCGCTGGCGACCTATGAAAAGGCGATCCAGACGGCGTTCCGCGAAGTGTCCGATGCGCTGGCCACACAGGGCACGCTTGGCGAGCGCCTGCGCGCAGCCCATGCGAATACCGAAGCGGCGGCCACGACCGCGCGGTTGACCGATGCGCGCTACAAGGGCGGGATCGACAGCTTCCTGACCAGCCTTGTCGCGCAGCGCAGCCTCTATTCGGCGCGGCAGTCGGAAGTCGCGGTTCGGCTCGCCTCGGTGCTCAACCGCGTGACGCTTTACCGCGTGCTGGGCGGGGACCAGGCGACAGCCGAAGCCGGCGCGAATTAGGTCAAAGCAGCGCGAAATAACGGATTGTGTTGCCGTCGCGCTGGCGGCTGCCGATCCCGATGAAGATGTGCCGCATCAGCCATTCGTGCGGCCCTTTCGGGCATTCGAACGAAGGCGCAGCGCGCAGGTAAAATTCCTCGAACGGCACTTCGGGACCATCGCGAAACATCCAGTCCTGCATCCGCCGGATCGTGTCGGGCTGGCGGCCCCACAGGTATCCGCGGTTGTGCATCAGGATGCGCGTTCCGTCATCGGCCTGGAGCATATAGCGCGCGTCGGTTGCCAGAACGTCGTCGGGGCGGAACTGCGCCCAGTCCCCGCCGCTGCCGGGCAGGACGATGCCGTTGAGTTTCGGCCCGGAGATTGTTCCGCTGTCGATATAGACAAAACCGCGCCCGGCGCCCGTCGGCAGGTCGGGCAGGCTTTCGTGCTTCTGGAAATTGATGCGAATCTCGAATGCGAATTCCAGCTTTGGCTCTGTGGGAAGGGACGTGCCCTCGAAAGGCGAAAAGGGCGGTTCCATCAGCCCAACACCCATGTAAACAGCGTGTCCCGGCGCTTTTCGGCGCGCAAGCGCAGGCCCTGTTCGGCGGCTATGCCGCGCAGGACGACAAGGTCTGCCCAGGTCGTGCAGCCGGAAACGGGGCCGCGATGGCCCGCCAGTTCAGCGTGCCAGAAACGCACCGAATCGCCCTTCAACGGCACCAGGCGCGTCCCGGGACCGGCTTGCGCGCGGGCAATGGCCTTCGAGGCCGGGCGGGCCGGATCGAATATTGCCACCGGAATGAATTGATCTGCCGCCCTGGCCGCGGTGGGGCCAAGGGCCGCCATCGCCCCGGCGGCCATTCCGCCTGCCACGATGAATTCGCGTCGCGCCAGTTCCATGCCTGATCCCATCCTCTCGATCTGTGTTGCGGGGTTGACTATAACGATCGTTACGATAGATGCAATGGGGACGGCGCACCGATGACGCCGCGCCAGAGGAGAGCCTTGATGAGCGATGCCCCCCTGCCGCCCGGATTGGACCGCGCGTCCTATGACAAGGCGATGGCCGAGCTGCGTAGCGAGCTTGGCGACGCCAAGGTTCTGGATTCCCGGCTCGACCGGCAAACCTATCTCGATCCCTATGCCCTGGGCAGCGGGCTGGACCACGAATCCTGCGGCGCGCTGGCGCCAACCTCTGTCGAGGAAGTGCAGGCGATCGTCGGCATTGCCAACCGGCACAAGCTGCCGCTCTGGCCGGTCGCGCGCGGCAAGAACCTGGGTTATGGCGCGGCCGCCCCGGTGATGGCCGGAACCGCGATTGTCGACATGACGCGGATGAACCGGATTCTCGATGTGGATACGCAGTTCGCGCATTGCACGATCGAGCCGGGCGTCGGTTTCTACCAGATGGACCAGCACCTGACGGCGAACAATATCCCGCTGTGGATGTCCGTGCCCGCCAACGGCTGGGGATCGCTGGTCGGCAACGCGCTGGAACGCGGTATCGGCTATACGCCCTATGGCGATAACACCAGCAAGCTGTGCGGGCTGGAAGTGGTGATGCCGGACGGCAAACTGGTGCGCACCGGGCTTGGCGCGATGGATGGCAACAAGGCCTGGGCGAACTATCAATACGGGTTCGGGCCGAGCTGGGACCAGATGTTCGCGCAATCGAACTTCGGCATCGTGACGAAGGCCAACATGTGGATGATGCCCGAACCGGAGCTTTCGTTCCACGCGCTCGTCAACCTGCCCAAGATGGAAGACATCGTCTGGGCGATGGACGTCCTGGCCAAGCTGCGGCTTACGGGCGTGGTCGATCACAACGTGGTGTTCGGCAATTACCTGCACGATGCCAGCGCGATGACCACGCGGGCCGACTGGTATGACGGTCCCGGACCGATCCCTGACGACATCGCGGAAAAGATCCAGAAGAAGTTCAACGTCGGCTGGTGGACCTTCCACATCTCCGTTTATGGCGACGAGCCGGTGGCGCTGGCCAAGAAGGCGCTGATCGACGCCGCGTTCAAGGACAAGCTGGCAGAGCCGATCCCGTGGAAGCCGCTGCACGCCGGTGAGCCGCGCGAGGAATTCGCGGTGGCGGCGGGCAAGCCCTTCGTGCTGCCGCTGGCGGTGGTGAACTGGATGGGCGGGCGCGGCGGCCACATCGGCTTCTCGCCGATCATGCCGCCTTCGGGCAAGCTGGCGTGGGAGGCATTCCTGCGCCGCAAGAAACGCTTCGAGGCGGCGGGGCTGGACTATTATTCCAGCTTCACCGTCGGCCACCGCCACATCTCCAACGTCAACATGATCATCTACGACCGTGACGACGAGACGATGACGACGAAGGCGCATGACCTGTTCGTCCAGATGATCGCCGACGCGCGGGCAGAGGGTTACGGCGAGTACCGCACGCATATCGACTTCATGGACGCGGTTTCCAAAACCTACGATTACAACGGCGGCGCGCTGATGCGGCTGAACGAGGCGGTGAAGGACACGCTTGACCCCAACGGCATCATCGCGCCGGGCAAGAACGGCATCTGGCCGCAGCGCCTGCGCGCGGGGAGGACGGCATGAAGACCATCGCAACGCTTTCCCTGGCAATCGCCGCGCTGACCGCGGGCGGTGCCGCGCTGGCCCGGAAGCCGGTCGATCCCACGGCCAAGGCGCGCGCCGATTTCCCCGTCTATGCGGCGGAGGCGAAAAGCCCGGACGAGGCGGAGTTCCTGGCCCGTTGTGGCTATTGCCACCTCAAGATGGGTTTCGGCACGCTTTCGCTGATGAAGACACGCGGGCCGGACAAGGCGCTGCTTGCCAACCGCACGGACCTTGACGGCGGTTATATCCGCGCGGTGGTTCGAAACGGCATCATGGGCATGCCCGCGATCACCCGCGCCGAAGTGAGCGACGGGGAACTGGACAGCATCGTCCACTACCTTACGCGCAACAACCCGAAGAAGTGAGGGCACAACCGTGACCACGCCGCTTTCCGCCGATGACCGTTTCGCGCTGCAAGACCTGATCGCCGCCTATGGCTGGTCGCTCGACACCGGCGATACGGAGGCGCTGCTGAAGTGCTTCACCGAAGACGCGCTGATGATCGAGGAAGTGTTCGAAGACCCCGATGTGTGGGAAGGGCACGAAGGCATCCGGGGTCTTGCAAAGCACTATTTCAACGCGCCGGGCTTCCCCGGTCGCCAGCACCACGTGACGCAGACGCAATACGATGTGCAGGCCGACGGTTCGGTAAAGATGCGCAGCTTCGCCTTCGTGACCGAGTGCGAGGGCGAGCCGCCATACGTGCTGCGCTTCACCGGCTGGTACGAAGACCACGCGGTGAAAGGCGCAGACGGCCAGTGGCGTTTCAAGGCCCGCACCATCCGCCTGTGGGACGGCGCGGTGCTGGAAAAGTTCCCCGGCAAGGGCGACTGGGTGCCCAGGAAGCGGCCCGCATCGCTGGTGATCAAGCGGGATTAGGTGAGGGCCGGGGCGCGCTTCGGACCAAGTGGCGGGTTTCCGGATACGCGACAATTTTCGCGAACGGTGCGAATGGAGTGGCAAGCTGCTGTCGCGCAATTGCCCACCCCGCTGCGACTAGCACCGCCTGCGGCGGCACAAGTCTCGCTCCCCTCCCGCATGCGGGAGGGGTTGGGGGTGGGCCATCGCATGTGTCGTATCCGGAACGCCGGATCGCAGAAGGCAATGATCGGAAAACGCTCTAATCCCGCTCCCGTGGATGCGCGTTTCTATAGACATCCAGCAGCGTCGCCGCGTCCACTCTGGTATAGATCTGCGTTGAACTCAGGCTCGCGTGGCCCAGCAGTTCCTGCAGACTGCGCAGGTCGGCGCCCGCGCCCAGCAGGTGCGTTGCGAACGAATGGCGCAGCGCGTGCGGTGTGGCTGTGGGGGGCAGTCCCAGAAGCTGGCGCGCGCGCGCCATCGCCTTTTGCACCATGCCTTGCGAAAGCGGCCCGCCCTTGGCGCCACGAAACAGCGGCTCGTCCTTCGCCAGCGGCCACGGGCACTTCGCCGCATAGTCTTCCACCGCCTTGCGCACCAGCGGCAACAGCGCGACGACGCGCTGGCGTCCGCCCTTGCCGGTGATCGTCAACGATTCGCCCAGTGGCAGCGTCGACGCGGGAAGCGCCAGCGCCTCTGCAATGCGCATCCCCGCGCCATAGAGCAGTAGCAGGACCGCCCGATCGCGCGATGCGATCCATTCCTCGTCCGCCAGTTCGGCCACCGACGCGGCAAGGTTTACCGCCTCGTCGGGCGTCACCGGGCGCGGCAGCCCCTTCTTGTTGCGCGGGCCGCGCAGGCGCGGCGCGGACGGTTCAAGCTCCCCCGCCTGTTCGCGGGCGAAGGCGATGAAGGCTTTCAGCGCCGACAGTTCGCGCGCGGCGGATACGTTGCCGATTCCTTCTGCGCGGCGCGCGGCAAGGTGGTTGCGCAGGGCGGCGGCATCCAGCCTTGCAAGCGAAGCCCAGCTTGCATCCTCGCCCAGCGTATCGAGCAGCCGCGCCGCCGTTGCGCCATAGGCCCGCACCGTGTGGGGAGAGCGGCGACGCGACAGCGCAAGGTAATCGTGCCACGCCTGAAGGATGTCGGCCCGCGTCATGCCGCAACCAGTCCGGCGGGCACGATCTCGCCCAGCAGTGCTTCCAGCAGAGGCGCGCCCGCCTCTGTCACTGCCAGCCGGCCGCCGTCCTGCCGCAGCAGGCCGAGGTTGCGATGGAAGGCGACCTTTTCGGCGTCGAGCATCTGGTCCGGTGAAAGGCCGAAGCGCGCGGCGAGGGCGGCCGGCTCTATGCCTTCGGCAAGGCGCAGTCCCATCAGCAGCGCTTCGCTCGCCTGTTCGGGGCGCGAAAGCGCGCGTGCCTCGGCAATGCCGTGGTCCTGCCGGGCGATGGCGGCCAGATAGTTTTCGGGTTTCTTGTGACGCACGGTGGCCACCTGTCCGCGCCGCCCGTGTGCGCCGGGGCCGATGCCCAGATAGTCGCCATAGCGCCAATAAGTAAGGTTATGGCGGCTTTCCTCACCGGGGCGGGCGTGGTTGCTCGTTTCATAGGCGGGCAGGCCGGCGTCGGCCGCGATCGCGCGGGTGAGGGCGAAAAGGTCTGCGGCGGGATCGTCTTCCAGCGGCGCGAACCTGCCTTCGCGCACCAGCGTGGCAAAGCGCGTGCCCGGCTCTATCGTCAACTGGTAGAGCGAAAGGTGTCCGGTGCCGAAGGACAGCGCGCGGCGCAGTTCGGCCTCCCACTGGTCCGCCCGCTGGCCGGGACGCGCATATATCAGGTCAAAACTGACGCGCGCGAAGTGGCGTTGCGCCACGTCCAGCGCGGCCAGGGCTTCATCGACGTCGTGCAAACGCCCCAGAAATTGCAGCGTCTCGTTGTCCAGCGCCTGCACGCCCAGCGAGACGCGGTTGACCCCCGCGGATGCCAGCGCCGCGAAGTTTGCCGCCTCCACGGAAGAGGGATTGGCTTCCAGCGTGATTTCCACGTCGTCGGCAAGCTGCCAGTGCCTGCCCGCTGCCTCGATCAATGCCGAAACCAGCGCGGGCGGCATCAGCGAAGGCGTGCCGCCGCCGAAGAAGATCGATCCGATCGTTTGGCCTTGCGCGGCTTCGCGCGCCTCGTGCGCCATGTCCGCCAGCAGCGCGGCCTGCCAGGCGGCCACATCCACCCCGTCGCGCACGTGGCTGTTGAAGTCGCAATAGGGGCACTTCTTCAGGCAGAACGGCCAGTGGATGTAGAGCGCCAGTGCCATGCCTCCTTTCAGCGACTGTTAAGCCCTGAATGTCAAGGTACACGGCCATGAAGACGGGACGGGTATTGGCGGTGCTGGGCGCTGCCGTCGCACTTGCATTGACGGGCCAATCGGCCACGGCGCAGCAGGCCGCGGGGCCGAACCGCTTTGCGCGCGAACTGCTGGCGCAACACAATCTGGAGCGGGATCGGCTGGGCATTGCGCGCCTTTCGTGGAGCCACAAGCTGGCGCAGCAGGCCGAAGGCTGGGCGCAAGTGCTCGCGCGGCAGGGGCGCATGGTCCACGCCAGCTGGTCCGAACGCCACGGCGCGGGCGAAAACCTGTGGATGGGCGCGGCGGGCCGCTACGATGCCGATTTCATGGTCGGCGCCTTCGTGAACGAACGACAGCACTTCGTGCGCGGGACGTTCCCCGGCGTTTCCGATACGGGCCGATGGGAAGACGTGGGGCATTACACGCAGCTGATCTGGCCCGGCACGAAGGAAGTGGGCTGCGCGGTGGCGCACAATGCGCGCGACGATTTCCTCGTCTGCCGCTACTGGCCCGCCGGAAACACGGTCGGGGTAGCCGTTCCCTGACGTTTTTTGCGGGGCGTTGGTCGTTCGCCGGTATGAATGACTGTTCGCGCCATCGGGAATCGTGCGACGCCTTTGGGCTGGCCGAAATGCGGGAGAGCGGGCGTTGCGCTGGCCCACCCCCAACCCCTCCCGCAAGCGGGAGGAGAGCGAGACTTGCGCCACCGAAGGCGGTGCTAGTCGCAGTGGGGTGGGCACATGCGCCCGGTCCGCAACGTCGTAATGCCCAGAGCGCCTGTTACTGGCCCTGCCTCGCGTGAAACCGGCCGTTCATTGCTCGCCGCCTAGGCTTCGAACTGGTCCGCCACCAGTTTCGCAAACGCATCGGCGCGGTGGCTGATGGCGTGCTTTTCGGCGGGGTCCAGTTCGGCAAACGTGCGCGTATCGCCCAGCGGCACGAATACCGGATCATAGCCAAAGCCCAGCGTGCCGCGCGGCGGCCAGGTTAGGGTGCCTTGGGCGCGGCCTTCATAGGCGGTCCATTCGCCGTCGGGCCAGGCGATGGCCAGCACGCAGGCGAAATGGCAACCGCGCGGCGTATCCGTCCCCAGGTGCTGAAGCTTTCCTTCCACCTTGCCCATCGCCATGTACCAGTCACGCCCCGGTCCGCCCTCGAACCGCGCAGCTTCGGCCCAGTCGGCGGTATAGACGCCCGGCGCGCCGCCCAGCGCATCGACGCACAGGCCCGAATCGTCCGCCAACGCGGGCAATTGCGCCGCCTCCGTCGCCGCGCGCGCCTTGATCAGCGCGTTTTCGGTAAATGTCGTGCCGGTTTCGGGCGGCTCGGGCAGGCCGAGTGACCCGGCCGAGATGCACTTGATCCCGTAAGGTTCCAGCAGCGCCTGGATTTCCTTCAGCTTGCCCGAATTGTGCGTGGCGATAACCAGCGTCTCGCCGCCCAGCCTGCGCGTCACCGGACCGCCTTTTCCTGCGCTTCGAAGATGCGGTCGCAGCCCATGCGGGCGAGGCGCAGCAGGCGCAGCAGACCTTCCTCGTCGTAAGTTGCGCCTTCGGCGGTCGCCTGCACTTCTGCGATCTTGCCACCTTCGATCAGCACGAAGTTCGCGTCGGCATCGGCCGAGGAGTCTTCGATATAATCGAGGTCGAGCACCGGCGTGCCCTGATGGATGCCGCACGAAATCGCCGCGACCTTCTCGGTCAGCGGATCTTCGCTGATCGCACCCGATTCGAGCAGCCCCTGAACCGCGAGCCGCAGCGCGACCCACGCGCCCGAGATCGAGGCGGTGCGCGTGCCGCCGTCGGCCTGGATCACGTCGCAATCGAGCGTGATCTGGCGCTCGCCGAGCTTCTTGAGGTCGGTGACGGCGCGCAGGGAACGGCCGATAAGCCGCTGGATTTCCTGCGTTCGTCCCGACTGCTTGCCCTTCGCCGCCTCGCGGCTACCACGCGTGTGCGTGGCGCGCGGCAGCATCGAGTATTCGGCCGTCACCCAGCCTTCGCCCTTGCCGCGCAGCCACGGCGGCAGGCGTTCTTCAACGCTCGCGGTGACCAGCACGCGCGTGTCGCCGAAGCCGATCAGCACAGAGCCTTCGGCGTGCTTGGTGAAGTTGGTCTCGATCGAAATCGCGCGCATCTCGTCGGGTGCACGGCCGGAAGGTCGCATGGAATGTCCTCTTGCAGTTTGCCTGCCGTTTGGCGCAATGGCCTTGAGCCTGCAAGAGTGCACTCTAGATTGTCCGTCATGCCCACGCCGCCCATCTCCGACCTGTCAGACCGCGCCCGCGATATTTTTCGGCTTGTGGTCGAAGGCTATATTGCCAGCGGTCACCCGGTCGGCTCGAAAACGCTGGCGGGTCCGGGCGGGGTGAATCTTTCGCCCGCCTCGATCCGTTCCGTCCTGCAAGAGTTGCAGGATGCGGGGCTTCTCGCCGCGCCGCACACCAGCGCCGGGCGGATGCCGACCGAGGTGGGGCTGCGGCTGTTCGTGGACGGGATCATGCAAGTGGCCGAACCGTCTGCTGCCGAACGCGCGCAGATAGAGCGCGGGCTGGCAGAGGGCGGCTCGATCGAGGCGGCGCTTGCCGCTGCATCGTCCGCCCTGTCCGAACTTTCGGCGGGGGCGGGCGTGGTCATGGTGCCGCGGCGCGAACAGCGCCTGTCGCAGATCGCGTTCGTCCCGCTTGGCCCCGCGCGCGCGCTTGCCGTTCTGGTTGGTGAGGACGGCGCGGTGGAAAACCGGGTGATCGACCTGCCCGCCGCCGTTCCGCCCTCCGCGCTGGAAGAGGCGGGCAATTACCTGACCGCGCGGCTGATGGGCCGCACGCTGGGCGAGGCGGCCGCGCTGGTGCGCAAGGAAATCTCGTCGGGCCGCAGCGCGCTGGATGCGGCAAGCGCCGACCTTGTGGAGCGCGGGCTTGCGGTATGGAGCGTCGACGCGGCGGACCGCCCGGTGCTGGTGGTGCGCGGGCAGGCGAACCTGCTTGACGAAAGCGCGCTTGGCGATATCGAGCGGGTGCGCCAGTTGCTGGACGAACTGGAAAACGCGCAGGCCATCGCCGGGGTGCTGGAAGCGGCACGCGAAGCGCAGTCGACGCGTATTTTCATCGGCAGCGAGAACCGTTTGTTCTCGCTTTCCGGCTCGTCCGTGGTCGCGTCGCCCTGGCGCGACGCGGACGGACGCGTGGTGGGGGTAGTGGGCGTGATCGGCCCTACGCGGTTGAATTATGCCCGCGTCGTCCCCATCGTTGACTTCACCGCCCAATCGCTGGGCAAATTGATCGGACAGGACGGATTTTCGCGCAAATGAACAGTGACGACACGCGGCCCCGCGACGAAGAAGCAGAAGCCGAACTGAAGGGCGTGCCGGAAGAGCTGATCGGGGGCGAGGAAGACGAAGCCGCGCTCGACTCGATCGACCAGACGCTCGGCAAGCTGAACGACGAACTCGCCGAAGCGAAGCAGGAAGTGCTCTATGCCCGCGCCGAGACGCAGAACGTGCGCCGCCGGCTGGAAAAGGACATCGCAGACGCGCGCTCCTATGCCGCCACCGGCTTTGCGCGCGACATTCTTTCGGTATCCGACAACCTGGCCCGCGCGCTCGAATCGATTTCCGCCGAGGTGCGCGAGGACGAGCGGCTGAAAAACTTCATCGCCGGCATCGAGGCAACCCAGCGCGAGATCGACAAGGTCTTCGGCCAGCACGGCATCAGCCGCATCGCGGCCAAGGGCCTGCCGCTCGACCCGCACCAGCACCAGGCGATGATGGAGCAGCCGAGCAGCGAGCACGAGCCGGGCACCGTGGTGCAGGAGCTCCAGGCCGGTTACATGATCAAGGACCGCCTGCTGCGCCCGGCAATGGTGGTGGTGGCGAAGAAGCCGGACTAGCGCCGCTAGCGCCGGGAACCGCTCAGGCTGCTTGGGCCGAAGCTCCGGCGGCCAGCATGCCTTCCAGTTCTTCAACGGAACGCAGGTCCGCGAAGACCATCGCGAGTATGTGCAATGTGGCTGCGTGTTCCTCGTCGCTGAGCGCAGCGTTGGCGTCGGCGGCCATGATGACGCGATAGTTGTTCTGCATTGCGTCGCGCGCAGTGCTTTCGCAGCAGCAATTGGTCAGTGTGCCGCTGATCACCACGGTGTCGATGCCGTCGGCCTTGAGAAGCGCGGGCAATTCGCAAGTGTTTGGCGTGAACGCGCTGAAACGATGCTTGTCCACGACCGTGTCGCCTTCCGCGATTTCGATTTCGGGCCACAGTTGCCAGTGATGGGCGCCGGGCGAGAAGGCTTCCTTGTGTTCCGCTGCGCCCGCCGTGCCCACATGATCGGCCATCCCGGCACGTCTCCGTTGGGCGTGGTGTAGCGCAGGAAATAGTTTCGGCCACCAGCCGCACGGAAAGCCGCGCTCAACCGGTTGATTTCGTTAACGACCGTGCGCGCCGCAGGCACTTCTACCGGCGCGCCGGCCTCCATGAAGCCGTTTTGCATGTCGACCACGATATGGGCGGTTCGCGCAGGGTCCAGCGTGTCGAAGACGTTACGCACGCCGCCGCGGGTGGCGGCGAGACGATCGAGGATGGCATCATGGTTTACGGTGTGCGGCATCGCGGAACCTCCTGTGTCCGCGATGTGTGACACGAAAGGCGAGGCCCGCGCCAGCCGCGAGCCTCGCCGTTTTCTTCAGGCGAAACGGGTCACACGATCTGCGCGCGGTTCTCGTCGCGGTGTTTCTTCAGGTATTTCATGAACGGCGTGCCGCCCGTGCCTACGTCCGGGTCGTTGCCGCGCGCCGCGCCCATCTGCTTGTTGATATAACTTGCCGCGTATTCAAGGTGATGCGTGCGGAAGCGCGCAACCTGCTCGATATTGGCGTTGAATGCCTCGCGCAGGGTGGACGACCCGGCCCCGGCCACGAATTCCCGCAGCGTCGAATGCTTGCCCAGATCTTCGATGAAACGCCGGTGCGCCACCGGGCGATACTGGTGCAACTCGTCAAGGAAGTGCTTCAGCGGATCGTCGCCGTGGCGAACGCCGAACAGCGCATCCATCGCCGGGACGATGGAACTTTGCGATCCGGTCTGCCCGCGTAGCGCCTGCGGCTTTCCGCCGAACTTTTCGACGCCGTCATAGACTAGTCCGCCGTCCAGCGCGGGGTTGTTGGCCCAGCCGTGGATATAGGGGCGCACGCGGTTGAAATAGATATAGGGATCGCAGCGTTCCGGCATTCGCGCGAAGGCGGCGTATATCTTTTCCCACGCCAGGTCGTTTTCGATCAGCAGGCGTTCGGCCATTGCCGCGTCGCCCCGGTCGGCGGCGCGCACCACCTTTACCGCATTGTCCAGCAGCACGCCGGCCTCTGCCTCTATCGCGACATGGACAAGGACGAACCAGTTCTCGTCCATACCGCCAAGGAAGTTCTGCACCATGCGCACGTTGTCGAGCGCGACCGGGCCGGACTTGTCGATCCGCGCCCAGTTATCCAGCACGTATCCCGAATAGGGCAGCAGCGGCGCCTGCCCAAGCCGGTCCGCCAGCGCGACGATGGGCCGGGCAAGGTTGGCGGGCAGGTGCCGGGGGGCTTGCTCCTCTCCCCAGACATAGGCTTGCACCAGGAAGCTGAAGCGCACCATCGCGGCGCGAACCTGCTCTTCGCGGGCTTCGCGCGCCCAGCCTTCGATGGCCGGATCGGGCAGGGCTTCCAGCCAGGTGCGCACCCGGCCGCTGGTCAACAGGCCGGAAAGGCGCTCTGCCGCTTCGACGTGCGGGTCGAGAATTTCGGGAAGGGCGATCTCGTCGATCTCGAAATGCGAAAGGTAGCCGCGCGTGCGCGACAGCCCATAGTCGGACAGTTCCATGTCTCTCCCGTAAGGACCGGGCGCGGGTTCGGCCGCCCGGTTGGTTTCAATAGATACTGCTTTCGGCGTGTCGCGGCAATCGTTTCGATGCGATTTGTCCACGTCGGCGGGCAATCCGTCGTGCAATCGGGAACCGGCGGGGAGGATGATCCGTACCTTTCAGGTACGACACGAAATCCGGAGATCGCCATGAAAATGCTTGTTCTTGTGCCGATTGCCGCTGGCGCGCTTGCGCTGGGCGGCTGCGCGCGAAATTATGCCGGCGAAGGTGCGCTGGCAGGGGCCGCGGCGGGCGCCGGCGTTGCCGCCGTTACCGATGGAAACGTTGCCAAGGGGGCCGCCATCGGCGCTGCGGCGGGTGCCGCCGGCGGGGCGCTGATCAAAAAGGACGGTAAATGCTATCGCCGCGACGGTTATGGTCGCGAATACCGGGTGCGCTGCCGCTGACCGGTCAGGCTATGTCGCGCGCATGGGCCGACCGGATGGGCCGAACGGAAGGATCGATTCCAGGACTTCGCTTTCCGCGACGCCCGTAATGCGCACGCCATTTCGCATCAGAAAGGCGTGGCGCACGATTTCCGCCTGCTGTTCCAGGCCATAGCGCGCCAGCGGCCAGCCCGCGCGCACCGCATAATCATATCGGCACAGCGGGTGGCGCATCAGCACCAGATACCAGCGGCCGCGCTGCTGCGCCTGCCAGACGTGCGTCATCTCGTGCAGGAACAGGCTCTGCATGGTTAGCGGGGCAAGGCTGAAATCGTCGTGGTAGAGCGATCCGCGCGGGTGGAAATGCACGTGCCCGCAAGGCGCCATCGCCACCTGTCGCGGCTGGAACGGGAAAAAGCGCCGCCGCCGGATGCGCACCGCATCCGTTTCCACCGCCGTGCCGAACATGGCGCGCACAAGCGCGATCTCGCCCGCCGTCAGCGGCCTTTCGCCGCCGGGCGGCAGGGCGTGATCGTCTGCCGCGCCCACTGCGTTACATGTGGCCCGAATGATCCATCGCGCCAGGCATTTCCCCGGCGGTCACGACATCTGCCGGAACACTGGCCTTGTCGCCATTTTCGAACGTGACGGTAAGCTCTGTCGTCCCGCCGGCCTTCAGCGATCCGTCGAAATCGAACAGCATCACGTGCAGGCCGCCCGGCTTGAACACCAGCGGCTTGCCCGGCTCCACCGCGACATCGGCAACCGGCCGCATCGTCGAAATTTTTCCGTCCATCACCGTTTCGTGCATCTCGGTGCGGCCGACGCCGTCGACATGGACGCTGGCGATCCTGTGCGGTTCGCCTCCGTTTTGCGTGACGGTGAAATAGGCCGCGCCGGGCCGTCCGGTGGCGGCGGGCAGCTTCACGGTCGCATCGGTGACCGAAACGCCGGCCGGCGCGGCAGGGCCAGGCGCTTCGGCCGCGGCGGCGCTTTCGCTGGCGGCCGGTTCCGGCGCATTGGTGCCGCACCCGGCAAGAGCCAGGGCCAGGCCAAGCGACAGGACGGGGGCGGCGGCGATGCCGACGGGGCGAAGGGACATGCGCATGCGGTTGGGCTCCTGCTTTGCTATTGGTGTGGAAGTAGGTGCGTGCGGCCCTTGTGCCAAGTCAAAGCGCACCTATATCGCCCCCATCGGAGCCGCAAACCGGGACTTGCCCTGCATCGGGGGGTGCCAGCCAGGCGGTGTCTCAAGTGAAAGGAAATGGGGAAACCATGGCAAAAGTTATCGGTATCGACCTCGGCACGACCAACAGCTGCGTCGCGGTCATGGACGGCGGGAAACCGAAGGTTATCGAAAATTCCGAAGGCGCGCGCACCACGCCCTCGATCGTCGCGTTCACCAAGGATGGTGAGCGGCTGATCGGGCAGCCTGCGAAGCGCCAGGCGGTTACCAACCCCGACAATACGATTTTCGCGGTGAAGCGCCTTATCGGCCGCCGTTTCGACGATCCCATGACCAAGAAGGACATGGAACTCGTCCCCTATACCATCGCCAAGGGCAAGAACGGCGATGCGTGGGTCAACGCGGGCGGCGAGGATTACAGCCCGTCGCAGATCAGCGCCTTCATCCTTCAGAAGATGAAGGAAACCGCCGAAAGCTATCTTGGCGAAACCGTTACCCAGGCGGTTATCACCGTTCCGGCGTACTTCAACGACGCGCAGCGCCAGGCGACCAAGGACGCCGGCCAGATCGCGGGCCTTGAAGTGCTGCGCATCATCAACGAGCCGACCGCGGCCGCGCTGGCCTATGGCCTCGACAAGGACGACGGCAAGACCATTGCCGTTTATGACCTTGGCGGCGGCACCTTCGACATCTCGATCCTCGAGATCGGCGACGGCGTGTTCGAGGTGAAGTCCACCAACGGCGACACCTTCCTTGGCGGCGAGGACTTCGACTCCAAGCTGGTCGAGTACCTGGCCGACAAGTTCAAGGCCAAGGAAAACATGGACCTGAAGACCGACAAGCTCGCTCTTCAAAGGCTCAAGGAAGCTGCCGAAAAGGCCAAGATCGAACTGTCGAGCGCGCAGACCACCGAAATCAACCTGCCGTTCATCACCGCGCGCATGGAAGGCGGCAGCACCACGCCGCTCCACCTTGTGGAAACCATTTCGCGCGCCGACCTTGAAAAGCTGGTTGCCGACCTGATCCAGCGCACGCTGGACCCCTGCAAGAAGGCGCTGGCCGACGCCGGCGTTTCCGCCAGCCAGATCGACGATGTCGTGCTGGTGGGCGGCATGACCCGCATGCCCAAGGTGCGCGAGGTCGTGAAGGACTTCTTCGGCAAGGAACCGCACACCGGCGTGAACCCGGACGAAGTCGTCGCGATGGGCGCGGCGATCCAGGCCGGCGTGCTTCAGGGCGACGTCAAGGACGTGCTGCTGCTCGACGTGACCCCGCTTTCGCTGGGCATTGAGACGCTGGGCGGCGTGTTCACCCGCATGATCGACCGCAACACCACGATCCCCAGCAAGAAGAGCCAGGTCTTCTCAACCGCCGAGGATAACCAGCAGGCGGTGACGATCCGCGTGTTCCAGGGCGAGCGTGAGATGGCTTCGGACAACAAGCTGCTCGGCCAGTTCGACCTTGTCGGCATCCCGCCGGCGCGGCGCGGCGTTCCGCAGATCGAGGTTACGTTCGACATCGACGCGAACGGCATCGTGAACGTCAGTGCCAAGGACAAGGGCACCGGCAAGGAACAGCAGATCAAGATCCAGGCGTCCGGCGGCCTTTCGGAAACCGACATCGACCAGATGGTCAAGGATGCGGAAAAGTTCGCGGAAGACGACAAGAAGCGGCGTGAAGCGGCGGAAGCCAAGAACAACGCGGAAAGTCTGGTCCATGCGACCGAACAGCAGCTTGCCGAACACGGCGACAAGGTCGACGCCACGCTCAAGGGCGAGGTCGAGGCTGCCGTGGCAGAGCTGAAGACCGCGATCGAAGGCGGCGATTCCGAAGCGATGACCGCAAAGACCCAGGCGCTGACCGAAGTCGCCATGAAGATGGGCCAGTCGATCTACGAACAGGAACAGGCCGCGGCCGCTTCGCCGGGCGGTGCCGGTGCCGAGACTTCCTCGGCCGGTAGCGACGATGAAGATGTCGTCGATGCCGAGTTCTCGGAAGTCGACGAAAACAAGGGCTGATAGGGCTATGAACCGATCTCGCCATCCGCGTGATTGCGCGGGTGGCGGGTGACGTTCGGGACGGGGCAATGTCAGTCACCACAGATTTTTACGAGCTGCTCGAGGTAGAGCGCACCGCGGACGACAAGACGATCAAGTCCGCCTATCGCCGGCTTGCCATGCGCTATCACCCGGACAAGAATCCGGGCTGCGCGGAATCGGAAGCCAAGTTCAAGGCGATCAGCGGCGCTTACGCCTGCCTTTCCGATCCGCAAAAGCGCGCAGCCTATGACCGTTATGGCCATGCCGCGTTCGAACAGGGCGGAATGGGCGGCGGCGGTTTCGGCGGCGGCGCGGGCGATTTCGCCGATATCAGCGATATTTTCGAAACGATCTTCGGCGGCGCGTTCGGCGGCGGCGGTCGCGCGCAGGCGCGGCGCGGCGCGGACTTGCGCTATGACATGGAGATCAGCCTGGAAGAAGCCTTCCACGGCAAGGAAACCCAGATCGAGGTGGAAGTATCGCAAGCCTGCGATACCTGCAGCGGATCGGGCGCGGAGCCGGGCACCAGCGCACGCACGTGCAACCTGTGCGGCGGGCGCGGCAAGGTGCGCGCGCAGCAGGGCTTTTTCATGGTTGAGCGGGCCTGCCCCAACTGCCACGGCCGGGGCGAGGTTATCGAAAAGCCATGTCGCGATTGCCGGGGCGAAGGCCGGGTGGACAAGCTCCAGACGCTGGACGTGCAGATTCCGCCGGGCGTCGATTCCGGCACGCGAATCCGCCTGGCCGGCAAGGGCGAGGCAGGGCCGATGGGCGCGCCTCCGGGCGATCTGTACATCTTCCTTCACGTAAAACGGCACAAGGTGTTCGAACGCGAAGGGACGACGCTTGTCACCCATGCGCCGATCAGTTTCACCACCGCGGCACTGGGCGGTCAGATCGAGATTCCCGGGCTGGACGGATCACGACACACGGTCGACATTCCTTCCGGCATCCAGTCGGGCAAGCAGTTGAGGAAGCGCGGCGCGGGCATGCCCGTGCTGCAAGGCCGCGGCCACGGCGATCTGGTGATAGAAATCCAGGTCGAAACGCCGACGAAGCTTTCAGCGCGGCAGAAGGAAATCCTGCGCGAGTTCCAGGAAACCGAAACCGGTGAGGAATGCCCGCAATCGAAAGGCTTTTTCGAAAAGCTGAAAGACGCGCTGGGCGGGTTGACGGAATAATACCAGCCAGCACGGCGTGGGTCTGGTGCGGGGGAAACGGCGTCACCCTTGCGGGGCGTCGCATCCTTTCGCGAAAGCCGCTTCCACTTCACCGCAAATCCTGTCCACCAGTCCCGGCTCGGTCGTCAGCCGATCCCGTTCTTCTTCCAGGATCGCCAGGAACGCGTCGCGCTTCAATGCGCGGATCACATGGTCTGCCAGCGGCTCTTCGGACGTGGAGGCGATGATGTCGATCACCCGTTCGGCGCCATGCAGCCGGCCCCAAAGATAGTCGTTCTCGCGATAGGCGCGGCTGAAGAATGCGCCGAAGTTGAAGAACTCCACGCCGCGCAGGCACGCGAAAGTGCCGCCGGGCCGGATCGAATGCGCATCATCGGGGCTGATGCGATCCACCTTCACCGGGTCGAATTCGCCCAGGCCTTCGCCCTGTAGCATCGGCAGCGTCGCCACATCGTAAAACGGGAAGCCCAGGTAGGCGAGCAGGACGCGGCGGCGCAGCGGGCGATCCATGCCCTGCAAGGCATCGATCAGCATCGCGTCCACCCGCAGGTCAATTCCCTTCAGGTCGCGCCTTGCCGCCATCACGGAAAGCACCGCGCCCGGATCGCTGGTCGCCACCGCGGCGGTTTCCTCGAAACCGGGGCCAAGGCCGGAAAGACGCTCGCGCCCCTGATACAGTGCCTGCGCGCGGAACACCGCGTCGCGCGCGGCTTCGCGCGCATCGGGCGCGATATCTTCCATGTCGTCCCAGTCATGCGCCAGTCGCCGCGCCAGCAGCTTCAGTCGGCGGATGCGGAACAGGATGTCGTGCGAGCGGAAAAAGTCCACGGCCTCGGGCGTCGCGCCCTTGCGCAGCGTTGCCAGCTTGTCGAGCCCGCTTTCGCGCAAGTGGTTCCACAGCGCGGCCTCCACCGCGTCGCGGGTCGCGGCTTCGGGTGCGGCGGCGCACACCGTTTCGGCCAGGTGCCGCACGATGCCGTCCACCTTCACCTGGGCATAGGCGTTGAAGGCGAATCCGGCCCGCTCTGCCGCCGCCTGCTGCGCCTTGTTGCGCCACGCGATCAGTCGGGCCGGCGTCGGCCGGTCGAGGAACAGCGTATAGCCGAACAGCTTTTCAACCGCTTCCTCGATCTCCGGGCGCATCGAATCGACGATGGTGCGCATCCGGGCACGCTGGCGCGATTCCTCTTCCAGCACTTCCAGGTTGTCGCGGATCGGCTGTTCGCGCGGGATCGAGGAAAGCGATCCGAGAATCGCGGAAAAGAAGCCGACCGTCTGCCCGCCGTTGGCATGGGCTTCCTCTGACGTCATTCGCATGTGGTCGGGGCGCGGATCGATATAGACGAAGCGCCGGTCCACTTCGCGTTGGGCGGGGCGGTCCGCCAGCACGGCTATGGCCTGCGCGAAGGGGGCATTCACCAGAACCGCGCCGTCGACCAGCGCCGCATCCTCCGCTTCGCCGCGCTTCCAGCGGTTGGGCATGATGCGGGCGAGAAAATCGCTGCGCCCCGGCCAGCCGAACTTCCGCTCGCGATCAAGATCGTCGATCTCGCCCACCACCAGCGGCGGGAAGGCGCCGGGGAAGCTGGCGGTTGCGCGCGCCGCATAGACAAGCTCCGGCCGCGCGGCGAGGTCGCGGTGCTCGCCCTGCGAAACATTGCGGCGGAACCCGATCGTCAGGCGGTGTTCGCTTTCCGTTACCAGCGGCGGACTGTTGAGCCGCAACGTCTGCGGGTGGCCGTTGAAGTCGGTCGCCGTCACCGAAAGGTCGAGCGGGTGGCCCGGCGGAAGCAGCGGCGCACCGTCGCAGCGCGCCTCCATCGCTTCCAGCGCGTCCGCAATCAGGCGCGAAAACCCGATGCCGCTGAAGGGCGGGGCAAACCACCGCGCGCGGATCAGGCGAGAGACCTTGCGGCGCACTTCGGCCCGCGTCTCAGGGGCCACCGTGCTCGACACCACGTTGCCGGGGCGCGAAAGGACGAACCACACCAGCGGCTGCGCCCAGAACTTGGCAAAGCGGCTCCACGGTTTGGCGTCGGGATCGAGCAGGACGTCGATATCCGCCTTGTCCAGCCACAGGCGGGTCAGCGGCTCTATGCTTTGCCCGGTGGCGATTGCCTGCGCCAGGAACACGCCGTTGATCCCGCCAGCGCTGGCCCCCGCCACAATGTCGGGCAGGATGCGCAGGCGCATATCGCGCGACATCTCTATTTCCTCGAGCATGCGGCGATAGACCGCTTCCACCCCGGACGATGGGTCCGATCCTTCGTGAAATGCCCGGCTGGCGCGCGTGGCGTACCAGATCTCCTTGGTCACGCCATGCATGTAAACGGCCAGGCTGATGCCCCCGTAACAAACCAGCGCGATGCGCAATTCCTTCTGCCGCATGGTTGCCAGCATGGCAGGGAAGCGGCGCGGCTGCCACCCGTAACAGGCACTCTTTCGGATGCTCTGTGCGCGAACGGGCGGAACCTTGACGCCGTTTCGGATGTTTATCCCGCAACGACAAGCGATACGAAGGGGATGAATTGATGACCGAAGAGCGCACGACAGAGGTAAACGAACCCGGTGGAAACACGCATACGCATACCACGGTAATAAAGGAAAGCGGCGGCGGATCGAGCGGTGCCGGCTGGGTGATTGCCATCGTCCTTGTCGCGGCGCTGGCCGTCGGCATCTATCTTTTCGCGAACGCCAGCGGCAGCGAAGCCGCGAAGGACAACGCCATCGCCGGGGCTGCAAAGGACGTGGGCACGGCGGCGCAGAAGGTGGGCGATGCAGCCCAGACAGCCGCGGAGAAGGTCGGCGAAAACTGATCGCCGCGCTGTAAGACTTTTCGACAGACAGACCTTGCACGGCGCGCGCTGCCACGGCGGCGCGCGCCTTTGCGTGGTTTACAAAATGTAGCCCCGCATCCGGGCGCTGTCAGATTTACCGACATTTTACGCCTTGGCCCTAGGACGGTGGAAAGGCCCGGAAATGGGCCGGAACGCAGAGTGTCGAAGGCCAGATGATCCGTCTTTTCAAGCACTACATACCGCACGCGGTGCTCTTGCTCGGCCTGCTCGATTTCGCTTTGCTGATGATTTCGGGCGAACTGGGCTGGATCGTGCGTGCGCGGCAGATCGGCATGGATTTCGGCCCGTTCGCGGATCGGCTGGTCCCTTTGCTGATATTCTCCGTGCTGATCCAGACGGCGATGATTTCGGTCGGGGTTTACGGGTCGGAGGCGTTGCGATCGATGCGCTATGCGACGGCGCGCCTGCTGGTCGCGATCAGCATGGGCATCATCGCGCTGTCCGTGGTCTATTTCCTTGTTCCCAGCCACACCTTGTGGCGGTCGAACCTGTTTTACGCGATGTTCATCGCCATGGCGCTGCTGTTCGCCGTCCGCCTTCTGCTGGGCGGCTTGCTGGGTACCTCTGCATTCCGCCGCCGCGTGCTGGTACTGGGCGCGGGGCAGCGCGCGGACCGGCTGCGCGCGCTGGGTGAGCGGCCGGAATCCGGTTTCGCTATCGTCGGCTATGTCGGCATGACCGAGGGACCGCACATCGTGGAAGAGGCGATCAGCCGGTCTGCCATCCACAACCTTACGCGCTTCGTCGAGAACCTGGGCGTGAGCGAGGTGGTCCTGGCACTGGAAGAGCGGCGCAACGCGCTGCCGCTGAAAGACCTGCTGCGGATCAAGACGACCGGCGTGCACGTGAACGATTTTTCGACCTTTCTCGAGCGTGAGACGGGGCGGGTCGATCTGGATACCGTCAATCCAAGCTGGCTTATCTTTTCGGACGGTTTTTCATCGGGCCGGATGTTTTCGAGTGCGCTCAAGCGCGTTTTCGACGTTTCGGTTTCCACGCTGATCCTTGCGATCACGTTCCCCGTCATTGGCCTGTTCGCGCTTCTGGTGAAGCTGGACAGCAAAGGTCCGGCGTTCTTCCGCCAGACGCGGGTGGGGCTTTACGGAGAACCGTTCGCGGTGATCAAGCTGCGCTCGATGCGGACCGACGCCGAAGCGGGCGGCGCGCAGTTCGCGCAGGAGAACGATCCGCGCGTCACGCGCATCGGCCGTTTCATCCGCAAGGTGCGGATAGACGAACTTCCCCAGGCGTGGAGCGTCCTGAAGGGCGAGATGAGCTTCGTCGGTCCGCGGCCGGAACGGCCCGAATTCGTTTCTGATCTTGAAGAACAGCTTCCCTTCTATGCCGAACGCCACATGGTGAAGCCGGGCATCACCGGCTGGGCGCAGATCAATTATCCCTATGGCGCGTCGATAGAGGATTCGCGCCACAAGCTTGAATTCGATCTGTATTACGCGAAGAACTACACGCCGTTCCTGGATCTTCTGATCCTGTTGCAGACGCTGCGCGTCGTGCTGTGGCACGAGGGAGCGCGCTAGGGCGATGGGCAATCCGTTTGTCTGGACCGGCTTCGGCCAGTGGACGCATCTTGGCGCGGCCTTCTGCTGCGCGCTGCTTGCGGTGTGGATGTGGCAGCGCGGCGACCGCACGATTGCCGGTGGGCGGATGCAGGTTGTCGCGCTGTTCATTACCGCTGGCTGGTGCCTGCTGGTGGCAGCCGGAGGGGCGTTTTCCACGGCCGCACAGGTTGGCGAAAGCGCCCGCAACCTTGCCTGGATCGCCACGCTTTTCGTGATGTTCGCTGAAGATGACCTCGACCAGGGATTGCGTCCCATCCGTCCGGTTATCGCGGCCCTTGCATTCGTGGAACTGATGCAGCCCGTGCTGCTGGCCATGCGCCTGAAATTCGAAGGCGCGCACGCGGTGGAGGGCATGATCCTCCAGCTTTCCGTGATGTTCCGGTTGCTGGTGGCCATCGGGGCGCTGGTGCTGGTGCACAACCTTTATGCCCGTTCGATGGCGCGCCAGCGCGCGACGATGCGGTGGACCTGTGCGGCACTTGCGGTGATGTGGGGGTACGACCTCAACTTCTTCACCATCGCCTATCTCGCGTCGGTCGTCCCGCCGGAACTGGTGGCCATGCGCGGCGCGGCGCAGGTTGCGCTGGCGCTGCTTCTGGCGATCGGTGCGGTGCGCCGGCGCGCGCCCTTGCGTTTTTCGCCTTCGCGCACGGTGGCGTTCCAGTCGCTGTCGTTGCTGGTTATCGGCATCTACCTGATCGTCATGGTCGGCGCCGCGCAATCGCTGGCGTGGTTCGGCGGCGGGGCGGGGCGTCTTGCCCAACTGGCGTTCGCGCTGGTCACGACGGTGCTGTGCGTCTGGCTGCTGCCTTCGGGCCGCTTGCGGGCCTGGCTGAAAGTTACCGTGGCCAAGCACCTTTTCCAGCATCGTTACGATTACCGGTCCGAATGGCTGCGCTTCACGCAGACGATAGGCCGCGCGGGCAACGGCGCGCCGCCGCTGAACGAGCGGCTGGTGCAGGCAATTGCCGATATTACCGACAGCGCGAACGGTCTTCTGCTCGTACCGGGAGAACAGGGTGAATTCGTTCTGGGCGCGCGGTGGCAATGGCGATCCGCCGATGTTCCGGCAGAGGCGCTTCCGCCCGGCGCCATCGCCTTTTTCGAACGCGGCACCTTTATCGTCGATCTGGACGAGGTGCGCAGCGGGATCGACCACGCCGGAGAGGCGGCCGCGGTGCCCGACTGGCTGCGCGAAGACCGCAACGCCTGGGCGCTGGTGCCTTTGCTCCACTTCGATCGCATGGTCGGCCTGGTGGTACTGGGCCGGCCGCCGATTGCCCGCAAGCTGGACTGGGAAGACTTCGACCTGTTGCGCGTGGCGGGCCAGCAGCTGGCAAGCTATCTGGCGGAACATGCAGGCCAGGTCGCGCTGCTTGAGGCGAGCCGGTTCGACGAGTTCAACCGGCGCATCGCCTTTGTCATGCACGATATCAAGAACCTGGCCAGCCAGCTTTCGCTGCTGTCGCGCAATGCAGAACGCCATGCCGACAACCCCGCCTTCCGCGCCGACATGCTGGTGACGCTGCATAATGCTTCGGAAAAGCTGAACGCCTTGCTTGCCCGCCTTTCGCGCTATGGCCAGAACGGAGCCGGTCGAACCCGGCCGGTTCCGGCCTGCGACGTGCTGGAAGCCGTGGCGGCGCGATACAACGGCCCGGACGGACAGCGTGTCTATGTATCGGAATGCCAGGATTGTGAGGTTCTGGCCGACCGTGAGACGCTGGAACAGGTTCTGCAGCATCTTGTGCAGAATGCGCTGGATGCCAGCCAGCGCGACATTCCGGTGTTCCTGAACGCCACGATAGACGGTGTTTTCGCGCGGATCGACGTGATCGACAGCGGTTCGGGCATGAGCGCGGAATTCGTCCGCACGCGGCTGTTCAAGCCGTTTGTCTCGTCGAAGCCGAACGGCTTCGGCATCGGGGCATTCGAAGCGCGCGAACTGGTGCGGGCAATGCACGGCAGGCTCGATGTCGAAAGCCGCGAAGGCATCGGCAGCCGTTTCAGCGTGCGCCTGCCGCTCTCTTCGGCGGCGACGATGATCGAGGCCGAGGATGCCGGCACTGACAACAATCAGGGAACAAGGGTAGCGTGATGAGCGATAAGCAAGGGCAATTGCCAAAGCTTCTCATCGTCGAGGACGACCCCGGGCTCCAGGCCCAGCTCAAGTGGTCCTATGACGATTTCGAGGTCCACATCGCCGGTGACCGTGCGAGCGCGATTGCGCTGCTCCGGTCTGAGGAGCCCGCGGTCGTGACGCTGGATCTGGGCCTGCCGCCCGATCCAGACGGCGTGAGCGAGGGGTTCGCCGTTCTTGACGAGATCATGGCCCTGAAGCCCGACACCAAGGTGATCGTGGCGTCCGGGCACGGCGCGCGCGAAAGCGCGCTGACGGCAATCGAGAAGGGTGCCTACGATTTCTACCAGAAGCCCGTCGATATCGATGCACTGGGCCTGATTGTCCGCCGCGCATTGCACCTGCACCGGATCGAGAACGAGAACCGCGTGCTGGCGACGCGCGCGAACGACGGAAACCGCGTGCTTGGCGGCATGATAACCGCCGCGCCGGAAATGGTGCGCGTCGCCCGCACGATTGAGCGCGTGGCCAACACGAATGTCTCCGTCATGCTGCTGGGCGCAAGCGGGACGGGCAAGGAACTGCTGGCGCGCGGGTTGCACGAGGCAAGCGACCGCGCCGGTAACACCTTTGTTGCGATCAATTGCGCCGCGATCCCGGAAAACCTTCTGGAATCCGAACTGTTCGGCCACGAAAAGGGCGCCTTCACCGGCGCGGTGAAAACAACCGAAGGCAAGATCGAACAGGCCGAGGGCGGCACGCTGTTCCTTGACGAAGTGGGCGATATTCCGCTTCCGCTCCAGGTCAAACTGTTGCGCTTCCTTCAGGAACGGACCATCGAACGCATCGGCGGGCGCAAGTCGATTGCGGTCGATACGCGCATCGTCTGCGCGACGCACCAGGATCTTGAAGCGATGATCGCGGATGGCCGCTTCCGGGAAGACCTGTTCTACCGTCTGGCCGAAATCGTCATCAAGATACCCAGCCTTGCCGACCGGCCGGGCGACGCGGTGCTTCTGGCCAAGGCCTTCCTGACGCGCTTTGCCAAGGAAATGAACCCGCAGGTAAAGGGCTTCGCGCCCGATGCGCTTGCCGCGATCGACGGCTGGAACTGGCCGGGGAACGTCCGCGAACTGGAAAACCGGGTGAAACGCGCGGTGATCATGGCGGACGGCAAGCTGGTGTCGGGCGAGGATCTGGACCTTGTGGAGCGGTCCGAAGAAGCGGAAAATCCGCTGAACCTGAAAAGCGCGCGCGAACTTGCCGACCGGCGGGTGATCCGCCACGCGCTGGCCCGCAGCGAAGGAAACATATCCAATACCGCGCGGTTGCTCGGGATCAGCCGGCCGACGCTGTATGACCTGCTCAAGCAGTACGACCTTCAGGCCTAGGCCCGTCCCGCTCGCGCTGGGGCTGCTGGCCGGACTGGCGCTGGCGGGGCTGGCATTGGCCGGCCCGGCGCGCGCGGACGGTGCGCCGGATGCGACGGCGGCGATCGCCAGGGCAAGGGCGGCGATTGCGGCGGGGGATGGCGTAACCGCCGAAGTGACGTTGCGCGAAGCGGAAAGCCGCGGTGTTCCGGCCGACGCGACACGGGCCTACCTTGGCAAGGCGCTTTTGCTGGAAGGCAATCTCGACGCCGCGCAGGATGTTCTTGCAAATGGCCATTTCGCGCCGGGCACCGAAGGGTCTGGCTGGCGTGCGCGCGGCGAACTGGCCATCGCGCAGGGCGATCTGCCCGCAGCGGGCAAGGCTTTCGACCAGGCTCTGCGCATCGATGCGCGCGATCCCCGGTTGTGGGTGGACATCGCGCGGCTGCGCTTCCTTGGAGGGGAGCAGGCCCAGGCATTCGACGCAGCGCGGCGCGCGGCGCAACTCGGCCCGCAAGACCCGCGCGCTTTGGAGATGCTGGGACTGATGGTGCGTGAACGCCACGGCCTTGTCCCCGCATTGGCGGTTTTCGAACGGGGGCTGGCCCTGGCGCCTGCCGACAAGGGTTTGCTCGCCGAATATGCGGCAACGCTTGGCGATGCGGGCCGCTATCGCGAAATGCTGGCCGCGACGCGCGCGCTGATGAAGGCCGATCCGGGCAATCCGCGCGGGTATTACCTGCAGGCGGTGCTGGCTGCGCGCGCCGGAGAGACGGACCTTGCGCGGCGCCTGATGCTGAAAACGGGCACCGCCCTCAGGGACAGCGCGGGGGCGATCCTGCTCAACGGCGTGCTGGAATTCAGGGCGGGCAACATCAACCTTGCGATCGAATACCTCGACCGGCTGGTGCGGATGCAGCCGGACAATCTGCGCGCGCGCGATTTGCTGGCGCGTGCACTGGCGCGCGACGGCGACTGGGAAGATCTGTTGCGCCGCTTCGGCGGCCAGGCGATGAAAGACGGCGCGTCGCCCTATCTCGTGGCGCTGGCAGCCCGCGCGCTGGAAGAGCGGGGAGAGCGGGCGCGGGCAGCGCCGCTGCTGGAACGTGTTGTCGGGGCGGTGCAGACACCGTTTTCACCGATGGAGGCGCGCCAGCCGCTTGGCGTTCTTGCCATAAGCTATGCCGATGCGCCCTATGCGGCCGGCAATGCCGTGCCCTTTATCCGCTCGCTTCTGGCCGCCGGAGACAGCGACCGCGCGCTGCAGGCGGCGATCGTGCTGCGAAACGCCAATCCGGGCTCTTCCGATGCGCAGGCGCTGGTGGGCGATGTGCGCGTGGCCTCTGGCGATCCCGCCGGGGCCGTTGCCGATTACCGCAAGGCGATGGCGATACGGCACAGCGCGGATTTGCTGGCTCGCCTTGTCGGCGCCCTGCGTGCGTCCGGGCAGGATGCGCAGGCCGATGCGGCCGCTGCCGGTTATCTTGCGCACGAGCCCCGCGATATCGAGGCCATGCGCCTGCTTGCGGCCGGAGACGCGCGGGCAGGGCGCTGGAACGATGCGTCGCGCCTTCTTGCCGCACTTGCCGCGCGCAGTCAGGGCGGCCCGCTATCGCTTGCGCAGCGTTCGGCGATGGCGCTGGAAGAGGGTGACATTCCGCGCGCCACGGATCTGGCCAGCCTTGCCTATCGCGCGCAGCCAGGCAGCCCGTTTGCCGCACGCGCCTATGGCCAGGCGTTGAAAAGCGGCGGTGACGGTGGCGCGCTTCCGCGCGACCTTCTGCGCCAGGCCGATGCGGCAGGGCCGTTGAACCGACAAACGGGGAAATAGTCCTCGACTTCCCGGCTCTCCCTTGGCTAGTGCGAAATTCAATCGCGCGATTAAATCGACATTGAGATCAAGGGAGATGCAAGCATGGCCGGGGTTCTTGAAGGTGTTACGGTAATCGAATTCGCCGGAATCGGGCCGGGGCCATTCGCCTGCATGATGCTGGCCGATCATGGCGCGCGGGTTATCCGGATCGAACGCCCCGGAACGTCCGGCCGCTTTGGCGACAATGGCAACCGCGATATCCTGAACCGCAATCGCGAGCGGATCGAACTCGATATGAAGGACGCGTCCGCCATCGCCCGTATCCGCGACATGGTGAAGGATGCCGACGCCATCGTGGAGGGGTTCCGTCCCGGCGTGATGGAGCGGTTGGGCCTGGGGCCGGACGTGCTGCTCTCCGACAACCCGAAGCTCGTCTATGGACGCATGACCGGGTGGGGGCAGGACGGCCCGATGGCCCCGCTTGCCGGGCACGATATCAACTATATCGCCCTGTCGGGCGCGCTGCACAGCTATGGTCGCAAGGGCGAAAAGCCGACCTTCCCCGTCAATGCCGTCGGCGATTTCGGCGGCGGCGGCATGATGATGGCCTTCGGCGTCGTTTCCGCGATCCTGAACGCACGTGGCACCGGCAAGGGCCAGGTCGTCGATTGCGCGATGGTAGACGGCGCGGCAATCCTTTCGGCGATGACTTTCAGCTTCCTGGGCAACGGGATGTGGAAGGACGAGCGCGGCGTGAACCTGCTCGATTCCGGCGCGCACTTCTATGACACGTATGAAACGGCGGACGGCAAGTGGATATCGATTGGATCGATAGAGCCGCAGTTCTATGCCCTGCTGATGGAACACACCGGATTGAACGACGATCCCGATTTTACCGCGCAGATGGACGCGGGCCGTTGGCCTGAGCTGAAGGACAGGCTTACGGTTCTGTTCAAGACCAGGACGCGCGACGAATGGTGCGCGATCATGGATGGCACGGACATCTGCTTCGCGCCGGTCCTGAGCCTGACCGAAGCGCCGGGCCATCCGCATAACGCCGGACGCGGTACGTTCGTGGAGGACGGCGGCATGGTCATGCCCGCACCCGCGCCCCGCTTTTCGGCAACGCCCGCGCCCAAGCCAAGCCTGGCCGGCAAGTCTGCTGGCTGACGCTTGGTCCGCCGCGTTCTGGGACTGGTGCCGGACCCGCTGGTCCGGTTGCTGATCGTCGCTATCGTGCTGGCAACGATAGCGCCGGTGCGCGGGCGCGCGCACGATGTGGCGCAGTTCGTTTCCGCGACGGCCGTTTTCATGCTGTTCCTGCTAAACGGGCTGCGCCTGCCGCGCCGCGAGGTCGTTGCCGGATTGTCGAACCTGCGCCTGCTTGCGCCGCTGCTCGCCTGGGTGTTCGGCGCGATGACGCTTGCCGGGCTGGGCCTGTCGCATCTTGCCGGAATGTTCCTGCCGGTGACGGTGGCAACGGGCTTCCTGTTTCTGGGCGCACTGCCGTCCACGGTGCAGTCCGCCACTGCCTATTCCTCGCTTGCCGGCGGGAATGTCGCCGCCTCGGTGATTGCGGCGGCGGTGACCAATATCCTTGGCGTTTTCGTTACCGCACCGCTGTTTACCGCGCTTGCCGGAGGCAGGGCGGGCGGTATCGACGCGTCGGGCATCGTCAAGGTCGCGACGATCCTGCTGCTGCCCTTCGCCATCGGCCAGATCGCGCAGGGGCGGTTCGGCCATATCGTGCGCGAACACAGGCAGCTTGCCACGTGGATGGACCGGACGTCGATCGCGATCGCGGTCTATGTCGCGTTTTCGGGCGCGGTCGTCGCGGGATTGTGGACGCTGGTTTCGCTGGGCGACTGGGCGCTGGTCCTGGCGCTGGTCGCCGGGTTCCTGGTGCTGGGGTTCGGCGGCGCATGGTTGCTGGGCGGCGCGCTGCGCCTTGACCGGCCGACGCGGATAACGATGCTTTACGCCGGCGGGCAGAAATCCATCGCGATGGGCGCGCCGCTTGCCGCCGTGTTGTTCAAGCCGGACGTCGCGGGCATGATCCTGGTGCCTGTGCTGGTCTATCACCTGAGCCAGCTGGTGATCAGCGCACCTCTGGCCACGCGGCTGAACCGCGCGGCGGCGGCCTGATTATTCCGCCGCGGAAAAGTCGGCCGCCCGCTCTTCTGCGCAGCGGCGGTTGTGCCGGATCGACCAATAGAGCGAAAGGCCGATCAATACCGCGCCAATCAACCCCGTAACCGTTTCGGGAATGGGCCAGCGGGCCGAAGCGAGCATGATCCCACCCAGCGCGATGATCGCCCAGAACGCCCCGTGCTCAAGGTAAAGATATTCGCCAAGCGTCCCCCGGCGGACGAGCATGATCGTCATCGAACGAACGAACATCGCGCCGATGGAAAGGCCCAGCGCGATCACCACCATGTTGTTCGACAGCGCGAACGCGCCGATCACGCCGTCGAAGCTGAACGATGCGTCCAGCACGTTGAGGTAGAGGAACCCGCCAAGGCCAGATCGCACCGCAAGCCCCGCCGCCTGGCGTGCCTTGTCGCTCAGTTCCAGAACCGTGCTGATCGCTTCGACCGAAATGAAAGCGACGATGCCGAGGATGCCCGAAACAAGGAAGGTCAGCGCCTCGTGTTCGGGCAGCAACAACGAAATGCCGTAAAGCGCCAACAGCAGAAAGCCGATTTCGGCGGCCTTGATATGGCTGATCTTGGTCAGCGCCTTTTCGATGGCGGTGATCCAGTGGATGTCCTTTTCGCCGTCGAAAAAGAAGCTGAGGCCCACCATCGCAAGGAACGCCCCGCCAAATCCGGCGATGCCCACGTGCGCGCTGCTGACGATGCGTTCGTATTCCTGCGGCTGTTCAAGCGACAGGCGCAGCGCCTCGGCGGGGCCGAGACCCGCCGCGATGGCCACGATGGCCAGCGGGAACACGATCCGCATCCCGAATACCGCGAACACCATGCCCCAGGTAAGGAATCGCCGCTGCCAGACTTCGTCCATGTCCTCCAGCACCGCGGCGTTGACCACGGCGTTGTCGAACGAGAGGGACACTTCGAGGATGGACAGGACGACCACGATCCACACCAGCGAAAGTGTGCCGGTTACGGTGCCTGTTTCGGTCCAGCCATAGACGACGGCCAGCACGATGCAGGCCAGTGTGAATATCAATGAGCCATAATATTGGCGCAGCAAGCGGAACCTCCTCCGGACACCGGTCCTGGTGGATCTATTCTGAAATTGGTCGCCACCTGGCTGGCGGGGATGCAAATGTCAGAATCGGACCACTAGTTAGTCGGTCGTGGCGGGGCGGCGCAATCGGGCAGGAGGGTTATTTCCTCGGTTGATAGGTATTTTCCGCGCCCGGAAAGGTCCGCGCGCGAACATCGGCCGCATAGCGCCCGACCGCGCCGTCGATCGTTTCGGCGATTTCCTCGTAACGCTTCACGAAACGCGGAACGCGCTCGAACATGCCCAGCATGTCTTCCGTGACCAGAACCTGTCCGTCGCACCGGGCGGAACCGCCGATGCCGATGACGGGGCAGGGGACCGCCTCGGTCACGGCGATGGCGATGGGTTCCACCACGCCTTCCACCACGATCGCGAAGGCGCCGGCGTCCGCCAGCGCTTTCGCGTCGGACACGATCTTGTCCGCCTCTGCATCGCTGCGCCCGCGCGCGTTGTATCCGCCCAGAACGTTCACCGCCTGGGGGGTAAGGCCCACGTGTCCCATCACGGGGATTCCGCGCTGCGTGAGAAAGGCAACCGTCTCTGCCATGGCTTCGCCGCCTTCCAGCTTCACGCCCGCGCAGCCCGTTTCCTTCAACAGCCGCGACGCACTTTCGAACGCGGCCTGCGGAGAGGCCTCGTAGCTGCCGAACGGCATATCGACGAGTACGACCGAGTGATAGCTGCCGCGCACCACCGCCGCGCCGTGCGCGGCCATCATGTCCAGCGTGACCGGAATGCTGGAGGGCAGGCCGTAAATCACCTGGCCCAGCGAATCCCCGACCAGCAGCAGGTCGCAATGCGCATCCAGCAACTGTGCCTGCCGGGCGGTATAGGCCGTCAGCATCACGATGGGTTCGGCGGTAACGCCGTCCTTCTTGCGCTGCCGTATCGCGGGAACGGTAAGCCGCTTCATCGGGGCCGGAGTGGGGTTGGCGCGGCTGGTCGCGGTGTCGAGCTGGAACGTAGTGGACATGGTCACGCGTTCTAGAGCCTTGAACAAACTGCGCAAGGCTGGGGAAAAAGCCCTTGCGCAAGCGGCCCGTCCCGTTAGCTTCGCGGCCCATGATCTGGTTTCCGGAGCAACTGCCAATGCGAACCGTGGTGTGCGCGCGGCTTTCGGCTCCGGCTCATGGGGAGACCTGAATGTTTGGTCGCGTCAAACCGCTCGACGCTATTCTCGCAACGGCCGAGAAGAAGTCGCTGCACCGCACACTCGGGCCGGTGCAGCTGACGCTGCTCGGCGTCGGCGCCATTATCGGCACCGGTATTTTCGTCCTGACCGCCGCCGCCGCCCAGAAAGCGGGTCCGGGCATGATGTGGAGCTTCGTGATCGCGGGCTTCGTCTGCGCGGTCGCGGCGCTGTGCTATTCCGAACTGGCATCGATGGTGCCGGTCTCCGGGTCTGCCTATACCTATACTTATGCCGTGGTCGGGGAAGTCCTGGCCTGGATGGTCGGCTGGGCGCTGATCCTGGAATATGCGGTTGCGGCCAGCGCGGTTTCGGTCGGCTGGTCCGGCTATTTCATGGGGCTATTGAAAAGCTGGACGGGGTTCGAATTACCCTCCGCTTTGTCCGCCGGACCGGCATGGTCGCTGTCCGGCGTGGATTTCAGCCACGGTATCATCAACGTTCCGGCAATCTTCGTGGCTTTGGCGGTTACGCTGCTGTTGATGATCGGCACCAAGGAAAGCGCCACGTTCAATGCGTTCCTGGTGGCGATCAAGGTGCTCGCGCTGACGATGTTCATCATCCTCACGCTGCCGCTGCTCAACGGTCAGCACTTCGCGCCGTTCACACCAAACGGCTGGTTCGGCCCGGCGGGCACCAGCGGGCTGGGCGTTGTGGGCGCGGCGGCATCGATCTTCTTCGCCTATGTCGGGTTCGATGCGGTTTCGACCGCAGCCGAAGAGACGAAAGACCCGCAACGAAACGTGCCGATCGGCCTGATCGGAAGCCTCGCGATCTGTACGGTTTTCTACCTTCTCGTCGCTGCGGGCGCGATCGGAGCCATCGGCGCGCAGCCCACGGCGCTGGGCGTGCAGCCGGGTACGCCCGAATTCATGAACCAGTGCCAGGCATTGGTCGCACAGGGGCAGGAACCGCTGGTCTGTTCCAAGGAAGCGCTGGCCCACGTGCTGCGCGCGGTGAACTATACCTGGGCGGGCGACCTTATCGGCCTTGCCGCCAACCTGGCGCTGCCTTCGGTCATCCTGATGATGTTGTTCGGCCAGACGCGTATCTTCTTCGTCATGGCGCGTGACGGCCTGCTTCCAGAAAAGCTCGCCACGGTTCACCCGAAGTGGAAGACCCCGCACATCGTCACGCTGATTACCGGCGTTTTCGTGGCCATCGCCGCGGCGCTGCTGCCGGTGGGCCAGCTTGCCGACATTTCGAACTCTGGCACGCTGTTCGCGTTCTTCATGGTGTCGATCGCGGTGCTGGTCCTGCGCGTGCGCGACCCGAATCGCGCGCGCCCGTTCCGCACGCCGATCGTGTGGGTGATAGCGCCGATTTCGGCGGTCGGATGCCTGCTGCTCTATTTCAACCTGCCGATAGAGGCGATGCTGGTGCTGCCCGTCTGGGGCGGTATCGGCCTTGTCGTCTATTTCCTCTACGGCTTCCGCAAGAGCCACGTGGGGCGCGGCATCATCGACGTGCACGAGGACGATACCGACAGTCCGCCGCAGCCGGTTCCGCCGATGCCGGGTGCGCACACGCCGGGCGGTAACGACGCCTGACGAGAGCGTCGACGCAAAAGGAAAAGGCCGCCTTCCGGGTTCGGGAGGCGGCCTTTCTCGTTTCCGGTCCGATCAGCGGCATCTGGCAGCCACCTGAATTTGACATAAATTTGCGTGACCCAAGGCAATGCAGCCTTCCAGACACCCGTTCGCCCTGAGCCTGTCGAAGCGCATTGCGCAAGCGCCGGATGTGCAACCCGATTCAACGCTCGTAGGCGCAGGTCGTCAGCAGGGGCAGGCCATCAGCCGCATCGAAACCGCATCCGTCAAAGCGGCCCGAACAGCCTGAAACGCACGAAAGTCCTCAGGCGCGGAGCCGCTCGATCCCTTGAGCCAGCGCGACATAGAGCTTGCCCATGTCGGAAGAAAGCAGCGTCACGCCCAGCGCATTGCCGTCACGCGTTGAAAGCAGCTGCCGCAGCATCGCCTCGAAGTCGTGGATGTAGCGGTTCACGTGGCTCTGGAACTCGGCATCGTTTTCGTAATGCTGCTGAACCGCCTTGGCTTCGGCGCTGTCCAGCAGGCTGACCGCGCGGCGCGTGAAGATGCCGCGGTCGCCGCGCAGGTACGATGCCCACGCGGTTTCCGAAACATCGGCCGAAAGCGCCTTCGCAATGTCGATGGCGGTAGAGTTGAGCGCTTCGGTGATCAACGCGGCGCGACGGGCGAAATCGTTGTCCACCTGCTCTTCCGCGCGTTCGCGGGCGCGGGCGACGCGGTTTTCCAGGTTCCCCGCAAGCTCGTCCACCTTGGCAAGCTGGTCGCGCATCGCCAACGCGGTGTCGCGGCTTGCCTCTGCCGCGTTGTCGAGCGCTTCTTCCAGCCGCGCGACCAGTTCCGCGCCGCGCGATTTCATGACCTTGGCCAGCGCCTCGCTCGTTTCGCTTCCCAGCTTTTCCGCCAGCGCGTCGATTTCCGCGGCGGTATTGCCCTTCAGGTCCGCGCTGGCCTTTTGCGCGGCTTCGGACAGGCGCGCAATCGCCGCCGTCAGCACCTCGTCCACATCGCGGCTCAACGCCTCGCTTTCGGTGCGCGCTTCGGCAAGGCGCTGCTGCATCGCCGCGATCTTTTCGCCGTGGGCCACGGCCTCGTCGGACATCGTCTGGTGGAGCGACGACATCTCCGAAATCGTCCCAGTAACTTCGCGCCTTGCCGCAAGCACATAATCGGACAGGTCGCTGCCGCGTTTGCCAGCTTCCGAGATCGTGTCGCTCAGGCTCATCACGCGGTCATCTATGGCGTGCAGACGCTGTTCCGCCTCTCCGATGGCGACCGGTATGTGATCGCGCGCGTGATCGCTGCTGGCCTGGATAAGTTCCAGCAGTCGCACGGCCGCGTCGGTCAGGTCGGTGATGTCGCCGCTTGTGCCGTGCAGCGTTTCGCGGCTTGCGCCAAGCCTGTCGTTGAGATGGGCCAGCGCCTGGCTGACGGCGCGGGCGGTATGCTCGCCATGTTCGCTTGATGCACGCAGGGTTTCGGCAAGCGCCGCCGCCCGCTCACCCACAGCGTCGCACTGCGCGGCAAGGCCCTGAGCGTTGGTTTCCTGCCGTTCGCGGTGCTCTTCCATCACCGCGTCGAGGTCCGCAAGCTTGCGCGCCAGTTCGTCCGCCGCGCGCGCACCGGCGTCCGCGATCGCATCGCGCCGTTCGGAAATGGCCGTGTCGATTTCCTCCAGCCGCCGCGACAGCGTTTCGCGCTGCTCGGCAAGGCTTGAAGACATGGCCGCGAAACGCGATCCAAGCGCGGTTTCGGCGGTTTTCGCGTGCTCCTCCATGCCCGAAGAGATCGTGCGCGCGTGGTCCTCGAAAGAGGCAAGGCGTTCTGCCGCGGCCGTTACCGCACGGTCATGGTCTTCGGTCAGCGCATCTATGGCCTGACGGATCGAAGCAGCATGCGCTTCGGCGCGGTCCTGCCAGTGTGCGAGCGCCGTCGATTCCGCTTCGGCGAACCGGCGGCTGTGCTCTTCGCTTTCGTTGGAGAGCGTGGCCAGCCGTTCGCGCAGCGCGGAGAGCATTTCGCGTTCCGCTCCGGCCAGCGAATCGCGATGAGCCGCCAGTTCTTCGCCCAGCGCCTCAGCGCGGCCGCGAATTGCGGCAAGTGCGGCGATCTCGTCCTGGTCCAGCCGCGCGCGCAGCGTTTCGCTTTCCTCGTTGAGCGTCGAGAACCGCGCGGTGGCGATTTCCTGCATCTGCCCCGCGCGCTGTTCCAGCTCGTCATGAATTTCGGCCAGACGTCCGCGCAGCATGTCGACCTGCTTTTCGCTGGCGACGCCGAATTCGTTCAGCCTGTGGAAGCCCGCAACCAGGTCTTCCAGCTGCATGTGCGCGGTGCGGCCTGCGTTGCCGATATTGTTGGTTACGTCCTTGGCAGCGTTGGCGATCACGGGAAGCTGCCCGCGCAGCTTTTCCATGTTTTCCGTGGCGCTTTCGGAAACGGAGGCGATCCGATCCAGCTTTTCGCCATTGTCGCCGATCAGGGTTTCCAGCTGGCCCGCGCTGCCGGACAGGCGATCGACCGCGATGCGCCCCAGCGCTTCAAGGTCGCGCGCCTGTGACGCGATGAAGTCACGTGCCAGAGAAAGTTCGGTGTTGACCGTGCGAAGCCGGTCTTCAAGCAGAGCCGAATGATGCGCCAGATCGCGCGTAACGTCGCCGAAGCGCGCCGCTTCGCGGCGGCTCGTGCGCAAGGTGACAAGAAGGATCACCAACACAAGCAGCACGGGCACGGACCACGAAGCGACCCAGTCGGCCCATTGCGCCAGCGGCGCCGGCGCGGCGATTGCGGGCCAGTGGGCGAAAGCGAAAAAGCCCGTCCACGCGGCGATTGCCATGCCGGCAAGCACCGGCGCGATCCATCCGCCACGCGCTTGTGCAGGTTCATCCTCGAAGGCTTCATCCCACGGCGCTTCGGCTTCGGCAGTCGTATCCTCGTCTGCCAGCTGGGTTGCTTCATATGGCGTATCGGCAGCCGAATCGGCCGCATCCGCACCCTCGATCGGAATGATCCGTGATCCCGCACTCATGCCGTCTTCATATCATGAGCCGGGGGCAAGTCTAAACCCCGCCTTAACTTTCCTTCGCTAGGTGTTGCCGAATGGCCTACCTCGGCGAAGGAATCGACGCGAATCTGGCGCTTGTTTCGGGCGACGATGCCGCTTTGTTCCTTGAATTGCGGGCCGCGTTCATCGAAAGCGCGGCACAGCAGCTTGACCTGATGCGACGTTCGCGATGCGATGGAAACTGGCAGATCGCAGCCATGCGCCTGAAGGGGCTTGCCGCCAGTTTTCATGCCGAACAGCTTATCGTCCTCGCCGAAGAGGCGCTTGAGGCCGCACCGGGGGAACCCGGCATCCTGCGACGAATAGAGCGTTTTATCACCGATCTTTCGTCCGACCGCGATTGAGCCCACCCCAAGCGCGCTTGGCAGCGCGGCTTCGTATCCCTATCTCTCCGGCTTTCCCCCGGGAGGACGCATCAGGTGCGGGTCGCACTTCTTTCTATGCTGGAATCCGCCGCTGACGGCGATGAAGCTCTGCGCGGCGGGCTGCACGTCGGCGGACGAAGCGTGGCGCGTCACCAGCTGGCCCTGGCGCTTGCGCTGGGCTGCACCCGGATCGTGTTCCTGGCAGAGCGGCTTGAGGCCGATCTCGTCGCGTTGCAGCACGTGGCGGAGGACGCCGGGGCGCAATTCCACGTGATCGCCGCGCCGCGCGCACTTGTGCCGCTGGTCAGCCCGGCGGACGAGCTGTTCGTCTTTTCGGATGGGTTCCTTGCCATCCCGGCAACCGCGCGCGACGTGCTGGAAGAAGGCCCGGCGGTATTGACGCTGCCGGTGGAAACGGGCCTGCCCGCGGGTTTCGAACGGCTGGATATCAACCATTCCGATGCCGGCGCGATGCGCCTTCCCGGCCGGCTGGTGGCACGGCTGGGCGAATTGCCGGGCGACTGGAGCGCGCAATCCGCGCTCTTGCGCATCGCCGTGCAGGCTGGCGTGCCGCTGAAAGGCATCCCGGCGGGATCGGTAGCCGCCGGAACGTGGCAACTCGTCCGCTCGGAGGATGAGGCCGCGAACGTCGAATCCGCGTGGATGAAGATCCATACGGCGGCTCAAGGGCCGGAATCGCCGGGCGTCGCTGCCAGCCGCCTGCTGGTGCGAACCACCGGCCCCGCCATCCTCCATGCCGGCACGCGTCCGTGGATCGTGTCTGCCGGTGCCGCGCTTGCCGCCCTGCTTGGGCTGGGCGCAGGATGGTTCGGCTATGCAGGCACCGGGTTCGCACTGCTTGGGTTTGCGTGGCTGGCGCGGAGCAGCGCGGTTCTCCTTGACCGGATTGAGCGTGTTTCCGTTGTCGACAGCCCGGACCGCTTCGGATTTTCGGCGGCATTTTCCTGGCTGCTGGATGCCGCGTTCGTCGCGCTGTGCGCCTGGCGCAGCGAATTGCCGCTTGCGGCCGGATTGCCGGCGGGTGCGGACCTGTTTGCGCCGCTGGTGCTTTTCGGCCTGTTGCGGCTTGTGCCGCGCGTCTTGCCGGGAATGGGCTGGACGCGATGGCTGGCGGATCGTGCCGTGGCGGCGCTGGTGCTGATTCTGGTGAGCGCCTTTCTGCCTTTCGACATGGCCGTGGCGATAATCGCATTGCTGATACTGGCGATGGCGGTCGTTTCCACCTACCTGTTGCCTGACAACCCTAACCCGCCCTTAACCAAAAGCCGCTAAGGCGAAGGCATGATGCAATCGGCGTATCCCACGGCCGGGACGGAGTCGATCGACGCGCTGTTGCGTGACGAACTGGCTGCGTCCCTGCAGGTTGCGGAGAACAATGCTGTGATCCTGCGCCATCTCCTGCGCAGCGACGATCATTCCGTCTTCAGTGACGAAGTGATCGCGCGTGTGCGCGGGATGGTGGCCGATGTCGCGCGCCAGCTTGTTATCGCGCTGGCGCGGGCGGCCGGGTACGACGATGCGCACGGCTGGGCGGAAGAAGCGGCGCCGGAACTTGCCGTGGCACTCGCCGGAAACCAGGCATTGATCGCGCATTTCCATGCGCTTGCACTGGAATACCAGCTAACCTGCCGGCTTGAGCGGGAACGGTCGATCGATCCCGTCCTCTCGCCGCTGCTCCAGGCGCAAGTCGCATCCGCCTTGCCCGAAGTGGCGACGGTGGCGATGCACTTTCTCACCGCGCAGGCGCGGTTCTGCCAGACGCAGCGGCGGATGGAGATGCCGCTGGCAGAACTTCCGGGCGATTTCTTCCATGCGGCGATGCTCACCATGCGCGCGCAGGCAGGGCAGGACCCGGCGATGGACGAATGCGCGGCATCCGCCGAGGAAACGTTGCGCGCGGAGCACGAAAACCACGCGGCGCGCGTGGATCTTGCGGCCGGGTTACTGGGTGAAATGGGCAACAATGCCGCTGCCGCGCTTTCGATAGAGGACGCAGGCGTCGCACTGTTCCTGTCCGCGCTGGCGCTGGGTGCCGGGCAGGACCGGGATGCGGCGATGATGTCCACCACCGACGGACAGATGGGGCGCCTTGTGCTGGCGCTTGCCGCCTGCGGGTTGAAGCGCGATGCGCTTGTCACGCAATTCGCTGCGATCCATCCCGATGTCGAGCTTCCCGAAGGGCTCGAAGCCCTGCACGCCGACCGCGCGGCTGCCCTGCTGGGGCAATCCGCCGGAACGGCCGGCCATTGACATGAGCAGCGCCGCTTCGACCGGGACGGCCGGACCGCTGCGGGCCCGCTGCGACGACCGCGACCGGCTGGTCGAGGCGGACGAGGCCATTGCCGCGCTCCAGCGGCGATGTGGCGGGGTTATTCCGGGCGTTATCGCGGTGCCTGCGTTGCTTGGCCTTGTGCGCAAGGCCCGGCGGCAGCACATGCGCCTGTCCCGCAGCCTGACCGTTGACGACGATGGCCAGCCCATTTCGCTTTGGGCGAGGGTAGAACCATTCGGTGATGGAACGATTGTGGAGATCGGCCAGTGGCAGGCCTCTCCGGGCGTCCCGGAGGGGTTGGCACCGCTGTCCGATGAGGCGCTGCTTGGCCAGATTGCCGGGCTGACCGCAAGACTGGATGAGGATCAGGCGATCGTCTTCGCGCAAGCGCGGGATGAACGGCTGCACACGCTGGCGAACGAGATGAACGCGGGGCGCGGGCGGCGCTGGACCACGTTTGTCCGCCTTGAAGGCGGCATGGACCGCGACGGGCTGCACTGGCGCCTGCTTGACGGGGCGGGCGTGCTGCTTCGCGGCGGAAAGGCCGAATGGCAGGTACGCTTCTCCCCACTGAAGGCGGGGGGCCTGGACATGTTCCTGCTGCCACTCGCCATCGACAGCCTGCCGGGCAACGATGCAAAGCTGAACGAGGGTGCGGAAGGCGGGTACAATGCCCTGCTTGCGCGCGAACTTGGGCCGGCGCTGGTCCAGCCCATCAATCGCATCATTGCCAATGCCGAAACGATCCGCACCCGTCTGGCGGGGCCTTTGGCGGATGCCTATGGCTCCTATGCCGGCGACATAGCCGAGGCGGGGCGCCACCTGCTGGGGCTGGTGGAAGACCTGGCCGATCTGGAAGCGATTGAATCGGCTGATTTTTCGACGGCTCCCGATCACATCGATCTGGCGGATTGCGCGCGCCGTGCCGCCGGCATCCTTTCGGTGCGCGCCGCGGAACGGGCCATCGTGCTGGCCGTTCCGCCGGAAGAACCGCAAGTGCCTGCGGTGGGGGAAGACCGGCGGGTTCTCCAGGTGCTGCTGAACCTTATCAGCAACGCGATCCGCTACAGTCCGGAAGAGACGACCGTCACGATCCGTTGCGGCATCACCGATGGCCGCGCATGGGTCGCGGTCGAGGATGAAGGGGAAGGGCTGACGCCCGATCAGGCCGACCGCGTTTTCGAAAAGTTCGAGCGGCTTGGCCGTAGCGGCGACGGCGGCAGCGGGCTTGGTCTGTATATTTCGCGGCGGCTGGCGCGCGCGATGGACGGGGATCTGATGGTCGAACGTGCCGAAAGCGGCGGTGCGCGCTTTGTGCTGACGCTGCCCGCCCGCGATTGAGCGAAGCGATCCGAAACCGATCTAAGGGCGTCGTTTGCGCGCCAGCATGAAGATCGCGATGCCCGCGGCGGCCAGGATTGCCCCGTAAACCGCCCATTGGCCCTGCGCCAGCATGAAGCTTGACGACGGCCACATCACAAGGCCGGTGCCCTGGCCGATCCAGAGCAGGCCCATAAGGAGCGCGGCGATTCCGATGGCCTGAATGACGATCCGCATCGTTGCGCGCTCCTTTTTGATGTTGTCAGCTTCAGCGCTTGTCTACGGGCACGTAGTCGCGCTGCGTCGGGCCGGTGTAAAGCTGGCGCGGGCGGCCGATCTTCTGGCCGGGGTCGGAAATCATTTCGTTCCACTGGGCAACCCAGCCCACGGTGCGGGCAAGGGCGAACAGCGCAGTGAACATCGTGGTCGGGAATCCGATCGCGGAAAGGATGATGCCCGAATAGAAATCGACGTTCGGGAACAGCTTCTTCTCGACGAAGTAGGGGTCCGACAGGGCGATTTCTTCAAGGCGAAGCGCGGTTTCGAACACCGGATCGGTCACGTTGAGCGCCTGGAACACCTCGCGCACGGTCTTCTGCATCACCGTCGCCCGCGGGTCATAGTTCTTGTACACGCGGTGGCCGAAACCCATCAGGCGGAACGGATCGTTCTTGTCCTTCGCCCGCTCGATATAGTGGGGAATCTTGTCGGGCGTGCCGATCTCGTGGAGCATGTTGAGCGCCGCTTCGTTGGCGCCGCCATGCGCGGGGCCCCACAGGCAGGCGATGCCCGCCGCGATGCACGCGAACGGGTTCGCGCCGGACGAGCCGGCAAGCCGCACGGTAGAGGTCGAGGCGTTCTGTTCGTGGTCGGCATGCAGGATGAAGATGCGATCCATCGCGCGTTCGACCGCCGGATGGATTTCATAGGGCTCCGCCGGCACACCGAACGTCATCCGCAGGAAGTTGCCCGTGTAGCTGAGCGAGTTGTCCGGATAGAGGAACGGCTGCCCTACCGCGTATTTATAGGCCATCGCCGCGATCGTCGGCATCTTGGCGATCAGGCGGTGGCTGGCGATACGGCGCTGCACCGGGTCCGAAATGTCCGTGCTGTCGTGATAGAAGGCCGACAGCGCGCCAACCACGCCGCACATCACCGCCATCGGGTGCGCATCGCGGCGGAAACCGCGATAGAACGTCATCAACTGCTCGTGCAGCATCGTGTGCCGCGTGATCGTGTAGTTGAAAGTGTCGAGCTCGTCCTTGCTGGGCAATTCGCCATTCAGCATCAGGTAGGCGACTTCGGTGAAGCTGGAATGTTCCGCCAACTGCCCGATCGGATAGCCGCGATGCAGCAGCACGCCGTCTTCGCCATCGATATAGGTCAGCCCGCTTTCGCAGCTCGCGGTCGATGTGAAGCCGGGGTCATAGGTGAACATGTGCGACTGGCCGTAAAGCTTGCGGATGTCGACCACGTCCGGCCCCAACGTGCCGCTCAATACCGGCATGTCATAGCCTTTGCCGTCCGCGTTGAGTGTCGCTGTTTTGTCACCCATGTCAGAGACTCCTGTTCTGTTGTGTTCTGCGCTGCACCCCGATGACCGGATCAAGCCGCCTGGTCGCGTATCCGCGCCAGCGATTCGTCCTTGCCAAGCAGGAACAGCACGTCGAAAATTCCGGGCGAGGTCGCCTGCCCCGTCAGCGCCGCGCGAAGTGGTTGGGCCAGTTTGCCCAGGCCCAGCCCGAGCTCTTCTGCCATAGCCTTGACAGTGGCTTCCAGCCTTTCGGTTGTCCAGTCATTTTCCGCTTCGAGACGGGCGGAAATGCTGGCCAAAAGCGCCCTTTGTTCATCACCGAGCAGCTTCGCGGCCTTCTCGTCCAGAGAGAGCGGGCGAGAAGCGAAAAGGAAGCCCGCGCCGGCAGCCAGCTCGTGCAGGTCGGCCGCGCGCGGCTTCAGCACGGGCATCGCGCGTTGTAGCAGGGCCGTGTCGCGCGCTTCGTCGAAACCGGACGACTTTTCGGCCAGAAGCGGTGCGACGAGCCCGGCAAGGCGCGCATCGTCCGCTTCGCGGATATAGTGGCCATTGAGGTTCTGCAGCTTCTTGAGATCGAAACGCGACGGGCTTTTGCCCACATGGGCGATATCGAACCATTCGACCGCCTTTTCGCGCGCGATGATCTCGTCGTCGCCGTGGCCCCAGCCAAGCCGGAGGAGGTAATTGAACAGCGCTTCGGGAAGGATGCCCAGTTCGTCGCGATAGGTATCGACGCCCAGCGCCCCGTGCCGCTTGGACAGTTTCGCGCCGTCGGCCCCGTGGATCAGCGGCACGTGGGCATAGACCGGATCGGGCCAGCCACCTTCGATCGCGTCCATCGCGCGCAGGATAACCAGCTGGCGGAACGCATTGTTCAGGTGGTCGTCCCCCCGGATCACGTGCGTTACGCCCATGTCGCGGTCGTCCACCACGACGGCCAGCATATAGGTCGGCGTACCGTCCGAGCGCAGGATCACGAAGTCGTCGATCTCGGCATTGGACACGCTGACGCGGCCCTGCACCTGATCGTTGATACTTGTTTCGCCCTCACGCGGGGCCTTGATCCGCACGACATAGGGCGCGCCTTCGGGCCAGGTGGCCGGATCGGCATCGCGCCATTCGCTTTCTATGCGGAACGGGCGGCGCTCGGCCTGCGCCTTTTCGCGCCGAGCCTTCAATTCTTCGGGTGTCAGATAGCAGCGGTATGCCTGGCCCGCGTCCAGCAGCTGTTGCGCGACTTGGGCATGACGGTCCGACCGGGCGAACTGGAACACCGGCTCTTCGTCTCCGCCAAGGCCGAGCCAGTTCAATCCGTCGAAAATGGCGGCAATGGCCGGTTCGGTGGATCGGGCGCGGTCGGTATCCTCGATCCGCAGCAGGTACTTGCCGCCGTGATGGCGCGCGAACAGCCAGTTGAACAGCGCAGTGCGTGCACCGCCGATGTGAAGGAACCCCGTGGGCGAGGGGGCGAAGCGGGTTACGACCGGGGTTTTTCCCGTTGCTGCTGAATCGGTTGCGTTAGCGCTTGCCATCGGCCGCGCGATCCTTTCCTTTTGGCTCATGGCGCCCGGTAAAGCAGCCGCCGCACCCTTGGGCGACATTGCCGGGACGGCGCGGCATTGGGACAGATTTCCCCGATTGTCCAGCGTTTGCCGCACTGCGGAAAAGTTTCTGGCCGCCCATCCGTTCGAACGCGGCCCCTGGCTGGCCGTTGCTTTCGCATGCGGGATTGCCGCGTGGTTTGTTCTTCCCGGATGGCCGGAATGGACCGTGCTTATCGCCGGTTGCGCGGCCTGCGCTGTGTTGGCGGGTGCGATGCTGGCTTGCGAGGGCGCCCTGGCGGGCAAATACCCGGTGCTGCTTGGCGCGACCATGGGCCTTGCCGTGATGGCGGCGGCAGGCTGCGCGACGATCTGGACGAAGTCCGCGCTTGCCGGAGTCCAACCGTTGCCCGGACGAATGGTGACCACGGTTCTGGGGCGCATCGTGGACCGGCAAGTGCAGCCCGCGCATGAGCGTGTGCGGCTTGTACTCGATGCCCGGATCGACGGCGTTGACCGGGCGGCAAGGGTGCGGATCAACCTGCTGCAGAAGTTGGATGCGCCGGATTACAGGGAAGGCGCGGTAATCCGCGTAAAGGCGCGGCTGATGCCGCCGGCGGGGCCGATGCTTCCAGGGGCTTACGATTTCGCGCGCACGGCGTGGTTTCGCGGGTGGGCGGCGACGGGCAGCGCGCTGGGCAGGCCGACCCTTGTCAAGTCCTCGCGCGGCGGCGGCACGATGCGCGCATTGCAACACGCGCTGTCGCGCCATGTGCGCGCGCATCTTGGCGGAACGCCGGGGGCGATCGCGGCGGCCTTCGCCAGTGGCGACCGGGGCGGAATCCGCAAGGCGGACGAAGACGCGATGCGCGATGCGGGGCTTACGCATCTTCTGTCGATCAGCGGGCTGCACGTCAGCGCGGTGATTGCCGCCGCCTATTTCCTCACCGTCCGGCTGCTCGCGCTTTGGCCCGCATTGGCGCTGCGCGTGCGGTTGCCACTCGTCGCAGCGGGGGCGGGGGCGGTGACGGGTATTTTCTATACCTTGCTGACCGGCGCGCAGGTTCCGACGGTGCGTTCGTGCATCGGTGCGGTGCTGGTGCTGGGGGCGCTGGCGCTGGGGCGCGATCCGCTGTCCATGCGGCTGGTAGCGGCGGCCGCGCTGTTCGTCATGGCGTTCTGGCCCGAGGCGGTGGCCGGTCCCAGCTTCCAGTTGAGCTTCGCGGCGGTCATCGCGATCGTTGCGCTTCATTCCTCCGCGCCGATGAAGGCGTTCGCCGCGCCGCGAGAGGAAGGTCCGGTTCGGCGCCTTGCGCGTGGCGCGGCCGTTCTTCTGGCAACCGGCGTCGTGATCGAACTGGTCCTTATGCCCATCGGCCTGTTCCACTTTCATCGTGCCGGCGTCTATGGCGCGCTGGCCAACGTAATCGCCATCCCGCTGACGACCTTCGTTTCGATGCCGCTGATCGCAGTCGCGCTTGTGCTCGACCTTGCGCATATCGGCGCGCCTGTGTGGTGGCTGGCGGGCCAATCGCTCGACCTCCTGATCGCCATCGCCCGTTTCACCGCGAGTCGTCCGGGCGCTGTCACGCTGATGCCCGCGATGGGGGGCGCTGCGTTTGCGCTTTTCGTGGGCGGCGGACTGTGGCTGGCACTGTGGAGCGGCAGGGTCCGCCTGGCCGGGCTGGTTCCGATCGGACTGGGCGTGGCGGGTCTTGCCTTCGTGAAACCACCCGATGTCCTTGTGACGGGTGACGGTCGCAATGTCGCGATTGCCGGCGCGGGGCACGATCTGTTCATCCTGCGCGAGGGGCGAAGCAGCTATACGCGCGACAACCTGAAAGAAATGGCTGGCAGGGCGGGAGAGCCTGCACCGGTGGCCGGATCGCCGGGCGCGCGCTGCAGTCCCGATTTCTGCAGCGTCACGATTCGGCGCGGCGGCAGGAACTGGCACCTGCTGATGGCGCGCAGCCGTTACAGGGTGGATGCACTGGCATTGGCCGCTGCTTGCGAACGGGCAGATATCGTCATCGCCGATCGCTGGCTTCCGTCAAGCTGCCGTCCGCGCTGGATCAAGGCGGACAGACGCTTCCTCGAACGGGCGGGCGGGCTTTCCATCGATCTGGAAAGCCGGCGCGTCACCAGCGTTGCAAGCCAGCAGGGACGACACGGATGGGAACGCCTTGGCGGGCAACGAACCTACATCAAACGCCCGACCACGCGGCCGGCACCCACCGCGACGGACGTCAAACCGGCCAGCGCGAACGTGCCTTAGTGATAGCGGCGCAACAGCCCCGCCAGACGGCCCTGCACCTGCACTTCGTCCGGTCGGTAGATTTGCGGTTCGTAAGCAGCGTTTGCCGGATCGAGGCGCACAAGCCCGTCTTCGCGGCGAAGGTATTTCAGCGTCGCTTCCTCTCCACGCACCAGCGCCACCACGATTTCGCCATCGCGGGCCGTGTCGGTGCGGCGGACAAGCGCATAGTCGCCGTCAAGGATGCCGGCTTCCACCATCGAATCGCCCGAAACCTCAAGCGCATAATGTTCGCCCGAGCCAAGCAGGGCGGCGGGGACGGGTAGGGTCGCGCTATCTTCCAGCGCCTCGATCGGGACGCCCGCCGCGATGCGGCCGTGCAGCGGGATTTCCACCACGTCGTTGGCAGGGGCCGGATTGGCAGGAGCAGGCCGCGATGCCTGTCCGCCGCGCACCACGCCGGTTGCCGTGTTCGCATTGGCCGCAGCGGGCGCCGCAGCCTTGGGACGGGCGGCGACCGCATCGGGCTGCTTGAGCACTTCCAGCGCCCTTGCCCGGTTTGGCAGGCGGCGGATGAAGCCGCGTTCTTCCAGCGCGGAAATCAGCCGGTGCACGCCCGACTTCGATTTGAGGTCCAGCGCGTCCTTCATTTCCTCGAAAGACGGGGAAATGCCCGATTCCTCGAGCTTCGACTGGATGAAAGTCAGCAGTTCGTGCTGCTTGCGGGTCAGCATCTCGCGCCACTCCGTGTGGTGAACGAATGCGGAACAGATACGAAACGATTCGCTACTCGTCAAGTAACCCCGTCCAGCCCCAGGACATATGTTGGCACTACGTCTCCCGCCGGGCGTTCGGGCGCGCCGGCCTTGCGCACGATCAGCGCGTTGGCATGGGCAAGGGGGGAAAGCGCACCCGAATCCTGAAGCGATTCGGGCACCACGCATTCGCCGTCCCAGCGTGCCCGGATGAACTCCATCCGGCTTCCGCCACGCGCCATCGGCGCGCCCAACGTGGCGGGAATGGTGGTGGGTAGCGGGTGGGCGCTTCCCAGTGCCTTGCGCAACAGAGGCAGCATGAACAGCCAGCCGGTGACAAAGGCCGACGCCGGATTGCCCGGCAAGCCCAGGATCAGCTGCTTGCCCCTGCGGGCCACCAGCAGCGGCTTGCCCGGCTTTATCGCCACGCGCCAGAACGCCAGTTCCGCGCCGATTTCGGCCAGCGCGGGGCGGATCAGGTCATGATCGCCAACCGATGCACCGCCGCTCGTCACCACAAGATCCGCCGCGGGTTGCGTGTCGAGCGCGGCGACGATGGCATCGATGCTGTCCGGCACCGGGCCGACGCGGGTAACGGCGGCGGGATAGGCGGAAGCCATCGCGGCCAGCATTGGGCCGTTGCTGGCGGGAAGCTGGTGCACCCCGCACGCGGCCCCCGGCGCAACCAGTTCGTCGCCCGAATCGATCACGGTTACGCGCGGCATGGCACGCACGGGCAACAGGTGGTGCCCGCCCGCGATGGCGAGCGCGATCTGCGCGGGGCCAAGCCGGGTTCCGGCGGGCAGGATTTCGCTGTCGGATGCAAAGTCCATCGCCGCCGGGCGGATATGGCGGTGCGGGGGCGAGGGCGGCTCACCCGTTACCCGCACGTGGTTTGCCTCGCACGTGCAGTCTTCCTGCAACAGTACGGAATCGGCTCCCTCGGGCACGACCGCACCCGTGGAGATGCGCACCGCCTCGCCGGGGGCTACCCGTCCGGCAAAAGGATGCCCCGCCGCGCTTTCGCCGACTATGCGGCATGGCCCCGGCAGGTCGGCCGCGCGGCAGGCATAACCGTCCATTGCCGAAACAGGGCGCGCAGGCTGGCTGCGCTGCGCCTTGAGCGGTTCGGCAAGGTAGAACCCCGCGCATTCCTCTGCCGCGCGATGTTCCATGCGCAATTGGGGCGCAAGGTCCAGCAGGCGGCGCTGCGCTTCTTCCAGCGGAAGCGGCGGCTGGCGCGGCGCGTCCCTCACGCGGCCTTCCATGTGCCGCTTTTCCCGCCGCGCTTCTCGATCAGGCGAACGCTTTCGATCACCATGCCCTTGTCGATGGCCTTTGCCATGTCGTAAATTGTCAAAAGCGCGACGGAAACCGCTGTTATCGCTTCCATTTCAACGCCGGTCCGGCCGGTCAGAGACGCGGTTGCGGTCGCTTCGATTGCGCCGTCCGGAAAGGTGAAGTCGACGCTTACCGCGTCAAGCGACAACGGGTGGCAAAGCGGGATAAGTTCGCCGGTCTTCTTCGCGGCCATGATGCCGGCAATCCGCGCGGTGGCAAGCACGTCGCCCTTCGCCACGGTTCCTTCGCGCACGGCGGCCAGCGCCTCTTGCGACATCGCGATCCGCCCGGCGGCCACGGCCACGCGATGCGTTTCCGCCTTTCCGCCGATATCGACCATCCGCGCGTTGCCCGCGTCGTCAAGATGGGTGAGTTTGTTCATGCCTTTGCAGATTACCCCGAATAAGTGGACGAAATTGACGGTTCCGCATCGCAACTTGGCGACGCCGGGCGATGAAGGGAAGGGGTATGGTCAAAGCGGGCAGAAAAGTCCGGGGCAGCCGTGCCGCCGCGAGGGGGCAGTCTGCGCCAGCAGGATAGTCTGCGCCGATGTGATGAGACTTGCTGTATTGACACAGTAATACGCATTGGGCAGTCACTTGCGACAGCAGTCGCAAGAGCAATCCGCACAGGGAACACGGCATGGCACGCAGATCCGTTTTTCGGGGCATTCTTCCCGCAATCGCGCTTGGCCTGTCGGCATTTTGCGCTGCACCGGCCTTGGCCGCGCCTTATCGCGCCGCCTTCGATCCCGGCGTGTTCAAGTACCACGGGCCGCACAAACCGAACGAGGTCATGGTGCTGGGCGGCGCGCATCTTCCGCAGCTTCCGGTGAAAATCGACGACGCGATGGTTGAGCCATTGATGCAGCGCCTTGCCGCGTGGAAGCCGCAGGAAATCGCCATAGAGAACCTTTCCGGTATCCAGTGCTGGTACTTGTTGCATTATCCGGGCCGCTACAATTTCGACATCGATGACTATTGCATAGACACCGCGCCTGCGCGCCTTGCCACCGGGCTGGACGTTCCGTCGGCAACCGCCGAGATGGACAGCACGTTCGCGCGTTGGCCGGACAACCCGTCCGCCGCGCAGCGGCGCCATCTTGCCGCGCTGATGCTGGCTGCCGGCGACGAGTTTTCCGCATTCGTCCAGTGGCTTTATCTTCCCCGTGCGGAACGCCGCGCCGGCGACGGGATAAGCGCCGCGCTCGTCAAGTTCCTCGATGAGCGGATCGGCGGCAGCAACGAATCCCTGCTGATCGCGGCGCGCCTTGCGGTGCGGCTGGGGCTCCAGCGGGTCTGGCCGATCGACGATCATACCGCGGACACGCGCGACGGATCGGCGCAGGACCGCAAGGCGGCCGGGGAGGCCATAGGCAAGGCGTGGGACAATCCCGCCACCGCCCGGCGCAAGGCGCTGGACGATGCGCTGGCGGCGAACCTTGGCAAGCCGGGTGCGGTGCTGGCCATGTACCGGGCCTATAACGATCCGGCGCAGGCGATGGAGATATACCGGTCCGATTTCGGCGCGGCGATGAACGAACCTTCGCCCGGCCAGTATGGGCGCGGCTATGCCGGGTCATGGGACGTGCGCAACCTGCGCATGGCGGCGAATATCCGCGACGTTCTTGCCCGCCACCCCGGCACGCGGATGCTGGTTTTCACCGGCGCATCGCACAAGTTCTATCTGGAAGACTTTCTAGACCGGATGAGCGACGTTCAACTGGTCGACGCGGAAAAGATGCTGCGCTGACCAGACGCCCTATTGCCGTGCCTCGCGCTTGCCGGCCGGCATTTTGCACGGCGGCTTCAACCGGATCTGGAACAGCTGGTTCCAGTTCTTGCCGGTCACGAATACGCGGTGGTGCTTCGCGTCCCATGCGATGCCGTTCAGCACGTCGTCCTGCCCGTATCCCTTCGCGCGGGTGCGCAGGCCGGAAAGGTCGATCCACGCCTTTACCTTGCCGCTGGCCGGGTCGATCCGCGCGATGCTGTCCGTCATCCAGACGTTCGCCCAGATTTCCCCGTTAATCCATTCCAGTTCGTTCAGCAGCGGCACCGCGCGGCCTTCGGCGGTGACGGGCAGCGTGCCGGTGACTTTCATCGTTGCCGGATCGCGCAGCAGCAGGGTGGACGATCCGTCACTCTGGTAGATCGTGTTGCCGTCGCGCGTCATTCCCCAGCCTTCGCCCTTGTAGGTGAAGGTGCCGGTGTTGCGCAGCGTCTTGCGGTCCCAGCGGTATCCGATCCCGGCGCGCCAGGTGAGGCTGATAAGCTGATCCCCCCAGTCAATCACGCCTTCGCCGAACAGGGGGGCGGGTATGCGCGCTTCGCGCAGCGGTTTCAGGCTGTCGAGCTTGCGCACCACAATGCGCGAGTGGCCGGGCTCTCCTGTGCTCTCGTAGAGCAGCCCTTCCCGGTAGAAGAGCCCTTCGGTAAAGTCGCCTGTGCCGTGGGGATAGCTCCGCACGACGGTGTAATCGCACACCGGAATGTCCGCATGGGCGGCGGCTGGCAGAACGCCGGCTGCAAACAGGGCAAGGGGAGGCGCGCGGAGGAGGGACATCGCGGCCTAGCCTTCGATCAGCGCCCTGGTCGCGGCCGCCACGTCGTCCTGCCGCATCAGGCTTTCGCCCACCAGGAACGTGCGCGCGCCGCATCTGGCAAGGCGTTCAAGGTCCGCATGGGCGTTTATGCCGCTTTCGCTGACCAGCAGTGTGCCTTCCGGCGCAAGCGGGGCGAGCCGTTCGGTAATGGCGATATCGGTCACGAAGCGTTTCAGGTCGCGATTGTTGACGCCGATGAGCCGGGATTTGAGCCGCGCCGCGCGCTCCATTTCCCCCTCGTTATGAACTTCCACCAGAACGTCCATGCCGCGTTCGCGCGCGGCAGCTTCGATTTCGGCCATCACCGCGTCGTCCAGCGCGGCGACGATGATCAGGATCGCATCCGCGCCGATCGCGCGCGCTTCCGCGACCTGCCAGGGATCGACCATGAAGTCCTTGCGCAGAACCGGCAGCGCGCAGGCCGCGCGGGCATCCTGCAGGAAGTCCTCGTGCCCCTGGAAATAGGGCGCGTCGGTCAGCACCGAAAGGCAGGCGGCACCGCCCGCTTCATAGGCTGCGGCGTGTTCAGCCGGACGAAAATCTGGCCGGATCAATCCCTTGGACGGCGAAGCTTTCTTGATTTCCGCGATCAGCGCGAAGCCTGTTGCGGCTTTCGAGCGCAGCGCCGCCTCGAACCCGCGCGGGGCGGACTGCGCCGCGGCCCGGCTGTCGAGGTCCGCCACCGTTGCCAACGCCTTGCGCGCGGCCACTTCCTCGCGCTTGGTTGCGCAGATTTCTGTCAGCTTGTCGGTCATCGCGGCCTCTCTGCCGTTCGTGTCGAGCAAAGTCGAGACAGGTTGTGCATTCGTTGCTGAACGCCGCTCTAACCGAACGGAAATGTCTCTACGGCATCGCGGCTTGAAGTTGAATAAGAAGCGATGCTTTAGCTGAGCATCGCGATCCAGCAATCGAGCAGCGCCTTGGCCAGGCCCTTGTCGATCGCTTCGGCGGCTTCTTCCACGCCTTCGTGCCAGTGGGCTGCGGCGCCTGCCACTTGTAGCGCGGCGGCGGCGTTGAACAGCACCGCGTCGCGATAGGGGCCGGGCTCCCCCATCAGCAACCCGCGCAGCGCGTTTGCGTTGAATGCCGCGTCTCCGCCGCGGATCGCCGATACCGCGGCACCCGGCAGCCCCGCGTCGGACGGCGCAACGCGGCCCATCTGCACGCCTTCGCGCGTGACGATCGCCAGTTCGTTGCCGCCGGCAAGGCTCAGCTCGTCAAGCCCTTCGTCGCCCGAGACGACGAAGCTGCGTTCGCTCCCCAACCGGTGCAGCGCTTCTGCATAGATCGGGACATAGGCGGGCCGCGCGATGCCCACCAGTTGCCGGGTCACGCCCGCAGGGTTTGCCAGCGGTCCCATCAGGTTGAAGATCGTGCGGCGGCCCAGCGCTTTCCTGATCGGCATGATGCGACCCATCGCGGGATGATGCTTTGCCGCGAACAGGAAGCAGATGCCAAGATCGTGCAGCGTCTGTTCGGCGGTTTCGGCCGCACGGTCGAGGTTGAGGCCCAGCGCTTCCAGCGTATCGGCCGCGCCTGCCTTTGAACTGGCGGCGCGGTTGCCGTGCTTGGCGACCGGCACTTCGCACGCGGCGACCACCAGCGATACGGCGGTGGAAACGTTCAGCGTGTGATGCCCGTCTCCGCCCGTGCCGCACACGTCAATCGCGCCTTCGGGCGCCCGGACCGGTACCATCCGCGCGCGCATCGCCCGCGCTGCGCCGGCGATTTCCCCGGCCGTTTCGCCCCGGTCCGACAGCGCGACAAGAAATGCGGCAATATCCGCATCGTCGGCAATCGCACCGTCCAGCATGGCGCCGAACGCGGCTTCGGCCTCCGCTTCGGACAGCGGCGTATCGACGGGTGGGAGCACGTTCATGCCGGGATTTTCGCCTCGATCCCGCAAATCCCCAAAAAGTTGCCGATCAGTTCGTGGCCGTGTTCGGTGGCGATGGATTCGGGGTGGAATTGAACCCCGTGGATCGGCAGACTTTCATGACGGAAACCCATGACGTGCGCATCGTCGCTGGTTGCGTTGACGATCAGGCATTCGGGCGCGTCTTCCACCACCAGCGAGTGATAGCGCGTGGCGATGAAGGGTGAGGGCAAGCCTGCGAACACGCCCGTCCCGTCATGCTCTACGGGAGAGACCTTGCCGTGCATCAGCCCGCCGCGCACCACGCGGCCGCCAAAGTGCTGGCCGATCGACTGATGCCCAAGGCAAACGCCCAGCAGCGGAATTTCCGCATCCGCGCAAGCGGCGACAAGGTCGAGGCTGATCCCCGCTTCGTTGGGCGTGCAGGGGCCGGGCGAGATGAGGAACCCCTTCGCGCCCGAAGAGATCGCCTGCGCCGCGCTCATCGCGTCGTTGCGCACAACCTCTGTTTCCGCGCCCATTTCCATCAGGTAATGGACGAGGTTCCAGGTGAAGCTATCGTAGTTGTCGATGACAAGGATCATGGCGCCTTGCCGCTTACGGGGCGGCGCGGGGCTTGGCAATCGCCCAATCGCGGGGCGGGCGATTGTTTGCGCGGGCGCGATAGCGGCGTAAAACGGGCGTTATGGACGTATTGATCAGCGGCGCGGGGGTGGCCGGCCCCTGTCTCGCCTGGTGGCTGCTGGAAAACGGGCACCGGGTCACGATCGTCGAGCGTGCCGCATCGCCGCGCACTGGCGGCTATATCGTCGATTTCTGGGGACAGGGATACGATATTGCCGAACGCATGGGCATCCTGCCGCGCCTGCTCGACGCGGGATACCGGCTGGACGAACTGCGGCTTGTCGATGCGGATGGACAGCGCCAGAGCGGGGTCAGAGGCAAGGCCTTCCTTTCGGTAACGGACGGACGCTTTATCAGCCTTCCGCGCGGCGAACTTTCGCTGGCGCTGGTGGACGTGGTGAAGGACCGCGCGCGGATGCAGTTCGCAGACAGCATCGCCGCGATCCGGCAGGACGCGCAAGGTGTGGACGTGACATTCGAGCACGCGCCATCGCGGCGTTTCGATCTGGTGGTCGGCTGCGAGGGGCTGCATTCGCGAACGCGAGACCTTGCATTCGGCCCGCGCGAGGCATTCGAACGCTATCTGGGATACCAGTTCGCGGCGTGGATCATGCCCGACTATCCGCACCGCGACGAGGACGCCTACCTGGCCTATGGCGAACCGGGCCGCACCGCCGCGCGCTTTACCTTGCGCGACGGGACCAGCCTTGCGTTGTTCCTGTGGCGCGACGCGGAAGGGGAACCGATCCCGCACGAAGAAGCGGGCCAGCGCGCGCTGCTGCGCCGCCGTTTTGCCGGGATGGCATGGGAAGCGGCCGAAATGCTGGCGGCGCTTGATGGCGCGCGCGATCTCTATCTCGACAGGATCGCGCAGATCCGCATGGATCGCTGGCACAAGGGCCGCGTCGCGCTGTTGGGAGACGCGGCGTTCGGACCGTCTTTCCTTGCGGGGCAGGGCGCGGCGCTGGCGATGATCGGCGCCTATGTGCTGGCGGGTGAGTTGCGGCGGGCGGAAACCGTGGAGGCGGCGCTTTCCGCATATCACGCCCGCCTTGCCGGTTTCATGAAGGCGAAGCAGGACGCGGCCCTGCCGATCGGGCGCGCGTTCGTTCCCGAAACGCCGTTCGGCATCCGGTTCCGCGCCGCCGTAGGCCGGTTGATGAACGTGGGTTGGATCGCCAAGGCCGCATTCGGCCGCACGCTGACGGACCGGATCGACCTGCCCGATTACCCGACGGGAGCCGGTTGAGCCGCACGGGACCGCGGCTCGATTCCCGTCGTTCGCCCTTGCGGCGAGGCGAAGGCTTGCAGGTTACTCCGGCAGTTCGCCGGCGCGCACCAGGTCTGCCAGCGCCTGTGTTACCGGAGTTGCCACGCCAGCCTCGGCCGCCAGCCTTGCAACCGCACCGTTGATCGTTTCGATCTCTGTCGGGCGGCCCGCCAGCCGGTCCTGCAGCATGGAGGGCTTGTGCGCCTTGTGGTTGGCAAGCCCGAAGTCGACGCGCGAATCCAGCCTTGCCCGATCCAACTCCAGCCCGCGTGCTTTGGCCGCTGCACATACTTCGTCGAGCACCGCGCTCGCCACGCGGCGGCACGGGGCATTGTCCATGCCGCCCACTGGCACACGCAGGATGGTCGATATGGCGTTCAACGCGGCGTTGAAGCCGGCTTTTTCCCATACGGCCACTTGTACGTGCGGATCGACCACGACCTGCCAGCCGCCCTTGTCCAGCAGCGCGCCTACGGGTTCGGCGTGGCCCTGCGCACCGGGCACAAGCCCGCCGATCACCACTTTGCCGCTGCCGTGACTGGAAACGCGGTTGGGCAGTTCAAGATCACCGGGCACGTCGGTTACGCCCATCAATACGCGTTCGGGCGCGAAAACCTGCGCGATTGCTTCGGCATTGCCCAGCCCGTTCTGCAAGGTGAGCGCGAGAGCGCCCGCTTCTGCCAGGTGCGAAACCGACCGCGCGGCGTTTTCGGTGTGCATTCCCTTGGTGAAGAACAGCACCAGGTCCGCCGGCCCCGCTTCTTCCGCCAGCGCCGCCCCCAGCGCGACGCGGCGCGACCCGGCATCGTCCGCAAGCACCACGCCGTGCTGTTTCAGCAAGGCAATCCGCGCCGGATCGATATCCACCAACGTGACGTCCGCGCCCGATTCGGCAAGCCTTGCGCCGAACAGGCAACCCATGGCGCCGGCGCCAACGATCGTTACGTGTTTCATGCGCGGCGCTGTCCTTCGGTCCGGTTTCACGCAGCGGATAGTATGTGAATCGCCTTGCCGCAATGCGGCGGGCGAGGGCTGTGCGGGATTGCGCAGAGGGGCATCCTTCCGGCAAAGGCGGCTAACCCGGACAAGGAGCATGCCCCAGATGACCACCGTGCGCGACGCGACGATTTCCCTTTTGCGCGAACTTGGCATGACGACGGTGTTCGGCAATCCCGGTTCCACCGAACTGCCCATGTTCCGCGATTTTCCCGACGATTTCCGCTATGTGCTGGGGCTTCAGGAATCGATCGTGATGGGCATGGCGGACGGTTTCGCGCAGGCGACGCGCAGCGCGGCGCTGGTCAATCTGCATTCGGCGGCGGGCGTGGGCCATTCGCTTGGCAACCTGTTCACCGCTTACAAGAACCAGACGCCTCTGGTGGTGACGGCAGGACAACAGGCGCGGTCCATCCTGCCGTTCGAGCCGTTCCTTTTTGCCGAGCGGCCGACTGAATTCCCGCAGCCTTACGTAAAATGGGCGGCGGAACCCGCGCGCGCCGAAGACGTGCCCGCCGCCATCGCGCGGGCATGGTACGTGGCGATGCAGCCGCCTTGCGGGCCGACGTTCGTTTCCATTCCTGTCGACGACTGGGACCGCGAATGCGAGCCGCTTGCCGCGCGCAAGGTCAGCGCGCGCAATCCGGGCGATCCCGCTCTTCTGGACGAGGCGGCGGCGATGCTTTCCAGCGCGCGCAGCCCGCTGATCGTGGTCGGCGCGGGCGTCGCGCGCGACGACGCATGGGACGCGGTTATCGCGCTGGCGGAAAAGCACGATGCGCCGGTCATGGTTGCGCCGATGTCCGCGCGGTGCAGCTTTCCTGAGGATCACCCGTTGTTCGCCGGATTCCTTACGGCGGGGCGCGAACCGATCGTGGCCGACCTTGCCGGGCACGACCTTGTGCTGGTGCTGGGCGGGCCGATGTCGCTTTACCACGTGGAAGCATTCGGGCCGCACGTGCCGGAGGGCACGAGGCTGGTCCAGATCGCGGACAATCCCGCGCACGTTGCATGGAATCCGGCGGGAATAGGCATCGTTGCGGACACCCGGCTGGCAATCGGAACGCTGCTTCGCGCAGATGCGCCGCAGCGGGCCGCGCCCGCGCCCCTGACGCGGCCCGGCCCGCTGGACGGATCGGTTCTTTCGGATGCCTACCTGCTTCAGCAGATTGCCCGCCTGCGCCCCGAAGGCGCGATCCTTGTCGAAGAAGCGCCGTCAAGCCGTGGTGTGCTGCATGACCGGCTACCCATCGTCATGCGGGACGGGTTCTATACCACGGCCAGTGGCGGGCTGGGCCACGGGCTTCCGGCGGCGGTGGGCGTTGCGCTGGGCCGTCCGGGAGAGCGGGTGATTGCGCTGTTGGGCGATGGTTCGGCGATGTACGCGATCCAGGGGCTTCACGCCGCCGCGCAATGGAAGCTGCCGGTGACGTTCGTGATCGTCAACAACGGCCGGTACGAGGCATTGCACAGCTTCGGCCGGGTGTTCGGGATGCAGCAACTTGTCGGCACCGCGCTGCCGCACCTCGATTTCGTGGCGCTTGCGCAGGGGCAGGGCGTGCCCGCCACGCGGGTTGAAAAGTCGGCCGACCTCGATGCCGCCCTGTCGAAAAATTTCGCGTCCCACGGTCCGAGTCTTGTGGAAGTCATCGTCGACGGATAAATATCTACCCCTGCGATTGACTTTTTCTCTGCCCGCGCGTTGGGGAACCGATGCTTTCGCAAAGGACACGATACACCATTCGTGCGCTCCAGCACCTTGCCGATGCCTTCGGCCAGGGGCCTGTGCGGCTTGACGCGATAGCCAGGGCGCAGAACATTCCGCGCAAGTTCCTGACCGTTATCCTGGCCGAACTGGCGCGCGACGGCATCGTGGCTTCGCATCGCGGGCGCGACGGCGGGTATGAACTTGCGCTGCCTCCGGTCGATATCCGTTATGGCGATATCATCCGTATCACGCGCGGCAGCCTTGCGCTGGTGCCCTGCGCCAGCCGCAACGCGCACGAACATTGCGAAAACTGCCTGCCCGAATCGGAATGCCGCCTGCGCGTGCTGATGCTTCGGCTGCGTGATGAAATGGCAGCGATGCTGGACCAGGTGACGCTTGCCGACCCCATCCCGACCGCCACGATCGGGACGGGTGTGGATGAGCACGCGTGAAGGCGCGCAACTTCACTTGGCGTTCAGGGGTACGCTGGCTATAGGGCGTCCCATGTCGATCAACGCTCATGGCCGCAGCCCGCTGCGCCTCGCCGCCCTGGCTGTCGCCACCGCCGCCACCGCGCTGACCGCAGGGTGCGCTGCCGGCGGGCGCGGCAAGCGCGATACCTCTTATGTCGCGCGCGATGTCGATACGCTCTACATGGCGGCGAAGGACCGGCTTGACCGCAACCAGCCCAAGGTGGCGGGCGCGCTGTTCGACGAGGTCGAGCGCCAGCATCCCTATTCGCCGTGGGCGCGCCGCGCCGAATTGATGAGCGCGTTCAGCTATTATGTCGCGCGCGATTACACCAAGTCGATCCAGGCATCGCAGCGCTTCCTGTCGATCCACCCGGGCAACAAGGACGCGCCCTACGCCTATTACCTGATCGCGCTGTGCTATTACGAGCAGATCAGCGACGTCACGCGCGACCAGAAGATTACCGAGCAGGCGAAAACCGCGCTGACGGAAGTGATGCGCCGCTTCCCCGAAACCGAGTATGCGGCGGACGCCAAGCTGAAGCTGGACCTTGTGAACGATCACCTTGCGGGCAAGGAGATGGAGATCGGCCGGTTCTATGAACGCAGCGGCAAGTGGCTTGCCGCGCAGCTGCGCTTCCGCAACGTGATCCAGAACTACCAGACCACCAGCCACACGCCCGAAGCCTTGTTCCGCCTGGTCGAAACCAACCTTGCGCTGGGCATTCCGGTGGAAGCGGAAAAGAACGCTGCGGTGCTGGGCTCGAACTATCCGGGCAGCAAGTGGTACCAGAAGGCCTATCGCCTGATGAACAAGTACGCCCCCGATACAAAGGCAAGCTGATACGCTGGCCCTGTTGCGGGCCGTATCGCTTGGCGACCGAACAACAAATGGCCCGCGCTGCCGGATGGCACCGCGGGCCTTTCAGTCGGGGGGATCGGTTGGTGTCGGGGTCAGGCAGGCTCCATCTCGTCGCCCAACTCCACCGCGCCGCCGCCAATCGCGCTTGCGCATCGTGACGCTTCGCCCAGCGCGGCCATGAACTGGTCGGTCGCGCGGTCCCAGCTGAAGCTGGCGCCATGGATCGCGCAGTTGAGCGGATCGCAGGCAAGCGCCTTGCGGATCGCTGTTGCAAGCGTCTCGTCAAGCGCGCCGACCGCCGCGGGCAGGGCATTGTCCGGTCCGCGACCCGAAGCGCCGACGATGTCCAGCGGACCGGGCACCGGATAGCCCGCCACGGGCACACCGCAGGCAAGCGCCTCTATCATCACAAGTCCGAACGTGTCGGTGCGGCTGGGGAAGACGAAAACGTCCGCCGAACAATAGGCCTGCGCCAGCTTTTGCCCGGATAGTGCGCCGGTAAAGCGCACCTGCGGATAGCGGTCGCGCAGTTCGGCAAGGTCCGGCCCGTCGCCGACGACGACCTTCGTCCCTTCCACCGGCGCATCGAGGAACGCGGTCAAGTTCTTTTCCACCGCCACGCGCCCGACGTTGAGCATGACCGGGCCGGGAAGCCCGGCAAGTTCGGGCAGCGGGGCGTGTCCTGGGTGGAACAGGTCGCGGTCGATACCGCGCGACCACAGCTTCCATTGCGCGATACCCTGCGCCGCCAGTTCCCGGCCCAGCGTGGGCGTGGACACCAGCACCGCGCGGCTTGGCGCATGGAACCGGCGCATGACCGGCCAGAAGCGCTTCGCGTCCAGCCCGGTGCGCACCGCCGCATAGTCCGGAAAGCGCGTGTGAAACGCGCTGGTGAAGGGCAATCCGTTGTCGCGGCACCACTTTCGGGCGCTCCAGCCGATCGGGCCTTCGGTCGCGATGTGGACGATGTCCGGACGGAATTCGGCCAGCGCGCGCCGCGTGCCGAAGCGGGGCGCCAGCGCCAGCCGGATCTCGCTGTATCCGGGCAGGGCCACGGTGCGGAATTGCGACGGGGTGACGAGTTCCACGTCATGCCCGCGCGCGAGCAGCCGATCCACCGTCATCCCCAGCGTGCGGACCACGCCGTTGACCTGCGGGTGCCAGGCATCGGTGCAAATCGCGATCCTCATGCCGGCACTTCCTCGCGTGCGGGGACGTTTGCGGCAGCCGCGCGCTTTTCCTGTTCGCGCTGGCGGCCTTCCTCTGTCCAGTCGACGATGCTCATCGCGCCGGTCTTGTCCTCCACCAGCGCGGTGCAGCTTTCGACCCAGTCGCCATCGTTATAATAGGTGACATCGCCGATCTGCCGGATTTCCGCCGAGTGGATATGGCCGCATACCACGCCGTCCACGCCGCGTTCGCGCGCCGCGTGGGCGACGGCCTCCTCGAAATCGCAGATGAACTGGACCGCGTTCTTCACGCGCTTCTTGAGGTACGCGGAAAGAGACCAGTACGGCATTTTCAGCCGGCGGCGGATTGCGTTGAACACGATGTTCGCGCGCAGCATCATCTCGTAGGCCTGGTCCCCCAGGAAGGCGAGCCAGCGCGCATAGAGCACCACGCCGTCGAACCCGTCTCCGTGGGTGACGAGCAACCGGCGCCCGTCCGCCGTCTGGTGGATCGCTTCCAGCGCGAGTTCGACGCCGCCGAAGCTCATCCCCGCATAGGGGCGCAGCACTTCGTCATGATTGCCTGCGATCAGGATCACGCGCGTTCCGCGATGGGCAAGTTTCAGGATGCGGCGAACCACTTCATTGTGCGCGTCAGGCCAGTACCAGCCCTTCTTCAACCGCCAGCCGTCGACGATATCGCCAACGAGATAGAGCGTTTCGCACTCTATCGAATGGAGGAAGTCCAGCAGCATCGCGGCATTGCAACCGCGCGTGCCAAGGTGCGTATCGGATATCCACACGGTGCGGAACTTGCGCTTGGGCCTGAAACCGCGCGGTTCGGGCAGGTCGAGCCATGCAGGCACGCCCGCGCCGGTTCCGATGGACAGGTTCGCGATTGGATTGTTCGCCTCGGTCATGGGTTTTCCTTCCTCGGCAGTGGCGACCTGCCTTTATTTCCCATGGATTCGTTGCGGGGGCGTGGCGGTGTGTCACGATGGTGAAACCTGCGCCCTTGCGGCGGGCATTTCCGGCTTCTCCCCCGCGCGATAAAGTTGCGCTGGTGACGGCGCGGGCGGGACCGGCTAAGGAGGCGGACGACACCCCATGCTGACAAGCCTTTCCATCCGCAACATCGTGTTGATCGAGGCGCTGGACCTTGCCTTCCACGGCGGTCTGGGCGTGCTTACGGGCGAGACGGGCGCGGGCAAATCCATCCTGTTAGACGCGCTGGGCCTTGTGCTGGGCGACAGGGCCGATGCGGCGTTGGTGCGGGCAGGGGAAGCGCAGGCCAGCGTAACCGCGACATTCGAATTCGACCGCCTGCCGCCGGGGATTCGCGAGATAATGTCCGATGCCGAAGTGGATGTGGAACCGGACGAGCCGCTGATTGTGAAGCGCCGCATCCGTTCGGGCGAGGGCGATTCGGGCGCCAGCAGCAAGGCGTTCATCAACGATCAGCCGGTCGGCGTGGCGCTGCTGCGCGACCTGGCGCGCCACCTTGTCGAATTGCACGGCCAGCATGACGATCGCGGCCTGGTGAACGCGCGCGGCCATCACGCCTTGCTCGATCGTTACGCGAATGCGGGGCGCAAGGGCGTGGCCGATGTGTGGGAGCGATGGCAAGCGGCAGAGCGCGATCTGGCCGCCGCGCGCGAAGCGATAGAAAGGGCGGCGGCGGACCGCGACCTTCTGCTGGCGCACCTGGCCGAACTGACCGCGCTCGAGCCGCAGCACGACGAGGAAGAAGGCCTGGCCGAAGCGCGCGCGACGATGCAGAAGGGAGAGCGCCTTTCGGGCGACCTTGCCGAATTGCAGCAGCTTTGGGCAGGTTCGGATTCGGCGCTTGCTTCGCTGCGAAGCGCGGCGCGGCGGCTGGACCGGATTGCCGCCGAACACCCGATGCTGGCCGAGGCGCTGGAATCGCTCGATCGCGCGGTGATCGAGGCGGGCGAGGCGGAAGACAGGCTGGCCCGCGCGGCAGAAGCGCTTGCGCACGATCCGGCAGAGCTGGACCGCATCGAAACGCGCCTGTTCGATCTTCGCGCCGCCGCGCGCAAACACGGCTGCACGGTTGACGAACTGCCAGACCTGATGCGCCGGATGCGCGGCACGCTCGACGCCATCGAAGGCGGCGAGGCCGAGCTTGCCGGGCTTCAGCGCAAGGCGCGCGACCTTGCGCTCGACTACCAGGCGAGGGCGGAGGCGCTTTCGGTTGAAAGGGCCGAAGCGGCGCGCAAGCTGGACGCGGCCGTGGCGGCAGAACTTGCGCCGCTGAAACTGGATGCCGCGCGCTTCCGCACCGCGGTGATGCGCCTGCCGGAGGATCGCTGGGGGCCGGGCGGTATGGACGCGGTGGAATTCCTTATCGCCACCAACCCCGGCGCCGATTTCGCCCCGCTTGCCAAGATCGCCAGCGGCGGCGAACTTTCGCGCTTTATCCTGGCGTTGAAGGTCGCGCTGGCCGAGCAGGGCGGCGCGGCGACGGTGATTTTCGACGAGATCGATCGCGGCGTGGGCGGCGCAGTGGCCAGCGCGATCGGCGAAAGGCTGGCGCGGCTGGCGGGCGGCGGCCAGTTGCTGGCGGTAACGCACAGCCCGCAGGTCGCCGCGCGCGGTACGGTGCATTACATGATCGCCAAATCGAACGAAGGCACGGTTACGCGCACGTCCGTCCACCTGCTGGACGCGCACGGCCGGCAGGAAGAAATCGCCAGGATGCTTTCGGGCGCCGAAGTGACCGAAGAGGCGCGCGCGCAGGCGGAGCGGTTGATGGAGGGAGCGTGAGCGGCCATCCGCTGGACCGGCCGGTCTGGAACATGCTTGGCGGGGGGCAGGCGGCACTGGCGGTGCGGCATGGATCGGCGGTGCGCATCGATCCCGCCTATGGTCCTTTCGCCGCGGCGCGTGAGCTTTCCGATGCAGCCCAGGCCGATCTTGCCGCGATGGTTTCGCGCAGTATGGGCGCTTTGTGGCTGGTCGAACCCGACGAATGGCCCGCCCCGCGCGGAACGCGCGTGGTTCGCACCGCGCCGTTGGTGCAGATGGTCGCCCGAAGCCCCGCGCCCGATCCCGGCGGGGACGATATCGTGCCGCTGGGCGAAGCCGATGCGGCGCAGATGGCCGCGCTTGCCCATGCGACGGAGCCGGGGCCGTGGGGCACATCCACCCACCGCTATGGCCCGTTTCACGGCATTCGCGCGGATGGGCGGCTGATCGCGATGGCCGGAACGCGAATGCGGCCCGCGCCGGGCTATGCCGAAGTCAGCGGCGTGTGCACCGATCCGGCCGCGCGCGGACGCGGATATGCGGGCAGGCTGATCCGCCGCGTCATGGCGGGGATGTGCGCCGAAGGACTGACGCCTTTCCTGCATTCCTACGCCGGCAATACGGCTGCGATCGCGCTTTACCGTTCGCTGGGCTTCGAAATCCGGCGCGAGATGATGGTGACGATACTCGCCGCCGATTGAACGGTCATTCGCGCTGGTTGATGTAGATAAGCAGCAGCAGGTTCATCGCGCCATAGAAGAACGAACCGTAGAACGGCGATTCCCCCAACGGCTTCTGCCAGAGCTGGTATCCCGCGACGGCCAGCGCCTGGAACAGGCCCCACCAGTTCACCACCGCGCAGCCGATGCCGATCTTCGCATATCGTGCCGCCTTGCCGAATGCCTGCGTATCGCCGTTTCGCGCACGCCACATATCGAACCCGCCCCAGATCAGGAACACGCCCGCGCCGATCTCAAGCGCGAAGACCAGCACCATCGCAACCACGATCAGCGGCGCGGGCGGCACGGGCAGCAGCGTGACGGGATAGGCCGCCTTCTCCATGGGCGTGGTGGTATAGACGAAGAAGTCATAGGCGGCGCCCACGTTGGCGATGTTGTGCGCTACATAGAGCAAGGCCATTGCGCCAAGGCACACGGCAAACAGGGCCTTCAGAATACGGTCCGTCATGCGATCTCCCCTTGTTCCCCGCGCAGAGGGTAACGCGGCACAGCGCAGGGGCAGAATCGCCGTTACGGGAACACAGGCGCGTTTCCGGCCATTGGGACGGTATGTCCGATCAATTTCCTGTCTGGTTCCATGCGCTTGCCATCGCGTCCCTGGCCGTCGCGGCGGCTTGTGCGCTGTGGATAACTTTCGACCTCTTGCGCCGGCCGGAGAAGATGGTGGTGATGAACTGGGTCTGGCCGCTCGCCACGATGTTCGGCAGCGTGCTGTGGCTCGCCCTCTACAGAAAATCGCGCGCGCAGGCGTCAGGGGGCGGCGAAACGCCCATGCCGCTGGCCGTCGCGAAGGGGGCCAGCCACTGCGGCGCGGGCTGCACGCTGGGCGATATTATCGCGGAATGGGTAGGTCTTGCGTTCCCCGTCCTGGCGGTGTGGTTCGGGTGGCATACGATTTTCGCGGAAAAGACCTTCGCGATGTGGATTCCCGATTTCATCCTCGCCTTCGCGATCGGCATCGTATTCCAGTATTTCTCCATCGCGCCGATGCGCGGGCTGGGCTTGCGAGAGGGGCTGGCCGCGGCGATCAAGGCCGATACACTTTCCATCAGTTCGTGGCAGGTGGGGATGTACGGCGGCATGGCGCTGATCCAGTTCGGCCTTCTGAAACCGCTTTACGGTAAGGTGGCGCCGGTCAATTCGCCCGAATTCTGGTTCGTGATGCAGATTGCGATGCTGGCGGGCTTTGCCACGGCCTATCCGGTCAACTGGTGGCTGGTGCGAACCGGCGTGAAGGAAAAGATGTAGCGGCTGGCATTCGCGCGCGGCATAGCCCTCGGTCATGGCAGACGATTCCATCGCGAACATGACAGAGGCCGACGCCGCGAACGAGCTGATGCGCCTCGCGCGCCAGATCGCGCGTCACAACAAGCTGTATCACGCCGAAGACGCGCCCGAGATTTCGGATGCCGATTACGATGCGCTGGTTCATCGCAATACCGCGATTGAAGAAGCGTTCCCGCAGCTTGTGCGCGATGATAGCCCTTCGAAGCAGGTCGGTTTCGAAGTCGCCGCCTCTCCGCTGGGCAAGGTCCGCCACGACGTGCGGATGTTCAGCCTGGACAACGCCTTTTCGGACGAAGACCTGGCCGATTTCGTCGCGCGCGTGCGGCGCTTCCTGGCGCTTGGCGAAGACGCCGAAGTGGCAATGACGGCCGAGGACAAGATCGACGGGCTTTCCTGCTCGCTGCGGTACGAAAACGGCACACTGGTGCGCGCCGCGACGCGCGGCGACGGCGAGGTGGGCGAGGACGTGACGCCCAACGTCGCGACTATCGCCGATATTCCCGCGCGGCTATCCGGCGATGTGCCCCCCGTGTTCGAGGTGCGGGGAGAGGTCTATATGGCCAAGGCCGATTTCCAGGCGCTCAACGCGGCGCAGGAGGCGGCTGGCGGCAAGATCTTCGCCAACCCGCGCAACGCGGCCGCCGGATCGCTGCGGCAGAAAGACCCGTCCGTAACCGCCAGTCGCCCCTTGCGCTTCCTCGCCTGGGGCTGGGGGCTGGTGGAAGGCGACCTGCCCGCCGAAACGCAGCACGCGATGATGGAGCGGATCGCGAAATGGGGCGTGCCGGTCTCACGCTTGCTGAAGCGCTGCACCTCGCTTGAACAGATGATCGCGCACTATCGCGAAATAGAGATCGAGCGGGCAGACCTGCCGCACGATATCGACGGCGTCGTTTACAAGGTCGACCGGTTAGACTGGCAGGCGCGCATGGGCTTTGTCGCCAAGGCTCCGCGCTGGGCGATCGCGCGCAAGTTCCCGGCGGAAAAGGCGCAGACGACGCTGGAGGCGATAGACATCCAGGTTGGCCGCACCGGCAAGCTGACGCCGGTGGGTCGGCTGACGCCGGTTTCCGTGGGCGGCGTGATGGTGTCCAACGTCACGCTGCACAACCGTGACGAGATTGGCCGGCTGGCACTGCGCGTGGGCGACCGCGTGGTGATCCAGCGCGCGGGAGACGTGATCCCGCAAGTGGTGGAGAACCTGACGCCGGACGAGCCGCGCGATCCCTATGTCTTTCCCGATCATTGCCCCGAATGCGGCAGCGAGGCGGTGGCGGAAGAGGGTGAGGTGGACGTGCGCTGCACCGGCGGCCTTATCTGCCCCGCGCAGCGGACAGAGCGGCTGAAGCACTTCGTCAGCCGCGCCGCGCTCGACATAGACGGGCTGGGCGAAAAGACCATCGACGAGTTTTTCGGAAAAGGCTGGCTGGAAAGCCCGGCCGACATCTTCCGCCTGAAAGGCCGGCGCGAGGATATCCTTGCGCTGGAGGGCTGGAAGGAAAAATCGGTCGACAACCTTCTGGCGGCGATAGAAGCACGGCGGAAGCCCGATGCCGCGCGCCTGCTGTTCGGCCTGGGTATCCGCCACGTTGGCGCGGTAACGGCGCGCGACCTGATGAAGCGTTTCGCCACGCTTCCGGCCTTGCGGGAGGTTTCCGAAAGGGCGCGTTCGGGTGACGAGGACGCCGGGCATGAACTTGCCGGCATCGACGGGGTCGGCCCCGTGGTTGTCGAGGCGCTGGGCGACTTCTTCCACGAACCGCACAATATCGAGGTCTGGACCGACTTGCTGAACGAAGTCGATCCGCCGCGCTATGTGGTGGAGACGCTTGAGAGTGAAGTCGCGGGGCAGACCGTGGTTTTCACCGGCAAGCTGGAAACGATGAGCCGCGACGAGGCAAAGGCCCAGGCCGAGCGGCTCGGTGCCCGTGCGGCGGGCTCAGTTTCCGCCAAAACGGACCTTGTTGTTGCCGGCCCCGGCGCGGGATCGAAGCTGAAACAGGCGGAAAAGCTGGGCATTCGCGTGATTGATGAAGCGGGCTGGGCAGAGATCGTGAAGGCCGCGGGATAGGCAGGGTTCGCGGGCTGCGCGATCCGAATGCGCCCCAGTCCGGCCTCAAAAATCCCAGGCAAACGCGAAATGCACCAGTGAGGGTGTGCCCGGCCTTCCGAAGCCGAGTGCGCCCAGTTCGATCGATGGCCCCGTGGCATCGAAGCGGTGTTCCCATTGCGGGCGGGGCCGGTCGTCGAACGCGGGCTGCGGCGCGACGCCCAGCGGCAGCATCCCCGATGCGTCGGCCTTTGCCGGAAGCGCCGTGGCCAGGAATGCCGGGCAGGTCGTCGGCTCGTGCGGCAGCGCGCCGGGTGCTGCCGGGTCGATCCCGGCGATACAAAGCCCGGTTTCGTTGGACCCCCCGGTATCGTTCGAACCTGCCTGTCGGGCGAGCGCGTCGTGCGGCGATGCGCGGTCTTGCGCGCGCTCTGCCGGTGCCATGCCGCTCCACGCGGCAAAGGTTCCTGCAACCCCGATCTTGAACGCCGTATGCATTATGGACATGCGAACCCCGCGGCGAATCCCGTTCGCGGATGCTCCGGATCGTCGGGTTAACCGCAGCCGAACGGAAATGCATAAGTGGCCATTCACCCAATCGGATGCCGCCTTTTCGCGCCGAACCGAATGGTAAAGTTCGGGTAACCAGCATTCTGGAGGAAATCGGAAACCTGGCCGGGCAATGCGGGTGTTCGCACAACGTCCGCAACAGAGCGCATGACAATGCGCCGTGATCGTCTGGAGCTTTTGCAGATGCCCTATTTCGACGGAGAGGAGGAAGTCCTCCAGATCGAGCGCCGCGCAGACACGCGGGTTCTCGCCCATTGTTCCGCCGAATTGAAGCTGACCACCGGAAGCCGGACGGGCCGGTTGACCAACATTTCCACCGGCGGTGTCCGCCTGGAACTGGCCGATCCTCCGCGTGAAGGGACGACGGTGATGCTGGAGTGGAAGACCTTCCAGATGTTCTGCAAGGTGGTATGGGCAGACAATGGAGCGTGCGGGCTGGTGTTCGAACGCCCCGTTTCGCAAGGCACCGTTACGCAAACCAGCGGGCAGCAAATGGAAGAGCCGCGCCCGGAAGCGGATTTGCGCACCGTTTCGCTTGGCGGCAGGCGGCAGGTGCGGCGCGGGCTTCCCGGCGCGGAACTCGGCAACATTCCGCTTGGGCCGCGCAGGGCATTCGGGCGCAAGCAGACCGGATAGGTCGCGCCGCCGCGGCCGGGCGTTACCAGCCGCGCGACCAATCGGGCATCTGGCCAACGCGCGATCCGCGCACCCGGCCATACGCCCTTTTGCGCAGCCACAGGATCGACCAGTCGCCGCGCTGGATCCGCGCGGCAAGACGCAACCCCGCGCGGGCATAGGCGGCGCGCACCTTGCGTTCCTGTGTCGCCAGCAGGCCCGCCAGAAGAATGCTTCCGCCGGGCAGCACCGCGCGCGAGAAATCGGGCGCAAGCTCCACCAGCGGTCCGGCCAGGATGTTGGCGATCAGCAGGTCATAAGGGCCGCGCGCCTTCAGTAGCGGATCGGCCATTCCGTCAGCGATCACCATGGTCAGTTCGCCTGCCCGCGCGCCGGTTGCCACGCCGTTCAACGCGGCATTGTCCAGCACCACCGGCGCGCAGACCGCGTCGATATCGCTCGCCGTAGCCAGCGCGCGTGGCCAAAGGTGCATCGCGGCAAAGGCCAGAAGGCCGGTGCCGGTGCCGATGTCGGCAAGGTTACGCACCAGCGCGCCGCGCGCTTTCATTTCCGCCAGCATGGCAAGGCATCCGGCGGTCGTTTCGTGCTGCCCGGTGCCGAAGGCCTGGCTTGCCGGGATCGTGAAGTCGCGCAGGCCCGGTCCGTCTTTCGCGGGATATTCCGGCGTGTGGACGTGAAACGGCCCTTCGCGGATCGGCGCCACGTCTTGCTGGCTCAACGTTACCCAATCGGTTTCGGGCAGTTTTTCCACAGTCATCCCGGGTGCGCCCGCTTCGAACAGAGCGGCAATGGCGGCCTTGTCTGCCCGCGTCGGCTTGCGGGGAAGCCAGGCTTCAAGTTGCCATTCCTCCGGCTTGTCTTCCGCGATCTCGCTGCCGGCCAGAACGATGTCGTAATCCCAGTCGAAGGCATCTTCGTGGGCGACAAGCGCGGCCTGCACGATGTCGCGCGGGGCGAATGCGGTGATCTTCCAGCTCATCGCCGTGGCTCCTGCGATTGCGCCGCTTCCTTCGCCAGCCGCGCGTCCAGCCTCTGTCCGGCCTTTGCCGCGTATGCCTTGCAGGCGCCCGGATCCGACAGGGGCGGATCGTTAAGGGGCGCTTCGCCGTGAAGCCGCGCGAACAGGTTGCTCGCGCCCGGATGCGGGGTAACCAGTATGTCGCAGGGCAGGGCGGCGACCCTGGCCAGCGCCTTGCGCGCGCGGGCGACATATGCGGGATGGTCGCTGAAACGGTAGCCGTCGGCGGAGATCATCGTCAGGCTGTCGGCATAGGCGATCGTCTTGCAGTCGGTGCCTTCGCAGCTTTTCCACGTCCAACTGGTCGAACCGGGGGAATGGGCGGGGGTAAGGTGCGCGGTCATGGTCAACGAGCCGAGCGCGATCGTGTCGCCGTCGGCAAGGATGCGGTCGGCCTGCGCGGGGGCCATCGGCTTCAGGCTGCCGAATTGCGGATCGTCGCGTTCCGGCTGTCCGCTTGCCAGCACGGCGGCGGAGGGCGCGCTCAACGCCAGCTTCGCGCCGGTCGCGCGCTTCAGTTCGGCAAGGCCGCCGGCATGATCGAAGTGTTCGTGGCTCGATACGATCCACTTCACCTGGCGCGGCTCCACGCCCAGCCGCCGGATATTCGCGAGGACGGACTGCGCCGCGTCCGCCATCCCGGCGTCGACAAGCACGTACCCCTTGTCGGACGAGACCAGCAGCGCGGTGATGCCGCAGGTGCCAACGTCCCATGTATTGCCGAAGACGTGGACGGGCGGGGCGGGATCGCTCCAGCCGTCGTGCCCCTTGCAGGCCGCTGCATGGGCTGCGGGTGTTGTGGCAAGGCAGCTTTCCGGGGCTTTCGATACGGTCGCGGCCCCGCTTGCGGCAAGCGCGGCGCCCAGCACGAAAAGCCTAACGGACATAGCTTGCGCCGTTCGCGTCTATCACCGCGCCGGTCATGCTGGGCGGCGCCTCCAGCGCGCAGAACTTCGCGATGGCGGCTATTTCATCGGGCGTCGCCACGCGGCCCAGCGGAATATCGGCCAGCAGCCCCGGCCCGCCGCGGCTGGCAAGGTAGTCCCCGGCCATCGACGTGTCGGTGAAGCCGGGCGTGATCGCGAAGCTGAGGATGCCTTCGGATGCATAGGCGCGGGCAATGGTCTTGTGCATGGCCACCATCCCGCCTTTCGCGGCGGCATAGTGCCAGTGCGCCGGGCTGTCCCCGCGATAGGCGGCGCGGCTCGAAATGTGCACCAGCCGCCCGCCCGATCCGCGTTCCTGCCAGTGGCGCACGGCAAAGCGCGAAAGCTGCGCGGCCGCCGTCAGGTTTATGCGCAGCGTTTCTTCCCATGCGTCGAGCCAGGCGATGTCCGAGGAATCGAGTGCACTCGCCTCGAACAGGCCGGCATTGTTGACGAGGATGTCTATCCTGCCGCCCGCGCGATCCAGCGCTTCTTCCCACAAGGCCTGCGGAGCCTGCGGATCGGAAAGGTCGGCGCCGATCACGCCGTCGCGCGCGCGGCTGCCGTGGCCGATTACTTTCGCGCCGGCCGATTCAAGGGCGGAAACCGTTGCCGCGCCTATGCCGCGAGTCGCTCCGGTAACAAGAATGGTGGTGGACGTGTTCATCGCCCCCTAGTAGGCGGGCAAGGGCATATGCCGCAACCGGCGGCGCACTCGTTTGGCGGGCGCGCTTGCACGGGGCGGCGTTTCGACTAATAGCGAGTCTCGATCGCCGGCGGCCGCATGGCCCCGCGCAGAGCTGAGCAACAAGGGGAATATCATGGCGCAAGCCAGCAACCGTCCGCTCTCGCCACATCTGCAGATATGGCGCTGGGGTCCGGCGATGTTCGTCTCGATCGTCCATCGCGCCACCGGCACCGCGCTCGCCATCGCGGGCCTCGGGCTGCTGCTGTGGTGGCTGGGCGCACTGGCGAGCGGTCCGGATGCCTACGCCACGTTCGTTCACTGGGTCTGGGCGGCAGAGCCGGGCAATGGCTTGCAGGGCGCGGCGAACGTGCTGGGCAAGATCGCGCTGGTCGGGCTGACATGGTCGTTCTTCCAGCACCTTGCGTCGGGCGTGCGCCACTTCGTACTCGATATCGGCGCGGGTTATGAACTGAATGCCAACGCGCGCTGGTCGACGATGACGGTGGTCTTCTCCGTCCTTGCCACCATCGCCTTCTGGGCTTTCGTGTTGCTGCGCTGACGCATCGCGCGGCCACGAACCTTACGCTGAATTTTCGGGAAAGACTGACATGGGCAACGGAACTTCGATCGGACGGGTGCGGGGGCTCGGCTCTTCGCACCAGGGACCGCACCACTGGCTGGTACAGCGCTTCACCGCCATCGGCAACATCGTGCTGGTTGTCTGGTTTCTGGCAAGCCTGCTGATGATGCCGTCATACGATTTCCAGACGATGCACGCGTGGCTTTCGCGCCCGGTGCCCGCCACCGCGATGATCCTGCTGATCGTTTCCACTTTCTGGCACGCGCGTCTTGGCCTTCAGGTATTCGCCGAGGATTACGTGCACGAGGACGGATCGAAGATCCTGGTTCTCGCGCTGCTCAACACCATTCCGCTCGCCGGCGCCGTATTCGGCATCGTCTCGGTAATCCGCATCGCGCTGGGAGGCGCCTGAACCGATGGCTGACCAGCCCGCTTACAAGATCATCGACCATACATACGATACCGTCGTCGTCGGCGCCGGCGGTTCGGGCCTGCGCGCCACCATGGGCTCGGCCCAGGCCGGCCTGCGCACCGCCTGCATCACCAAGGTCTTCCCCACCCGCAGCCACACCGTGGCCGCGCAGGGCGGGATCGCCGCGTCGCTTAAGAACAACACGCCCGATCACTGGACCTGGCACATGTATGACACCGTGAAAGGTGCCGATTGGCTGGGCGACCAGGATGCGATCGAATACATGGTGCGCGAAGCGCCCGATGCGATCCTTGAACTGGAACACGCAGGCGTGCCGTTCAGCCGGAACGAGAACGGCACGATCTACCAGCGTCCGTTCGGCGGCCATATGCAAAACATGGGCGAAGGCCCGCCGGTGCAGCGCACCTGCGCCGCGGCCGACCGTACCGGGCACGCGCTGCTCCACACGCTGTACCAGCAGAGCCTGAAGTACGACGCGGACTTCTTCATCGAATATTTCGCGATCGACCTGATCATGCACGAAGGCAAGTGCGTGGGCGTGATCGCGCTGTGCCTCGACGACGGGTCTATCCACCGCTTCCGTTCGCAGGCCGTGGTGCTGGCGACCGGCGGTTATGGCCGCAGCTATTTCAACTGCACCAGCGCGCATACCTGCACTGGCGACGGCGGCGGCATGGTGCTGCGCGCCGGGCTGCCGTTGCAGGACATGGAGTTCGTGCAGTTCCACCCCACCGGCATCTATGGCGCGGGCGTGCTCATCACCGAGGGCGCGCGCGGCGAGGGCGGGTACCTGACCAACTCCGAAGGCGAGCGTTTCATGGAACGCTATGCCCCCAGCGCGAAAGACCTTGCCAGCCGCGACGTCGTTTCGCGCTCGATGGCGATGGAAATCCGCGAAGGGCGCGGCGTGGGGCCGAACAAGGACTATATCTACCTGCACCTCGATCACATCGATCCCAAGGTGCTGGCGGAACGCCTGCCCGGCATCACCGAAAGCGGCAAGATTTTCGCGGGCGTGGACCTGACGCGCGCGCCGCTGCCGGTCTGCCCCACGGTGCACTATAACATGGGCGGCATTCCCACGAACTATCACGGTGAAGTGCTGAACCCGACCGCCGAGAACCCCGACGCGACCGTGCCGGGCCTGTTCGCGGTGGGTGAGGCGGCCTGCGTTTCGGTCCACGGCGCGAACCGCCTCGGCTCCAACTCGCTGACCGACCTTGTCGTGTTCGGCCGCGCGACCGGGCATCGCCTCAAGGAACTGGTCGAACCCAACGGCAAGCAGCCCGAACTGCCGACGGACAGCGCGGATTTTGCGTTGTCGCGCCTCGATCATTTCCGCAATGCGAAGGGCGGTTCGCCCACCGCCGAAGTGCGCGTGGAAATGCAGCAGTGCATGCAGGCCCATGCGGCGGTGTTCCGCACCGACGAGCTGATGGCGGAAGGCAAGGAGCAGCTTGCCAAGACCTACCAGCGGATGAACGACATCCACGTGACCGACCGTTCGCTGATCTGGAATTCCGACCTTGTCGAGACGATGGAGCTGGACAACCTGATCGCGCAGGCCAGCGTAACGCTTCACGGAGCGCACGCCCGCAAGGAAAGCCGCGGCGCCCACGCGCACGAGGATTATCCCGATCGCAACGATGCGGAGTGGATGAAACACACCGTCTCTCGCTTCGACGGCTGGGGCGGCAAGGGTGGCACCGTTTCGCTCGATTACCGCCCGGTTCACGACTACACGCTGACCGGCGACATCGACTACATCAAGCCGAAGAAGCGGGTGTACTGACGCTCGTCGATCACGAACATACGTTTGTCGAGGGCGCGGTGGCCAATGGCCGCCGCGCCCTTTTCATTACGACTCCATTCATATGCCGTTCACGTTTACATGCGTAGTCGATTACGTGTGTAAACGAAAGGGAGGCTCATGGCCGAGGAACGTATCAGCGAGGCCGAGCATGCGGTGATGGAGGCGCTCTGGGACAGGAGCCCGCTTACCGCGCAGGAAGTGTGCGAAGCCGTCTGCAAACCGCGAGGGTGGAGCCTGGCCACGGTAAAGACGCTGCTGTCGCGCCTTGTTTCGAAGGAGGCCGTCGGCACGGAACCGGACGGAAAGCGGTTCCTCTATTCGCCGCTGGTCGAACGCTCCGCCTATGTAGGCGGTGAATCGCGCAGGCTGGTAGATCGCCTGTTCGGCGGGCGCGCATCGTCGCTGTTCGCGCACCTGGCCGAGCAGGAAGCCCTTTCCGATGCCGACCTTGCAGAGATCGAGGCCCTTCTGAAGGAGCTGCGCAAATGACCCAGACCCTTTTCGCAACCTGGCTTCTGGAAACGCTCGTGTGGACCGGCGGGCTGATGGCGCTGGTGCTGGTCCTGCGCGGACCGGTTTCGCGCACGTTCGGTCCCGGCCTTGCCTATGCCCTTTGGCTTCTGCCGCTTTTGCGCCTTGTCGTGCCCCCGGTGACGTTGCCGGTCTCCGCGATGCAGGCATCGGGCGGGGCGCCGCTGGTCGTGCCGGTTCTCGCAAACGACGCCGCATCGACCGCTGCGCCGGTGCAGGCGAGTGTGTCCACCGCTGCCGGCATCAATTTTGTAACACCGCTGCTGGCCGTGTGGATCGCGGGGGCGCTTGCGTTCCTTCTGTGGCGCGGTGTCACCTATTACACGATGCGCAAGCGCGTGCTCGAAGACAGCGTGGAACTGGGCCGCGTTGGCAAGATCCGCGTGATCGAGAGCGCGATGGTTCCCGCACCCGTTGCATTCGGCGTGTTCGACAAGATCGTGGCGCTGCCGGTGGGGCTATCCGCCAGCGCGGATCGCCGGGGCTGCAACCTGGCGCTGCGGCACGAATTGCAGCACCACGATGGCGGGGACATTCTGCTCAACATGGCCATGCAGCCGCTTTTCGCGCTGCACTGGTTCAACCCGGTGTCGTGGCTGGCGTGGCGCGCATTGCGGCGCGACCAGGAAGCGGCTTGCGATGCGCGCGTTCTTGCCGGTGAGCCAGAGGCCGAGCGGGAGGCCTATGCCCGCCTGATCGCCGGTTTCGCCGCCGGGCCGCGCCTTGGCCGCGAACTGGCGCTCGCCTGCCCGGTCGCCGGCGAAAAATCGATAATTCACCGTTTGAGGAGCCTGACGATGTCCACCCCAAGCCGCCGCCGCCGCATGGCCGGGCGCACGCTTGTTGCCTTCGGCGCGCTTGCCCTGCCGCTTACCGCCACTGTCACCTATGCCCAGATCAGCGCGCCCGATGCGCCCGAGCCGCCGGCGCCGCCTGCCGCCCCGCAGGCGCCCGTTGCCCCTGACGCACCGCCCGCGCCAGCCGCTCCTGCAGCGCCGGATGCTCCCGAACCGCCCACGCCTCAGGCTCCGCCCCAGGCGGTAAAGAACGGGCACAGGATCGTGATGATCACCCGCAACGAAGGCGGCAAGGACGGCAAGCTCTATACCCGCACGGTGGAGCGCAACGGCCAGCGCTATGTGCTCAAGACCGACCGGAGGATGAGCGACGCCGAATTCGATCGTGAGATGGCCAAGGTCGATCGCGAAGTGGCGGAGGCCAGGCGCCAGGCCGACGAGGCCGCCGCCAAGGCCGCGCAGGTCGAGGTTAATTCGCGTCAAATCCGCGCAAACGCGGAAGCGGAAGCCGATCGCGCGCTTGCCCGGACCGAAGCGTCGACCTGCGGCACATCGGGCAACAGCTATGACTTCTCCGCCAGTTCGGGAACGGGGCGTGAGCAGCGCGCCGCCCGCATCCGCGTTTGCGCGATGGGCAAGGCGCTTGACGGCATACGCCAGGCCCGCGCGAAGATCGCCGCCGATCCCAAGATGGACGATGGCATCCGGCAGACCATCCTGCGCGCGATGGACCGCGAAATCGCCAAGCTGTCTCAGGAAAGCTGACACCCGATCCCCACGGGTTTCCTGACTTGGCCCGGGCCGGCGGCACGAGGGATTCCAGTCCCCCTCGATCCGCCGGCCCATTTCGTCTGGTCGTGCGTCAGCAACCGTTCATCGTTTGCGGCATAGCCCTGTGCATGGATGACACGTCGCCGACGGGGAGAGCGCGATGGATAACGGTGTGACGCGGCGCGAACGGTCGCCGGGGATGAAGCTGCTGTTCGTGGCGATTGTCGCCGCCGTTTTGATCGTCCCGCTGATGCTGGTCTATGCACTGGTTTACGACCGGCAGGATCAGGCACAAACCGCGCAGCAGGCGATCAACGCCGGGTGGGGCGGGCAGCAGGTGCTTTCAGGCCCCATCGTCGCGATCCCCTACAAGACCACGCAACTGCAGCGCGAAAGCGTTGACGGAAAAACCGTTGAACGCGCGGTGGAAGTGGAAAAGACGCTCTATCTCTCGCCAGTGGAAAACAGGGCGGAGACGCGGATCGACCCGCAGGAGCGCAAGAAATCCATCTATCGCAGCGTGCTTTATACCGCGCGGGTTTCAGGCCACGCGTCATTTGCCGTTCCGGCGGACCTTGCGCGGTTCGGGATAAAGCCCGCCCAAATACTGTGGGACCGCGCCGAACTGCGCATCGGCGTGTCCGACGCGCGCGGGCTGACGACCGGCGGGTTTGTCAAGGCGAGTGGAAAGCCGCTTGAAGTGCAGCCCGGAAACGGTCCGGCAGCCAGCGGCGGACAAGGCTTTTTCGCGTTCGTGCCGTGGGACGGGCAGGGCACGCTGCCAGTCGAATATGCCTATTCGGTGCGCGGCAGCCGCGCGATCGGCCTTGTCCCGCGCGGAGGATCGACCCGCTGGGACGTTACGTCGGCATGGCCCAGCCCAAGCTTCGGCGGATCGTTCCTGCCGGAAAAACCGCGGATCTCCGGCAAGGGTTTCACCGCCAGTTACACGGTCGACAAGCTGGCGCTGGGCCAGCCGCCCGTGGCGAACGAGGACATGGCGCCGCCGCAGATCGATAATCTGGACGGTTCGTCCGGCAGCTATATCGCGATGGCACGGGCCGATCGCGGCGGGTCGGGGCAATCGCTGGCCGTTACAGTCGGGCTGGTGGAGCCGGTAAACCTCTATTCGAAGGTCAACCGCGCGGTGAAATACGGCTTCCTGTTCATCGGCTTCACGTTCCTGGCGTTCCTGCTGTTCGACGTTGTGGGCGGCGCGCGGGTGGCTTCCGCCGAATACCTGCTGACCGGGGCGGGGCTTATCCTGTTCTTCGTGCTGTTGCTGGCCTTTGCCGAAGTGATCGGCTTTACCGCCGCCTATCTTCTGGCCAGCGCCGCGATCATCGGGCTGCTGACGGCCTATAGCGCCGCGGTGCTGGGAAGCTGGAAGCGCGCGCGCTTCATCGGTGCGCTGCTGGTTGGCCTCTATGCGCTTCTGTTCGTGCTGCTTAACCTTGCGGCATGGTCCCTGCTGATCGGTTCGGTGCTGCTCTTCGCGGCGCTGGCTGGGGTGATGTACGCGACGCGCAAGGTGGACTGGGGCGCGGTGGGCCGGCACGACGCCACAGCCTGACCGTGCGCCCGCCGGCGTCGCTTGCCCTACCGGCGGCGGCGCAGGCGGGTGCGGTCGAGCTGGTCCACGCTCGTCACGCCCATCAGCTTCATGTCGCGCTCTATCTCTTCCTTCAGGATAGAGAGCGCGCGTTCGACACCCGCCTGACCGGCGGCGGCGAGTGCATAAAGGTAAAGCCGCCCGCCCGAAGCGGCCGTCGCCCCCGTGGCCAGCGCCTTCAGCACGTGCGTTCCGCGCCGCACACCGCCATCGTTGATGATCTCTATCTGCCCGCCCACCGCATCGACGATTTCCTCAAGCTGGTCGAACGGGGCGCGGCTGCCGTCAAGCTGGCGGCCGCCATGGTTGGAAATCATGATCGCGTCGGCGCCCATCTCCACCGCGCGCTTCGCGTCGGCCACGCTCATCACGCCTTTCAGGCAGAACTTGCCGCCCCAGCGGTCGCGAATGTCCTGTGCGGCTTTCCAGTCCATCGACGGATCGAGCATCTTGTTGAAATAGTCGGCGATGGACACGGCCTGCCCGGTGCCCTCGCTGACGTGGGTATCCAGGTTGGGCAGGCTGAACTTTTCGCGCAGGAACCAGTTCAACGCCCATTGCGGCTTGATCGCATAGGAAATGGCCGAACGCGGGGTCAGCTTCGGCGGCGAGGTGAAGCCCGATCGCAGGCACCGTTCGCGCTTGCCGGCCACGATGGTGTCCACCGTCAGCGCGATCGCGTCGAACTTCGCGGCCTGGCAGCGCTCAATCATCGAATGGTTGAGGCCCTTGTCCCTGTGGTAATAGAACTGGAACAGCTTGGGCGTGGAAATCGTCGATCCGATCTCCTCTATGCTGACCGTGGACAGGCTGGAAATGCCGAACCACAGCCCGAACTTTTCTGCCGCGCGGCCCACCGCGCGTTCGCCCTGCCAGTGAAAGATGCGTTGCAGCGCGGTGGGCGAAAGCATCAAAGGCAGCGCGCTTTTCCTGCCCATGATCGTGGTCGACATGTCGATTGTTTCGACCCCGGCAAGGATTTCGGGCACCAGGTCCACGTCGTCATAAGCGGCCGTATTGCGCTGTTTGGTGATCTCGTCGTCGGCCGCGCCGTCGATATAGTCGAACACCGGCCAGGGCAGCCGCTTTTTGGCGAGCAGGCGGAAATCGGCGATGTTGTGGCAGTCGGTCAGGCGCATCGGCGCTCTTTAGGCGAATTGCCGCCAAACGCGAAGGGCCGAAATCCTGCGGCCTGAGCAAGCAGGTCTGCGAAGCGCGCGTGCGGCGCTCAGTCGTCTTCCTTGCCGTTCTTGCGCGCCTCGTCGATGCGCAGGCGCTCCGCTTCGACCTGCTCCGGCGTCGCGTGGTCGGCCGACCGCGCCGGATAAGCGCAGCCGCGCTGCTGGCCGATGCCTTTCAGGAACGCGCGCCGCACAGATCCCGCGTAAAGCGCGACGTTCCAGCGCCTGCGGTTTTCGTTCGCGCCTGAAATCTCGCGGATCAGGCCGCCGAAAGGGATCAGCGAACCGACAACCGATTGCGCCGCCCCGCCAATCGCGTTTCCGCGCTTTTCTCCGCGCGATTTTTCCTGCACCGCATCGATATCGTCGCCCAGAACGGTGTCGAGGTCGCGCACTTCGTTCGACATGGCGCTGCATTCGCGAAGCCCGGTCAGGTCGTATGGCTTGGCAACCGCCGTTTGCAGGATGTCGGGAACGGGGTCTTTCTCAAGATTGAAGTCGGTGAACGGCTTCAACACCACGTCGCGCGCGGTCACGTTGTCCGGGTCCACCGCGGTCTGCGCCGAAGCAGGAATGAACGCCGTCCCCGCGGTAGTGGCGGCAATGGCAAGGGAAAGGAACCGGGCGGCTTTCATGCGAATAAATCTTTCTCCTTTTTCTACGCAAGGAAAGGGAAGGAGTTCCCCCAATCCCTTATTCGCATGGGCATTATCGCAAGTCGGAGAACGTATCGCACTTGTCTTCGTCCCCCGTTTCGATGCCGGTCCTCAGCCACTTCATGCGCTGCGCCGCGCTGCCGTGGGTGAAGGCGGATTCGACCGGGCGGCGCCCGGCGGCCTTCATCAGCACGTCGTCGCCGATCTGGTGGGCCGCGGTCATCCCTTCCTCGATATCGCCGGGTTCAATCCGGCTGCGATTGCGGCCTGCCCATACGCCGGCATAGCAATCGGCCTGAAGCTCAAGCCGCACGGAAAGCTCGTTCGCGCGCGAGGGATTGCGCTGCTGGAGGCTGTGTACCTGGCTGGACAGGCCAAGCAGGTTCTGGATGTGATGCCCGTATTCGTGCGCGATCACGTAATCGCGGGCAAAATCGCCGCCGGCGCGCATCTGTCCGGCCATTTCCCTGTAGAAATCCGTGTCGATGTAGATGCCCTGGTCGGTGGGGCAATAGAACGGCCCCATCGCGCTTTGCGCCGCGCCGCAGCCCGATTGGCCCGACTGCGAATAGAACACCAGCTTGGGGGCGGTGAAGGGGATGTTCGCCTGCCTGAACAGCGGTGCCCATGTCTTGTTCAGCGAAGACAGCGCGTTGCAGCTTTCATGGCTGTATTCGTTGACAGAGCAGCTTTCCTCTATCGTGTTGCCGCCCTGCGTCTGCACGGGGCCGGTCGTGGAGCCGCTGCCTTCCATCATCGACAGCATCTGGCCGGGGTCCACCCCGAACACCAGCGCCGCGATCAGCGCGATCACGATGCCGCCGCAGCCGACCTTGCCGCCCCTGCCGCCAATGGACATGCGGGAACCGCGCTGGTCCTCGACCCTTATGTTGTTATCGTAATCGTCGAGGCGCATCGTGATCCCCTGTTGGTCTGGTCGTGCCTGCTTCTGGACAAGCGGGGCGCGGACGGCGATTGGCACCATCGTCAGCCACTATCCGGAGTCGAGTCATGTTCCTCAAGGACAAATGCGCACTGGTTACCGGTTCCACATCCGGAATCGGTCTTGCCTATGCAAAGGCATTCGCGGCCGAAGGCGCCAATCTGGTCATCAACGGATTTGGCGACGAGGCGGAAATCGCGCGGATATGTGAGGAACTGGCGTCGGCCAGCGGCGGCAGGGCCGTGCATTCAGGGGCGGACCTCACCAGGCGATCGGGTGTCGAAGAGATGATGGCGCTGGCCGCCGATACGTTCGGCGGGGTGGATGTCCTCGTCAACAATGCCGGGATGCAACACGTCGCGCCGGTCGAGGAATTTCCGCCGGAAAAATGGGACTCGATCATCGCGCTCAACCTGACCTCCGCTTTCGATGCCGCGCGACTGGCGGTGCCGTACATGAAGGAGAAGGGCTGGGGGCGCATCATCTCCACCGCGTCTGCCCACTCGCTTACGGCATCGCCTTTCAAATCGGCCTATGTCTCGGCCAAGCACGGCCTTGCGGGGCTTACCAAGACACTGGCGCTTGAACTGGCGACCTGCGGCATCACCGTCAATTGCATCAGCCCCGGCTATGTCTGGACGCCGCTGGTGGAAAACCAGATTCCCGATACGATGAAAGCGCGTAACATGACGCGCGAGCAGGTGCTGAACGAAGTGATGCTGGTGCGCCAGCCCACGCGTGAGTTCGTGCTGCCCGAACAGGTGGCCGCGATGGCCCTGTTCCTGTGCCGCGACGAAGCCTCCCAGATCACCGGCGCGAATATGTCGATCGATGGTGGCTGGACGGCCGAATAGCGGCACGCACGACACAATCGCCACGCAATCGCTGCGCAAACGCGTCCGCCCCGGACACAGGGAACCTTGCGTTCGCCGCCGCCTTTCTGAATATCGGGGGCGGAACCTTCCGAGGGGGGCGATGAAGCGTTTGCGTTTTGGTGTGGCGGTGCGTGCGGCAGGGCTTGTCCTTGCGGCAACAGCGTTGCTTGCGGCACGCGCGCCCGCCACGGCCGACGGCCCGTCCGACGCGCGGATAGAGGCAGCCTTGCGCGCGCATATCGAAACGCTTTCCAGCGATGCGTTCGAAGGCCGTCTGCCAGGCACCGACGGTGAGACAAAAACGCTGCGTTACCTGGTGCGGCAATGGTTCGATATCGGGCTGGAATCAGGAACGAACGATCCGGGCAATCCCTGGTTCGCGCCCGTCGCCCTTGTCGAACGCGTTCCCGTTGCCTCGCGCGCGGTGTTCATGCGCGGCAAGCGGCGCATCCCGGTTCCGGAAGGGGCGGCATTCGTCGCGACCTCCGGCACGCGCGGGCTGGTCAACAACGCGCCTGTCCTGTTTGTCGGGCAGGGGAACGGCCCGGTGCCGCCACGCGCCGAACTTGCCGGCAGGGTGGCGATGATGCTGGATGCCCAGACCGGCGACGGAGACAAGGAAAAATCCGGCATTTCGCTGGCAGAACGGCAGGGCCGGCTGCTTGACGGCGGCGCGGCCGCGGTCATGACCGTGCTCGACGGCGATCATTCGATACCCGATATACGCGCAAAGCGGGCAAAGGCCGGATATGCCCTGGCCAACGGGCGTTCGGACGGAGACCTTGAGGCGTTTGTCACGCCGGCCTTTGCCGCGACGCTGCTGGGAGCGAAACCGGGCGGAGGCGTCTCCTCGCTGGAAGCGCAGGCATCGAAGGCGGGCTTCGTGCCGCGCCTGATGCCCTTTACCGTCTCGCTTGAAGCGACAAGCCGCGAAACCCGTGTGCAGACGCACAACCTTGTCGGCCGGTTGCCGGGCAAGCGGCCGCAGGACGGGGCGGTGCTGCTTGTCGCCCACTGGGACCATCTGGGCCGGTGCGGCGATCCGTCGAAAGACGCGATCTGCAACGGCGCGGTCGATAATGCCAGCGGCCTTGCGGTTATCACCGAAGTCGCGCGCATCCTCGCTCGCGGCAAACCGCTCGATCGCGACGTCTATTTCGTCGCGACCACGGGCGAGGAAATGGGGATGCTGGGTGCACAGGCGTTCACCGAAAACCCGCCATTGCCGCTTGACCGTATAGTGGCCGCGTTCAACGTCGATTCCGATGCGATCGCCCGATCGGGCGGGCCATTCGGGATCGTCGGCAAGGGGATGACGGGGCTTGATCCCGGTATCGAAAAGGTCGTCACGGCAACGAAGCGCAAGCTGGCCGACGGCGATGAGGCCAATGCCTATGTCAAACGACAGGACATCTGGGCCTTCATGCAGCACGATGTGCCATCCGTGATGGTCAGCACCGCCTATGGCGACGACAAGCGCCTGAAACGCTTCATGGAAGAACGCTATCACAAGCCGGACGACGAATATTCCCCCAAGCTGGAACTGGGCGGGGCAGTGGACGACGTGAACATGCTCGTCGCGCTGGTGCGGGAATTCGCCGACCCGCGCCGGTGGCCCCTGCCGGACAGTGGCGCGCATTGAACCACTAGCGCAGTCGCCCCGGCTTGGTTACATGGGCCGCCACGATTCCCCCCGCGCACGAACGGACAAAGCTGTGGCAGCCAATTTCGATATCCCCATCGGCCTTACATTCGACGACGTCCTGCTGCGTCCGGCCGAGTCCGACCTCTTGCCATCGCAGGCTGATACGCGGACGCGCCTCAGCAGGGAAATCAGCCTTAACATCCCGGTCATTTCATCCGCCATGGATACCGTTACCGAAGCGGACATGGCGATCGTCATGGCGCAAGTGGGCGGGATCGGCGTGCTGCACCGGAACCTGACGATCGAGGAACAGTGCGCCGCGGTGCGCGCGGTGAAGCGGTTCGAAAGCGGCATGGTCGTCAATCCCATCACCGTTGCGCCCGGCGCGACGCTGGGCGAGGCGCAGGCGATCATGCAGGCTAACCGGATCAGCGGCATCCCGGTGGTGGAAAACGGCGGCAGGCTGGTGGGCATCCTTACCAACCGCGACGTGCGTTTTGCCGACAATCCGGCCCAGCCGGTAAGCGAACTGATGACGAGCGAAAACCTGGCGACCGTCCCGCTCGGCACCAGCCAGGAAGATGCGCGCCGCCTGCTGCACGCGCGCCGCATCGAAAAGCTGCTGGTGGTGGACGATGCCTATCACTGCGTGGGTCTGATTACGGTGAAGGACATCGAAAAGGCGGTGACCTTCCCCAATGCGACCAAGGACGCGGCGGGCCGGTTGCGCGTCGCGGCGGCAACCACTGTGGGCGAAAAGGGCTTCGCGCGCACAGAGGCGCTGATCGCGGCCGAATGCGACGTGGTCATCATCGATACCGCGCACGGTCACAACCGCGACGTCGCGCGCGCTGTCGAAGCGGTGAAGAAGATGTCCAATTCGGTGCAGGTGATTGCCGGCAACGTCGCCACCGCGGAAGCAACCCGCGCGCTGATCGATGCGGGGGCAGACGGGATCAAGGTGGGCATCGGCCCCGGTTCCATCTGCACTACGCGCATCGTTGCGGGTGTTGGTGTGCCGCAGCTTACCGCCGTGATGGAATGCGCAGCGGAGGCGGAAAAATCGGGCGTCCCGGTTATCGCCGATGGCGGCCTGCGCACATCCGGCGATGCGGCAAAGGCGCTTGCCGCCGGTGCTTCCACAATCATGGTCGGGTCGATGCTGGCCGGCACCGAGGAAGCGCCGGGCGAAACGTTCCTGTATCAGGGGCGTGCCTACAAGTCGTATCGCGGCATGGGCTCTGTCGGTGCGATGGCGCGCGGCAGCGCGGACCGCTATTTCCAGCAGGACATCAAGGACCAGATGAAGCTGGTGCCCGAAGGCATCGAGGGGCAGGTGCCTTATAAGGGGCCGGCCAAGGACGTGGTTCACCAGCTTGTCGGCGGCATCAAGGCGGCCATGGGCTATACCGGATCGCGCTCTATCGACGAGCTGCGCCGCAATGCGCGCTTCGTGCGCATTACCGGCGCGGGCCTGCGCGAAAGCCATGTTCACGACGTTTCCATCACTCGCGAAGCGCCCAACTACCCGACCCAATGACGCCTGCCGCGCGTGTTCAGGCAGCCATCGAGATACTCGACGGTGTGATCGCCGCCGCCCGGTCCGGCGGGGCGCCTGCCGACCGTATTGCGGCGGAATGGTTCCGCGCGCGGCGGTTTGCCGGATCGAAGGACCGGCGCGCGATCCGCGAACTGGTCTGGTCGGCAATCCGCGCTTGCGGCGATATTCCGCCAAGCGGGCGCGCGGCCATGCTGCGTCTGGCGGAAGTGGACACGGCGATTGCGCCGCTGTTCGATGGTTCCGGTTATGGTCCGGCGCCCGTTGCCGAAGGCGAAGGCGCAGCATCGGGCGGTGTCGCCCCCGCATGGCTGGTCGATGCACTGGCGGCGTCCGGCGTTGACGAGGCAGAGCGGGCCGCGCTGCTGGACCGCGCGCCGCTGGATATCAGGGTCAACCGGCTGAAGGCGGATCGCGATGCGCTTGCCGCCGAACTGGCGCACCCGGCAGAGCGGCTGACCGCGCCCGATGGCTTGCGGTTCGCCGCAGGCACCCCGGTCGAAAGCTGGCCACAGTTCGACGAGGGCCTGTTCGAGGTGCAGGACGGCGGCAGCCAGCTTGCCTGCGCCGCGCTTGCGGCAGCGCCGGGCGAAAAGGTGATAGACCTGTGCGCCGGGGCAGGGGGCAAGACCCTGTCGCTGGCCGCATCGATGGAGAACAACGGCAGTCTTCTGGCCTGCGATATCGATCGCACGCGCCTATCGCGCCTCCAGCCGCGCGCCGCGCGGGCCGGGGCCATCGTCGAAACGCGCTTGCTGGACCCCGGACGCGAGCCAGAGATGCTGGCGGACTGGCAGGGCCGTGCCGATGCCGTTCTGGTGGACGCGCCCTGTTCGGGCACGGGCACCTGGCGGCGCAACCCGGAAGCGCGCTGGCGCTTGTCTCCCAAGACGCTCGACCGGCACGTTGCCGCCCAGCGCGGCGTGCTGGACGTTGCGCAGGCGCTGGTCGCGCCGGGTGGACGGCTCACCTATATCGTCTGTTCGCTGCTCGATGCCGAAGGGACGGACCAGATTGCGTGGTTTCTCGATAGCCACCCTGGCTGGAAGGTGCTGCCCTCGCTGCTTGCCGCCGGGCGGCCGCATGGACCGGGAACGCGGCTGACACCGTGCCATGACGGCACGGACGGGTTTTTCTTCGCAACGCTGCAAAGGCTGTGATAACGATCCGGTCATGACTGCCGTTGCTCAAGATCTGGGACCTCGGCTCAAGGAGTTTGCCATGCGTTATTATCCCGCTGCCATTGCCCTTTCCATGCTCGCCGCGGTTACGGCAAGCGTGGGCCAGGCGCGGGATGTGGAACCTGCCGATCCGCGGGTGAATACCTTGCTGGCAAGTGGTGAGGCGCAGCTTTCGGCAGGTGAGAAGAATGCGGCGATAGGATCGTTCGAATCCGCCCTCGCACTGGATCCGGGGCATGTGGCCACGTTTGTGGCGCTCGGCAATGCAGAGCGCAGCAACGGAATGCCGGGCAAGGCCATCCATTATTACCGCGAAGCGCTCAGCCGCGATCCGAACAACGTCTCGGCCATTTCGGGCGAGGGTGAGGCGCTGGCAGACAAGGGCGCGCTCGATCGCGCCAAGGGCAATCTTGCCCGGCTTGAGGGCCTGTGCGGCAAGACGTGTGACGCTTCCAAGGCGCTTGCCGCCACGATCGCGCGCGGCCCGATGCCCCGCGTCGTAAGCGCGGAATCGGTCAAGCCCGAACCCAAGGTCGAAAGCAACTGAGGCAGCCGCAACCGGCGCCGCACTGTGCGGCTCAGATCAGGGTGCGGAACTCCTCTACCACCTGGCGATAGACGCGTCGTTTGAACGGCACGATCAGGTCGGGCAGGTCATCGGGCACCACCCATTTGTAGTCGCAGAATTCGGGCGGGTTGTGCGCATCCAGCCGCACGTCGTTGTCATTTCCCGAAAAGCGCAAAAGCACCCATTTCTGGCGCTGTCCGCGATATTTTCCGCCCCACAGCTTGCCCAGAAGGTCTTCGGGCAAGTCATAGAAGTATTCCTCGCGGCTTTCGGCCAGGACGGAGACAAGCCCTTCCGAAACGCCCGTCTCCTCCCAAAGCTCGCGCATCGCGGCGGCGAGGAAGTCCTCGCCGTCGTCGATTCCGCCCTGGGGCATCTGCCAGGCATCGCCTTCCTTGTTGTCTATCCGCTTGCCGACAAACACGTGGCCGTCCCCGTTGACGAGCATCAGCCCGGCACAGGGACGGTAAGGAAGCGAGGCGTATTCGTCTGTCATTCGGCCATCCCGAGCATAAGGCGCATCGCGGCGAAGACCCTGTGCAGGTCCACCTGCGCTGAGGGAATCGCCTTGCGCACATTGGTGAAGCCGTGGATCGACCCCTTCATTTCAAGGAAAACGACGTCGGACCCCGCGCGGATCAGTTCCATGCCATAGACACGGCCGCTGTCGCGAATGGGGTCCAACCCTGCCGTGATCAGCACGGTTGGCGGCATGTCGCTGTGTTCGCCAAGGATCGGATAGGCGCGCTTGTCATCGGACGCCGCCTTGTAGCATTCGCCGAACCACGCCATCGCTTCCGCCGTCAGCAGGAAGCCTTCCGCGAAATTGATCATGGATGGGTGATCGGGTTTTTCGTCGCTCAGCGGATAGATCGGCACCTGCAGCACAACCGGCACGTCTGCCGGCTTTTCCGCCAGTGCCTGCGTCGTCACGATCGTCAGGTTGCCGCCGGCCGAATCGCCCATCGGAATCAGGCCGGTGATCTTGCGGCCCAGCTCTTCGGGGCTGCCCGCGACCCAGCGCGTTGCCGCTTCGCAATCGTCGGGAGCGGCGGGGAACGGATGTTCCGGTGCCAGTCGATAATGGACCGCGACGACCGGCATATCCAGTTCGGCGGCAATTTCGGTGCAAAGGTTATGGTGGCTTTCCAAGTCACCGATCACGAAGCCGCCGCCGTGATAGAACATCACCACCGGGCCTGGTTCGCGCGTCCCGCGCGCATCGTAAAGCCGGATCGGGATGTCCCCTGCCGGTCCGGGGCAGGTCAGATCCTTGATAACCGCCAGTTCGCGCGGATCGGCCTCGGCCAGCGGGTTCATCGCGACATAGGATGCGCGCGCTTCCTCCAGCGCCATTTCGCTGAGCTGCGGGCGGTCCATCCCGTTAAGGAAGGAAAGGAAGGCGCTTACGTCAGGGCGCACGAAATGCGGGGTCTTATCCATGGTGTCGCTGTCGTTCATGAAAGTCTTTCCTCGTCCCTTGATGAATCGCAAATCGTCGCTGTTTCCCCCGGTCTAGGTGCGGTTTTGCAACTTGACTAGCGTTCCGGATGGGAATCTAGGGTCAGGTGATCGTATCAGCGGGACGAATTTTTCTTTTTTGCGTCGCGGCACCGGAATGGCTAGGCGCGAAGAGAACAAGGGGCAGAAAAGATCCCGATAGGCGCAGCAAGGACGATTGATGGCCACAGCAACGATTGACGAGACGACGGCGGTGAAGCCGGGCGAAGGTGCGCCCGAAGCGGTCGTGGTGCGTTTCGCGGGCGATTCCGGCGACGGGATGCAGCTTACAGGCGGGCAGTTTACGCTTTCCACGGCATTGGCCGGCAACGACCTTGCCACTTTTCCGGATTTCCCGGCGGAAATACGGGCGCCGCAGGGCACGCTGTTCGGTGTTTCGGCGTTCCAGATCAATTTCGGGTCGACCGAAGTCGATACCGCCGGCGACGCGCCGGACGTGCTTGTGGCGATGAACCCCGCCGCGCTGAAGACCAATGTCGCGTCGTTGAAGCCAGGCGGCTTGATCATTGCCGACAGCGGCGAGTTCACCAAGCGCAACCTGGAAAAGGCCAAGTATGCCGAAAACCCGCTTGAGGACGACAGCCTCAACAAGTGGCAGTTGCTCGCCTTCGATATTTCGGCGCTGACGCTTGAAGCGGTCAAACCCTTCGAACTGGGCAAGAAGGAAGCCCTGCGCTGCAAGAACATGTGGACGCTGGGGCTTGCGCTGTGGATGTTCGATCGCGACCGGCAGCCGCTGATCGACTGGCTGAACGCCAAGTTCAAGAAGGCGCCGATCATCGCCGAAGCCAACATCGCCGCGCTGAACGCCGGCCATGCCTATGGCGAGACGGCCGAACTTTCCGGCCCGCTGCGGCAGGTGCACATCAATCCGGTGAAGACCGAGCCGGGCCTCTACCGCACCGTGACCGGGGCCGAAGCGATCAGCCTGGGGCTGGTTGCCGGTGCGCAATTGGCCGAATTGCCGATGTTCTTCGGCGGTTATCCGATCACGCCGGCATCGGCGATCCTGCATCATCTGGCGCGCCTGAAGGAATTTGGCGTCACCACGTTCCAGGCGGAAGACGAAATCGCCGCTGTCGCCAGCGCGATCGGCGCTTCCTGGGCGGGGCATCTTGGCGTCACGTCGTCATCGGGGCCGGGCATCGCGCTCAAGACCGAGGCGATCGGCCTTGCGGCGATGACGGAACTTCCGCTGGTGATCGTGAACTCGCAGCGCGGCGGGCCTTCCACCGGGCTGCCCACCAAGACCGAGCAGTCCGACCTTTACCAGGCGGTCTATGGCCGGAACGGCGATACGCCGCTCCCCGTGGTTGCCGCGCGCTCGCCTGCCGATGCGTTCGAATGCGCGATCGAGGCGTGCCGGCTTGCGGTGCAATACATGACGCCGGTCATGCTGCTGACCGATGGCTATATCGCCAACGCGGCGGAGCCGTGGAAAGTGCCCGATCCCAAAGCGTTCGAGCCGTTTCCGGTGAAATTCCTTGAAGAACGCAACGGGCCGGACGGAACGCTGCTGCCCTTCGCGCGCGACGAGAAGGGCGCGCGACCGTGGATCAAGCCCGGCACGCCGGACCTGATGCACCGTATCGGCGGGATCGAGAAGAATCCCGGCACCGGCAACATCGACTATGCGCCCGCCAGCCACCAGGCGATGACCGATGCGCGCAAGGCGAAGGTGGACGGTATCGCCAAGGGCGTGCCCGCGCAGGACGTGTCGCTGGGCGAGACGAGCGGAAAGCTGGTGGTCGTCGGGTGGGGTTCCACTTACGGACCGATCCACCAGGCCGTGCGCCGCGCGCGCAAGAAGGGGCTGGACGTAAGCCACGTGCACGTCCGCCATGTCTGGCCGCTGCCTGAAAATCTGGGCGATCTTCTGCGCGGTTACGAAAAGATCCTGGTGCCCGAAATGAACACGGGCCAGTTCAAGACGGTCCTGCGCGATCAGTTCCTGGTCGACGCCAGGCCGTTCAACAAGGTGTCGGGCCAGCCGTTCACCATCGCGGAAATCGAAGCCGCGATCGAAGACATCCTGGCCTGAGGGGATAGACGATGAACGACATGACCCCGATCAAGACCACGCTGAAGGACTGGGAAACCGACCAGGAAGTGCGCTGGTGCCCCGGTTGCGGCGACTATGCGATCCTCAAGGCGGTGCAACGCACGCTGCCGGAAATCGGTGCGGACCCGGCCAAGACCGTGTTCATCAGCGGCATCGGCTGTTCCAGCCGGTTCCCTTACTATGTCGAAGCCTATGGCTTTCACACCATCCATGGGCGCGCACCGGCGCTGGCGACGGGGGCGAAGCTGTCCAATCCCGATCTGGATATCTGGCTGATCACCGGTGACGGCGATGGCCTGTCGATTGGTGGCAATCACCTGATGCACGTTCTGCGGCGCAACGTGAACATGCAGATCATGCTGTTCAACAACGAGATTTACGGTCTTACCAAGGGCCAGTATTCGCCGACGAGCCGTGTGGGCACCACCAGCCCTTCCACGCCGCTGGGTTCGATCGACCGCCCCGCCAGCCCGTGTGCCTTCGCGCTGGGTTCGGGTGCGCGCTTCGTGGCGCGCGGGTTCGACGTGTCCAAGGAACTGCCGAACGTGCTGAAGGCCGCGCATGCCCACCAGGGCGCCGCATTCATCGAGATTTTCCAGAACTGCATCGTCTATAACAAGGACGTGTTCGAGGATTTCGCCGCCCCCAAGGGCGCGGAAGACCGGCAGCTCTGGCTGAAGAACGGTGAGCCGATGCTCTTCGCGAACGGCACCAAGGGCATCACGCTGTGCCGCGATACGCTGACGCTGAAGGTTGTCGACGTGGTCGACGGCGATTGGCAGGCGGCGGATGTGATCGTCCACGATGTGACCAACCGTTCGGTTGCGCACATGCTGGTGGAACTGCCGTTCGGCGCGTTCCCGATGGCGCTGGGCGTGATCTACGACGATCCGCGCCCGACTTACGAAACGGGTGTCGTGGCGCAGAATGCGAAGGCAAGCGAGGGCAAGAAGCCAGACCTCGCCGCGCTTCTCGCCAAGGGCCAGACATGGACCGTAAGCGGCACTGCACAGGACCCGGTCTGACCTACCCGGCCTGATTTACCCTGTCTCACCAGCGGCGCGGCTGCGGTGAGACAGGGCGTAAGCGAACAATGCCCAGCCCGTGCCGCCCAGCCAGCCGGCTATTACGTCGGTGGGATGGTGCACGCCCAACCAGACGCGGCTGAGCGCAATCGCGGACGAAAGCGTGAAGGCGCCCGCAACCAGCAACACCCGTATGCGGCGACGTTGGCTGAGCGCGCCGAAGGTGAGGGCCATCGCTAGGTATATGGCGGCGGAATTGAAGCTGTGCCCGCTGGGAAAGCTCATGCCGGTGGCATGCGTCAGGTGCGGCACGATTTCCGGGCGCGGACGCGCGATGGCGATTTTCAGCAGCCAGTCCACGATCCACGCGCTGCCGAAGGTGCCCGCAAACCAAGCCGCTTCACGGGTTCTTCGCCCGATCATCAGGCCCGCGGCGGCCGCCAGTGCGAGAAGGTTGCGCAGCAGGACACCGCCCAGCGCCGTCAGGCTTAGCATGACATCCGGAAGCCACGACGGCCCCCACGGCATCCGGTTCGCGCCGGTTCGCCAGTAAAACAGGCCCGTGCGGTCAAATCCCTGTGCCGCCCCGATGTGAACCAGCCACGCGATCAGCAGGAACCCGGCCCAGCACATTGCGCCAGCCACAAGCGCGCTTTGCACGCGGGCGCGGCAGGGAGATGGGGAGGGCAAACGCTGATCCATCGGGCGCAGGAACCCTAGCGCGGCGGAACGGTTCCGGATAGCAGGCGCAAACAACCGGGGGGAGGACGCAGTTGCCAGCACCGCAGATCGTGTGGTTTCGCAGGGATCTGCGGCTTTCCGACCAGGCAGCTTTCGCCGCCGCCTGCCACGCGGGCGGGCCGGTGATCCCCGTCTATGTTCTGGATGACGAGACGCCGAAGCACCGGGTCATGGGCGGCGCATCCCGCTGGTGGCTGCACCACAGTCTTGTCAGCCTTGACGCCACGTTGCGTGCGAAGGGCTCTAAACTGACACTGCGGCGGGGAAGGGCGGACGTGGAATTGGCCCGGCTTGCCAAAGAATGCGGGGCATCGCGTATACACGCGCTGCATCATTACGAACCGTGGTGGCGCAATGCCGAAAGGGCGCTGGCGAAGACGGTGGACCTTTGCCTGCATGACGGAAACTACCTTGCCCCGCCCGGCAGCGTGACCACGGGTTCGGGCAGCCCGTACAAGATCTATACCCCGTTCTGGCGCGCCTTGTCCGAACGGATGCCGCCGCCGGAACCGCAGCGTCGTCCGGCGCAGGTTCCCGCACCGGACCAGTGGGCGGAAAGCGACAATCTGGAGGATTGGAACCTTTTGCCCACAAGGCCGGACTGGTCGGGCGGCCTTGGCGACGAATGGGAGCCGGGCGAGGAAGGGGCAAGGAAGCGACTGGACGCCTTCTCTCGCCGCGCGGCCCGCTATGAAGGCGTTCGCAACCTGCCGTCGCGCGAAGGCACCTCGCGCCTGTCGCCGCACTTGCATTTCGGTGAAATTTCGCCTGCCGCGGCATGGCACGCGACGTCGTCTGTCGGCGGATCGGTGGCCACGTTTCTGGGTGAACTGGGCTGGCGCGATTATGCGCAGAACGTGATCCTGCAATTTCCGGACTACGGGGGGAAGTCCGCCCGCGATACATTCGATGGCTTTCCATGGCGAACGGGCGAGGCGGCGAATGCGGACCTTGCCGCATGGCAGCAGGGCCGCACCGGCTATCCGATCGTGGACGCAGGCATGCGCCAGTTGTGGCGCACGGGATGGATGCACAACCGGGTTCGCATGATCGCGGCAAGTTTCTTGGTGAAGCATCTTCTGATCGACTGGCGCGAAGGTGAGCGATGGTTCTGGGATACGCTGGTGGATGCCGACTATGCGAGCAATTCGGTGAACTGGCAGTGGACGGCGGGGTCCGGCGTGGATTCCAATATGTTCGTGCGGATCATGGCGCCGCTTTCACAGTCGGACAAGTTCGATGCGGCGGCCTATGTCCGCGAATGGGTGCCCGAACTGGCGGACGTGCCGGATAGCGAGATCCACGATCCGCAACGGCCGGTGCGCGGCTATCCGGCCAGGATCATCGGCCATCGCGAAGCGCGCGAACGGGCGCTGGCCGCATGGGAAGAGGCAAAGACACGCGCCGGGGAATGAACGCGCCCGACCGTTGCCCTTGGCGCGGCAAGAGCGCATAGAATCGCGCCATGAATGCACAGACGCCGAGGAGGGGCGGACATCTGGTCGAAGGTGGCCGCCGGGCCAAAGCTGGCGGTGGGTGGATAGCACGCCGTTTCGCGGGTTCGTTCCACCGCGTGATGGACCGCATCGACAAGGGGCTGGACGCAGGGATGATCGAGGCGCGCCTGCCCGATGGATCGGTGCGCATCCTTGGCGGGCGCGCGAAGGGGCCGGCTGCAGAGATAAACCTGAAAGACTGGCGGGCGCTGGTGCGGCTGGCAACGGGCGGGTCCGCCGGTTGGTACCAGGCCTGGGAAGCGGGTGAATGGGACAGCCCCGATCCGGTGCAGATATTCGCGCTGTTCATGCGCAATGCCGCTTCGCTGGGCAAAGCGGCGCGGGCCAAGGGGCCGTGGCGCTGGGCAGCCCGCGCGCTGCACGCCGCGCGCCGCAACAGTCGCACCGGTGCGCGGGCGAACATCGCCTCACACTATGATCTCGGCAACGATTTCTATGCGCTCTGGCTCGATCCGACGATGAGCTATTCAAGCGCGCGTTGGGAAGGGATGGAAAGGGATGCCGACCTTCGTGCAGCGCAAGCCAACAAGGTGGACTTGCTGGCCGAACGGCTGGATCTGAGACCCGGCCAGCACGTGCTGGAGATCGGTTGCGGATGGGGTTTTCTGGCCCGCCGGATGGCGCAACGGCACAAGGTGCAGGTCACAGGTATCAGCCTGTCTGACGAGCAACTTGGCTGGTGCCGCGACGAGCAGCGCCGCGAAGGGGCGGAATTCATCGAATACCGCCGCCAGGACTATCGCGATGTGGACGGACAGTTCGACGCGATCGCCAGCGTCGAGATGGTAGAGGCGGTCGGCCGCGAATACTGGCCGGATTTCTTTGCCTGCCTTGCCCGCAACCTGAAGCCCGGCGGTAAGGCCGCGCTGCAATATATCTGCATTCGCGAAGAACTGTTCGATGCCTATGCCGCCAGCGCCGATTTTATCCAGACATACGTCTTTCCCGGCGGGATGCTGGTAAGCGAACGCGAATTCCAGCGGCTCGCCTTCGAAAACGGACTGGTCTGGCGCGACCGCGCCGCCTTTGGGCAGGACTATGCCCGCACACTGGCGGCGTGGCGCGAATCGTTCGACGCGGCCGTTGAAGACGGAACCTTGCCCGCAGGCTTTGACGAGCGCTTCGTGCGCTTGTGGCGATATTACCTGATGTATTGCGAAGGCGGTTTTCTCGGCGGCGGCATAGACGTGTGCCAGGTTACGCTGGTCAAAGGATGATACCGCGCCGTTGGCGACCCGATTGCCGTTTTGATCCCGGCTTTGTTCAGCGCAATGTGCCGTCGCTCCGGAAACGGGCAAGGATGTTGTCGTAAACGATGGGGCTGAGAAGGCTGGCGAACGCGCACCCCACAAGGCCGCCTTCCCACCAGATCACTTCGCCCTGCAGGGCTTCCAGGCCGGGCAGGGTAAGCCAGCAGATGTTGCCGGCGTACATCCGGCTGTGCGCGGTGGCGGAAAAGCCCCCAAGCGAAAGATCGTGGACCGTTGTCTGGTAACTGCGCCCGCCCGACGGACGCAGCGACGCAGGAATGCTTACGCGGACGCGCGGCGCACAGCGATCTTCCTGGGCCGCGATCTCGTAAAGGTTCTGTTCCGCCTTGGTGTTCATTGCCCTGTTTCCCGTACCCGGCGCACCCCAAGCGCTGTGTATGGTAGACGCCGCCTTTGCGACGCTGCTTGGCAATGTATGTCTGTTCTGGGTTACGCGCGCCCTATCAGGACTGGTTAATGGTTTCGCGTTGCGGGCTGTCGATCTGTTCACCACACAGTTCGACAACACGATCCGCCACCACTTCGGGAGGCTTCACCGTTTCGGGATCTTCGCCCGGATAGGCGCGGCGGCGCATTTCCGTGCGGGTCGCGCCGGGGTTGAGGATAACCACCTTGATACCGGACAGCGCGCGGACTTCCTGCGCATAGCAATCCAGCAGCACTTCCATCGCGGCCTTCGATGAACCGTAAGCGGCCCAATAGGCGCGCGGCGATGCGGCAACGGTGCTGGTCATCGCGATGATCCGCGCGTCCTTGCTGCGTTTCAGCATCGCATCGAAATTGGCAAGCAGGGCCTGCGTCGCCAGCACGTTAAGCGTCAGAGTCTTGTTGAAATCCCGGCTGTCGATCTGCCAGGTCGGCATCAACGGGGAAAAGGCCGCGGCGTTGATCACCAGGATGTCGAGCGCCTGCCAGCGTTGGCCGATGGCGGTTGCGAGCCGGGCGATCCCGTCCGGCTCGGCCAGGTCGACAGGGGCGATGGTGGCATTTCCGCCCGCTTCGAAGATCGCCTGTTCGACCGCTTCCAGTTCCTTGGCGCTGCGCGCGCACAAGACAACATGGGCACCGGCGGCGGCGAGGGCTTTTGCGGTGGCGGCACCGATTCCGCGGCTGGCCCCGGTGACAAGCGCAAGCTTGCCCGCAAGCGGGCCGGTGGACTGGTTTTCAGGCATTCAGGCGACCTTTTCGACGGGAAGCGAAAGCTGCTTCTGGTCGCGCTCGCCAAGGTCGGTCAGCGTCGTCGGGTAATCACCGGTGAAGCAGGCGTCGCAATATTGCGGGCACTTTGCCTTGCGGTCCTTTTCGCCGACGGCGCGGTAAAGACCGTCGATGGAAACGAAGGCCAGACTGTCGGCGTGGATGAACTCGCCCATGGCGGCAATATCCATCTGCGCGGCCAGCAGTTTGGATCGTTCGGGCGTATCGACGCCATAGAAGCACGAATGGCTGGTCGGCGGGCTGGCGATGCGCATGTGCACTTCGCTCGCGCCGGCATCGCGCATCATCTGCACGATCTTCAGGCTGGTCGTGCCGCGCACGATGGAATCGTCGATCAGCACGATGCGCTTGCCCTGCACAAGCGCGCGATTGGCGTTGTGCTTGCGCTTTACGTCGGCGTGGCGTGCACCATCCGAAGGCTGGATGAATGTGCGGCCCACATAGTGCGAACGGATGATGCCCAGTTCGAAGGGAATCCCCGATTGCTGCGCATATCCGATGGCGGCCGGAACGCCGCTGTCGGGCACCGGCACCACAAGGTCGGCATCCGCCGGGCTTTCCAGCGCGAGCTGTTCGCCGATCGCCTTGCGCACCTGGTACACCGACGACCCGTCGACGATGGAATCGGGGCGGCTGAAATAGACGTGCTCGAAAATGCACGGCCGGGCTTTGCGGTTGCCGAAGGGGTGGTGCGAAAGCACGGTGCCGTCCATCGACACTTCCACCAGCTCGCCCGGTTCAACCTGGCGAACGAATTCCGCGCCGACCACGTCGAGCGCCACCGTTTCACTCGCGAATACCACCGAATCGCCGATGCGGCCCATCACCAGCGGACGGATGCCCAGCGGATCGCGGCAGGCGATCATGCCTTCGGGCGTCATCACGATCAGCGAATAGGCGCCTTCGACCATGCGCAGCGCATCGATGAAACGATCGAGCAGCGTGGGATAACGACTGGTCGCGACGAGGTGGATGATCACTTCCGTATCGGACGTCGACTGGAAGATCGCGCCCCGCTTCACAAGATCGCGCTTCAGGTGGATCGCGTTGGAGATATTGCCGTTGTGCGCGATGGAAAAGCCGCCGGTCGCAAGATCCGCGAAAAGCGGCTGCACGTTGCGCAATCCCGATCCGCCGGTGGTGGAATAGCGCACGTGCCCCGATGCCATGCTGCCGGGCAGTTCCGCGATGGCCGCGCCGCTCGAGAAATTCTGTGCAACGTGGCCCAGCGCGCGGCGGGAGTAAAACTCCTGCCCGTCATAGCTGCTGATGCCCACCGCTTCCTGGCCGCGGTGCTGGAGCGCGTGGAGCCCCAGCGCAACCATGGCGGCGGAATCGCGCGCGCCGATCACGCCGAAAACGCCGCATTCCTCACGCAGGTGGTCATCGTCATTGCCGCCGGGGACAATGTCCCACGGCAGGCCTTCGCGAAGGGGTTCAGAGATGGTCATTGGCCGCCCGGTCTCGCCTCGGCGCCTGTCGCGCCGTTGATGTGGGCGCCAATGGCGTCATTTTGGCGCGATGGCAAGGGTGGACCGTCGTGCCGGGTGGAACTTGTTCCGGCCTGAAGCGGGTGCGGCGGGACGTCACTAGGGGCAGACAGGGCCGCCCATGTGCCCTATGGGCGCGGCGCGCGACTCGTCGCGCTTCCCCGAGTCCTCCGCAATTTTCCGTCTGCCAGCCTCATGACCGCGATTCCCCGACACCTGAGACCCCACGGCCTGCTGGCGCTTACCCGGCGGCAAGTGCGGTCCAGCGAGACCAGCCTGATCGGTCTGGCCATCATCGTCGGGATCGGTGCGGGGCTTTCGGCGGCAGCGCTGGGCTTCGTTGCCCACGGGCTTCAACATATCCTGTTCGGGCTCCAGCCCGGCGAACTGCACCTGAGCGCGATTCCCCGGCTCGATCCGGTGCGCCTTCTTGTCCTGCCGGTTGGCGGCGTTGTGCTTGCCCTGACGATCATCGCCACAACGCGCGCGCGCCGTACCGCAGTCGACGTGGTCGAGGCGAACGCGCTGCACGGGGGGCGCGTGCCCGCGCGCGATACCGGGGCTGTCGCCGCGCAAACGGTTGTCTCCAACGGATTCGGCGCGTCTGTGGGGCTTGAGGCCGCCTATGCCCAGGTAGGCGGGGGCCTCGCTTCGCTGGTCGGCCAGTGGTTCAACCTGCGCCGCGCGGACTTGCGCACGCTGGTGGGCGCGGGATCGGGCGCGGCGCTGGGCGCGGCGTTCGGTGCGCCGATGACGGGGGCGTTCTATGCCTTCGAGATCGTGATCGGCGCTTACAGCCCGGTGGGAATCGCCCCGGTAGCCGCTGCCGCGCTGTCCGCCGTCGTCACCGCGCGCACCATCGGGATGCAGCCATACCTGATCGCCGCAACCGCCGAACGGTCCCTGCCGAGCATAGACTATGGCATATATGCGCTGCTGGGCATCGTCGCCGCGCTGGTTGCCATTGCGCTGATGCGCTTTGTTTCCGTTGTCGACAGCGGCGTGCGGCGATTGAAACTGCCAGAACCTGTCCGGCCGATTATCGGCGGCGTCCTGTTGGTGCCGATCGCGTTTCTGTCACCGCAGGCGCTGTCATCCGGGCACGGCGCGCTGAACCTGACGATTGCCAGCCAGCTATCGCTTCTGGCGCTGTGCATGATCTTCCTGCTGAAACTGCTGGCGTCGGCCGTATCGCTCGGCTTCGGCTTTCGCGGCGGCCTGTTTTTCGCGTCGCTGTTCCTGGGATCGGTGCTGGGCCAGATCTTTGCGCTGGCATGGGCGCTGATCCCCGGCGCACCGCCGCTGATGCCGGTCGACGCGGCGCTTGTAGGCATGGCGGCGATGGCCGTGGCCGTGGTTGGCGGGCCGATGACCATGTCGCTCCTTGTGCTTGAGACGACGCACGATTTCGGCATCACCGCGGTCGTGCTGACCGCCGCGCTTTGTTCAAGCGCGCTGGTCCGCGCGCAGTTTGGCTATTCCTTCTCCACCTGGCGCCTGCACTTGCGCGGAGAGGTTGTGCGCAGCGCGCGCGATATCGGCTGGATGCGCGACCTGACGGCAGAGCGCATGATGCGCCGCGCTCCCGCCACCATGCGCGAGGACGAGACGGTTGCCGCGCTTCGCGAGAAGTTCCCGCTGGGGTCCACCAAGCGCGTGATGCTGCGGGATGCGGCGGGGCGTTACGCGGGGCTGGTGCAGACGCCGACGGCTTATGGCGACGTCGATCCACAAGAACCGGTGTCGTCGCTCGCCGCCTATCGCGAATGCACGCTGGCGCCGACGATGGGTATCGGCGAAGTGATGCGCCGTTTCGATCAGTCCGAGGCAGACGATCTTGCCGTGGTGAACGCCGAAGGCCGTATCGTAGGGATGCTCAGCGACAGCTATGTTCGGCGCCGCTATGCGGCCGAGATGGATCGCGTCCAGCGCCAGATATACGGGGAATAGCATCCAAGGTCAGGTTCTTGTCAGCCTGGCAGATCATCATTGCGCCCATCCAAGCAATGGAGGGCGCAATGCGGCGCGTGCAGATAGTAGCTGTTTCATTCCTGGCGCTTTCCCTGGCTGCCTGCGGGCAGGGTGGCGGCGATGCGGCCAACGGTTCGGCGAGCGGGCAGGCGATGGCTCCGGCCAGCGACGAACTGATGCGTTCGGCCCGCGAATTGTTCAAGGTGATACCCGCCAGCTACAAGGACGAGCCAGGCAACACGGCTACTGAGGCCCAGGTCGCACTCGGCAATATGCTCTATCACGATCCGCGCCTGTCCGGCAGCCATGCGTTGTCCTGCGCATCCTGCCATAATATCGGGCTGGGCGGCGGCGACGACGCGTCAACGTCCGTCGGGCACAAATGGCAGGAGGGCGGCCGCAACGCCCCCACGGTGCTGAATGCGGTGTTCAATACCGCGCAGTTCTGGGACGGTCGGGCAAAGGATCTTTACGAACAGGCGGGCGGGCCGATCGTCAATCCGATCGAGATGAACTCCAGGCCGGGCCACGTGCCCGAGCAGTTGAAGTCCATTCCCGGCTATCCGCCGCTTTTTGCCAAGGCCTTTCCCGGTGACAAACAGCCGGTAACGCTTGAAAACGCGCAAAAGGCGATCGCGGCCTTTGAAACCACGCTGATCACGCCGAATGCGCCATTCGACAAATATCTCGCTGGCGATGCCACGGCCTTGTCGACCGAACAGACGGACGGCCTGCGCCTCTTCATCGATAAGGGATGCGCGGCCTGCCACAACGGCATCAACGTTGGCGGTGCAATGTATGCCAAGTTCGGCGTCGTCGCCGCTCCCGCCGCAAAGTACCGGCCTGCCGCTGACAAGGGTCGCGAAGCCGTCACCAACGAAGTCAGCGACGAGTACTCGTTCAAGGTGCCGTCGCTCCGTAACATCGCGCTTACGGCTCCCTATTTCCACACCGGTTCCGTTTGGGATCTCAAGGAAGCGGTGCGTGTGATGGGCCAGGCTCAACTCGGACAACAGTTGAGCGATGAGGACGTCAACAAGATCAGCGCATTCCTGGATGCGCTGACCGGGGACCAGCCAAAGGTCATGGTCCCCATTCTGCCCGCCAGTGGACCGGACACACTGCGACCTGACCGGTAAGGCGGGCGCTGATCCGTCATGAACCAGGCGGATCGCCAGGGAGGGGCCGCTCTGCAAGGGAGCGGCCCTTTTCATTTTTCGGGCGCAACCCGGCCTGAGTGGTACAAGGCATTGCCCTTCGGCGCGCCAGAGCCTACATCCCCGGAACTGTCGGGTCCCACCATAAGCGAGCCCTCTGCTTGATCCTTTCCAACTTCGAATGGACCATCGCCAAGCGCTATATGCTGCCGGGGCGCGGCGAAGCGTTCATCGCGCTGGTCGCAGGCATCAGCCTTGCTGCGGTGATGCTGGGCGTTGCCGCGCTTGTCATCGTGATGAGCGTGATGAACGGTTTTCGGGCCGAGCTTGTCGACAAGATCGTGGGGCTGAACGGCCACGCGATCATCCAGGCCTACGGCGGCCGGCTGGATAACTGGCAATCGATCCTGAAAGAGGTTGAAAAGACGCCGGGCGTAACGCGCGCCTCGCCGCTGATCGAACAGCCCTTGCTGGCAACGTCCAACGGCCGGGTGGAAGCGATCCTGCTGCGCGGCAACACGGCCAGGGATATCAAGCGCCTGTCCGCCAAGCGCACGGCCGGCTCTTTCGCGGAATTGACGCCGGGATCGGGTAATGTCGCGATCGGCTCCCGCCTTGCGGAAAACCTTGGCGTCAGCGTGGGCGACACGATCACGATCATCAATCCGCAGGGGCGATCCACCCCGTTCGGCACGGTTCCGCGACAGATCGGCTATCGTGTCGCCGCGATCTTCGAGATCGGCATCTACGATTACGACAATGCCTATGTCGTCATGCCGATACCCGATGCGCAGACGCTTCTGCTGACGGGCGACACCATCGGCATGATCGAAGTGACCACCAAGAACCCCGACACGGTGATGCAGACGCTGGGACCGCTGAAACGGCAACTGGCCGGCACCGCCGTGATCACCGACTGGAAGACGCTGAACGCGTCGCTGTTCGAGGCGCTGGCGGTAGAGCGGGTGGCGATGTTCGTGGTGCTTTCGATCATCGTGCTGGTGGCGGTGTTCAATATCCTTTCATCGCTCATCATGCTGGTGCGCGCCAAGACGCGCGACATCGCGATCTTGCGAACGATGGGGGCGACGCGGTCCAGCCTGCTGAAGATATTCGTGACGATCGGTTTTGTGATCGGTGCACTGGGCACGCTGGTCGGCCTGATGCTGGGCTTCGTGTTCCTCTATTTCCGGCAGCCCATCGTGCACCTGATGGAACGGCTGACCGGGCAGAACCTGTGGGACCCCTCGATCCGGTTCCTGACCGAACTGCCCAGTCGCAGCGACCCGACCGAGATCGTGGTGATCAGCGTCATGGCGCTGGTGCTCAGTTTCCTTGCAACGCTGTACCCGGCATTCAAGGCGGCCAGCACCGATCCAGTGCAGGTGTTGCGTTATGAATGACATGGCAGGTCCGGCCAATCCCGTCGTGCGCCTGACCGGGCTGAAGCGCAGCTTCCGGCAAGGCGGCGTGACGATTGACGTATTGCGCGGCGTGGACCTTGAAATCCGCCCCGGCGAAATCGTCGCCCTGCTTGGCCCGTCGGGTTCGGGCAAATCGACGATGCTCCAGGCCATCGGGCTGCTCGAAGGCGGGTTCGAAGGCAGGATAGAGATCGCCGGCAACGATGCTTCGGCGCTGCCCGGCCATGGGCGCACCACCTTGCGGCGTGAGCACCTTGGTTTCGTTTATCAGTTCCACCACCTGCTGCCCGATTTCAACGCAGTCGAAAACGTGGTGTTGCCGCAGCTGGTGGCCGGCACGAAGCAGGCGGACGCCGAAGCGCGCGCGCGCGACCTTTTGAGCGCTCTGGGCCTTGCGGAGCGGCTGGATCATCGGCCCAGCCAGCTTTCCGGCGGGGAGCAGCAGCGCGTGGCGGTCGCCCGCGCGCTGGCCAACCGGCCGGAACTTGTGCTGGCGGACGAGCCGACAGGGAACCTTGACGAAGTGACGGCGGATCGCGTGTTCGACGAGTTCCTGAAACTGGTCCGCGGCGAAGGCAGCGCGGCGCTGGTCGCCACGCATAACGAGCGTCTGGCCCGCCGCATGGACCGCATTGTCCGCCTTCACGAAGGCGTGCTGGAATAGACACGCCTGCGTGAAGGCCTGGGCGCCGTTATCCGCCCAGGCTGGTGAGCTTGCCCCGATCGATCGCCGCGACCGCTTGCTTGAGCTGGTCGATATTGCCGACGTTGCCATCGGCCTGGATCATGTAGCGATCATCCACCGCGCGGCCAAACGTGCCCGAATTGCTTGAGCTGTCCCACTTTTCGGTTTGCATCTGCCCGTCGACCACGCCCGTGCGTTCATAGCCGTTCGCGTCTTCCTTGCTTTGGCTTACGCCCATCGCGGCGCCGATCCCGGCAAGCGCCCCGGCGGCGTTCAGGTCAGAGATCCGGAGGGTAAAGCGCTGGTCGCCATTTTCATACGTTCCCTCGGCATTGCTTCCCAGTGCGCCGATGCCGGTGCTTTCAACCGATGTCCGCTGGAAGCCGCCGATCGATTGCGGCAGCAGGGCCTTCAGCGAATCGGGTGAAACCGCCTTTGCGTCGCCTTTGGAACGCGCCTCAAGCCGGTCGGCGGCGTTCTGGATCTTGTCCATGTTCACCTTGCCGACGCCGGGAATCGTCATCGTTCCGGATATCCGGTCGTTCGGGGTAACGTGGGTCGCAAGGTTTCCGCCGAACAGCATTGCCGCGAACGTCCCGACCAGCGCGCCGACCACGATATAGAGCACCGCCGCCACGATCACGGTGACCACCGTGTAACCGATCACCTTTTCTCCGGGCACCTGCATTAGCGGCGCGGCGCCGGTGTAGAACAGATAGAAGCTGTAAAGGCCCAGCAGCGAGAGCCAGCCCAGCATCGGTATCAGCGCGAAAATCCCGGCGATCCATCCGGCTGTCGCGGCATAGGCGACAAGTTTGAACGCCCGCGCCCGATCGGATTTTCCATCGAACCGGGGGGCCAGCCAGTCGGCGATGAAGGTCAGCACCACCAGCCCTAAAAGAGACAGCACATAGGACAGGACGGCCGATCCCAGTCCGCTGAAGAATCCCGGCTTGTAGCTGAAACCGAACGCGCCGACGCCGAACATTTGGCCGCCGATAAATTGCGCGACCGGCCCGATTGCCGCAAGCGGCATGGCATAGCGCACGAATATATCGCCCGGGCTTTCGGTCTCTGCGGCGATCTTCGGCCACTGTTCGGCCGGATTGAGGATGATCGCCTTGGCTCTCTCGACAAGGCCGTGCCCGGCTGCGGGCGTCTGCGTATCCGTCATTCGCGTTGTCCTTCCCTCCAGAGGTGGCACGCGACCCGATTGCCCGCTCAGGATACGCCCGGATCGGATGAAATCAAAGGGGGGCATTCGTGAAGCCCTGGCGTTGATGCAGTTTTCCTCCGTCAAGTGGTTCGCAAGGCTTGGCGGTCCGGAGGGCAGGGGCCATAATCCGGCCATGCCGTTTGCTCCCTTCGTCCCGCTCCGCATTTATTCGTCCTACACGATGCTGGATGGCGCGATCGATCCGAAGGCAATCGCGAAAACGGCTTCGGATCGCGGGTTTCCCGCCATCGCCATTGCCGATCGCAACGGGCTGTATGGCGTATCGGCCTTCGCGGCAGCGGCGAAGGATGCAGGCGTGCAGCCGATCATCGGCGCGACGCTGGCCGTCGCCAGGCCGGAAAACGAAGGCGCGCAGGTTGGCTTCGGCCCCGCCGCGCCGACCATCGACTGGCTGGCGCTCTATGCGCAGGATGCAACGGGGTATGACAACCTGTGCCACCTTGTCAGCCACGCGCACCTCGGCAGGCCGCTTGAGCATCCGCCGCACGTGGTGCTGGCCGATCTTGTCGGTTACACCGATGGCCTGATCGCGCTGACCGGGGCTGGGGAGGGCGCGCTGGCCCGGCTGTTTGCAGAAGAGCAGGTGCCCGCCGCGCGTGCCTATGCGGACAGGTTGCAGGAACTGTTCGCGGACAGGCTGTATATAGAGATCGCCCGGCGAGGCGATCCGGTGGAAGACGCATCCGAGGAAGCGTTGATCGACCTCGCCTATGAGCGCGATCTTCCACTGATCGCCTCGAACCCCGCCTGTTTCGCCGATCCCGCCTTCCACCCGGCGCACGATGCCATGTTGTGCATCGCCCATTCCACGCACATCGACAGTGCCGACCGGCCACGCAGTTCGGACCAGTTGTGGGTGAAGTCCGCGGAGATGATGGAGGAAGCGTTTTCGGACTTGCCCGAAGCGCTTGCCAACACGCTGGTCGTTGCGCAGCGCACCGCGTTCATGCCGCCGCGCCGCAAGCCGATCCTGCCCAGCCTTGCCGGCGACAAGGAGGGCGAGGCCCGCATGTGCGCGGCGGATTCGCGCACCGGCCTGGTGGAGCGCCTGAAGGCCTATTACCCCGAGGCCGCGTGGGAAGACCTTTCGCGCGTTATCTGCCTGGGGCCGGATGCCGAACCCGATCCGGCGGATTATCCGGCGCTTACGGTGGAAGGTGTGTGGGACGAAATCCTTGAATACCGCCGCCGCCTGGAATTCGAGATCGGCATCATCAACGGCATGGGTTTCGGCGGCTACTTCCTGATCGTTGCGGACTTCATCAAATGGGCCAAGGAAAACGATATCCCGGTGGGGCCGGGGCGCGGGTCCGGCGCGGGCAGCCTTGTCGCGTGGTCGCTGACCATTACCGATCTCGATCCGATCAGGCTGGGCCTGCTGTTCGAACGTTTCCTCAACCCCGAACGCGTTTCGATGCCGGACTTCGATATCGACTTCTGCGAAACGCGGCGGGGCGAGGTTATCCGCTATGTCCAGGCGAAATACGGCCACGATCGCGTCGCCCAGATCATTACGTTCGGCAAGATGAAGGCCCGCGCGGTGCTGCGCGATACGGGCCGCATCCTGCAGATGAGCTATGGCCAGGTCGATCGCCTGTGCAAGATGGTGCCCAACCATCCGACCGACCCCTGGACCCTGCCGCGCGCGCTGAATGGCGTGAGCGAATTCAAGCGCGAATACGACCGTGACGAAGAGGTGAAGCGCCTGATTGACCTTGCCATGCAGATGGAAGGGCTGCCGCGCAATTCGTCTACCCACGCGGCGGGCGTGGTGATCGGTGACAGGCCGCTGGAAAAGCTGGTGCCGCTCTATCGCGATCCGCGATCGGACATGCCGGTGACCCAGTTCGACATGAAGTTTGTCGAGGATACGGGCCTTGTGAAGTTCGACTTCCTTGGCCTCAAGACCCTGTCGGTCCTGAAAAAGGCGGTGGACCTTCTCAAGAAGCGGCAGATCGATATCGACCTGTCCGCGCTGAAGTGGGACGATGCGGATACCTATCGGCTGCTCCAGTCGGGTGACACGGTGGGTGTGTTCCAGTTGGAATCCGAAGGTATGCGCCGCACGCTGGCGGCGGTGAAGCCCACCAATTTCGGTGACATTATCGCGCTCGTCTCGCTCTATCGTCCCGGCCCGATGGACAACATCCCGCTGTTCGGCCAGCGCAAGAACGGCCTGGCGACGATCGAGTATCCGCACGCAAAGCTGGAAGGCATCCTGGCCGAGACTTACGGGATTTTCGTCTATCAGGAACAGGTCATGCAGGCCGCGCAGATCCTGGCCGGATATTCGCTGGGCGATGCCGACCTTCTGCGCCGCGCGATGGGCAAGAAGAAGCAGGAAGAAATGGACGCCCAGCGCGCCCGCTTCATCGCCGGGTGCAAGGAGGTTTCGAACATCGACGCCGCGAAGGCGAACGAGTTGTTCGACTTGATCGACAAGTTCGCCGGATACGGCTTCAACAAGTCTCACGCGGCCGCCTATGCCTTGCTGGCTTACCAGACCGCCTGGCTGAAAACGCACTATCCGCACGAATTCTATGCCGCATCGATGTGCTTCGACATGCACCAGTCGGAAAAGCTGGCTGTCTTCGTCGACGATATGCGCCGGAACGGCATCGAACTGGCCGGGCCGGATATCAACCGGTCGGAGGCGGAATTTACCGTTGAGCGGACCGATACCGGCTATGCCGTGCGCTATGCGCTGGCAGGAATCCGCAACGTGGGTGAAAAGGCGATGGACGCGCTGGTTGAAGAGCGCGAAGCCCACGGCTGGTTCGAAACGCTGGAAGACGTGTTCCGCCGCGCACCGCAGGGATCGATGAACCGGCGGCAACTGGAAGGGCTGGCCGCTGCCGGGGCTTTCGATAGCCTGGATGCCAACCGGGCGCGGATTGTCGCCAACGCCGATTTGCTGCTTGCCGTGGCGGATGAGGCGGCGCGCAGCAAGGCGAGCGGGCAGGGCGGGCTGTTCGGGGGCGAGGATCATGCCGAACCGACTTTGCGGCTGGCCGAAACGCCCAAGTGGTCACGCTCTGACCAGATGGGATTCGAAAAGGAAAATTTCGGCTTCTATTTCGCCGCGCACCCGGTCGAGGAATACCGCGCGGTGGCCTCCGCCAATGGCGCGCGGACGTATGCCAGCCTGATGGCGGGCGGTTCGGAAGATCCGCCATTGCCAGGCCGGCAGGGTGCGGTAATGGCCGCGCTGGTGGAAAAGGCGCAGCGCCGCCAGACAAAGAAAGGCCGCGACTACATTGCCGCCGATTTTTCGGATTCGAGCGGGCAATTCTCTTCCTCGTGCTTTGAGGAATCGCTGGTCGAATCCTTCCAGAAATGGGCGGCTGACGGAACCTGCGTGCTGCTGAACGTGGAACTGGACCGGCCCAACCCGGATGAACCGCCGCGCATCACGGTTCGCGGCGCCCGCCCGCTGGCATCGGTTACCAAGGCGGCGCGGATGCTGCTGAAGCTGGATGTGAGCCGACCCGACGTGCTTTCGGAACTGGCCCTGATCCTGCCGCGCGGGCACGGTGGCATGGGCGAGGTCCAGGCCCGGTTGCGCACCGGGCGCGGCGCGGACCCCCTGGTTTCGCTGGGCAAGGATTTCATGCTCGACAGCGACCTTGTGGAAGGCTTGATCGGGATCGAAGGACTTGCCAATGTCGCGCTGACGGCGCGGGCGGGGAGTCACCTGCGCCTGGTGGAATAGAGTCCCGGCGTCGAAGCCGGGCGGCAGGGAGGATGGGATGCAGCTCGGCGCAATGCAGGACTGGAAATTGCGGGTCACGCACCTTGCGGACTATGCCGCGCGTGAACATGGCACGCGAGAGATCGTGAGCCACTGGGCGGACGGTTCGGAAACGCGCACGAACTGGGCGGGCATTCGCCGCGATGCGCTGAAAATGACGCAGGCCCTGCGCCAGATGGGTGTAAAAAAGGGTGATCGTATCGCCACCCTGGCGATGAACCACCACCGGCACCTGGTTACCTGGTATGGCGCCGTGGGCGTTGGCGGCGTTCTGCACACGGTCAATCCGCGCCTGTTCGACGATCAGCTTGAATACATCGCGAACCATGCGGAGGACAAAGTCCTGCTGTTCGATGCCGCCTTCGCGCCGATTGTCGAACGCATGAAGCCCAAATGGAAGACGATCGAACATTACGTGTGCTTCGACAGCGGAGAGCCGGCGATCCATTTCGAGGACTGGATCGGTGCGCAGGACGGCGAAACCGAATGGGAAGACGGGGACGAGCGCGAGCCGTGCATGCTTTGCTATACCAGCGGCACCACGGGCAATCCCAAGGGCGTTCTGTACGAGCACCGATCGACAATGCTTCACGCGATGGCCGGTCTCCAGCCGTCGATCTTCGATTTCGATGCGCGCTCGGTCATGCTGCCGGTGGTGCCCATGTTCCACGCCGCCGCCTGGGGCCTGCCCTGGGGCGGAGCCGCGGCGGGCGTCAAATTCGTTTATTCCGCGGTCAACGATCCGGCCGTTCTGTGCGACCTGATGCAGCGCGAAAAAGTGACGCATTCGGCGGGCGTGCCTACCGTTTGGCTGGCGACGTTCCAGCATATGGACGCGACGGGCGCGACATTGCCGCACCTGAAACAGGCCATCATTGGCGGGTCCGCCGCGCCGCGCTTCATGGTTGAGCGGCTGATGAAAGCGGGCGTCAACGTGGCCCACGCGTGGGGGATGACAGAGACAAGCCCGATCGGCACGACCGGCGCGCGGACGTTCGACTGGGACGATCTTTCGTTCGAAGAGCAGGTCGATATCAAGTGCAAGCAGGGCCGAACGCCCTTCGGCGTTGAACTGCGCTGCGTCAGCCTGGACGATCCCGGCGTGGTTCTGCCGCGCGACGGAGAGACGTCGGGAGCCTTGCAGGTGCGCGGTCCGTGGGTGCTCAAACGCTATTTCAAGGCCGAGGAGGATGCTGTCGACAAGGACGGTTGGTTCGACACGGGCGACGTGGCGATCCTCTATCCGGACGGCACACTGCAATTGACCGACCGGACCAAGGATGTGATCAAGTCCGGCGGCGAGTGGATCAGTTCTGTAGAGCTGGAGAACGCGGCGGTGGGCCACCCCGCGGTGGCGGAAGCGGCGGCGATCGGCATTCATCACCCAAAATGGGACGAGCGGCCTGTGCTGTTCGTGGTGAAGAAAGCGGGGCAGGACGTTTCCGCCGATGAACTGAAAGACTATCTGGCTGGCCATGTTGCCAAGTGGTGGCTGCCCGATGCGATTGAATTCGTGGACGATATTCCGCACACGGGCACCGGAAAGATCAGCAAGAAGGACCTGCGCGAAAGGTTCAAGGACTATACCCTGGAGGATGCAGCGTGACCGATTATCTCGATCCGAGCCGTGAAAACTTCGAAATCTTCAAAAGCCTGCCGCGCGATACGCCGATCCACATGCTGAACCTGCTGCGTTATCACGACGAAGCGCAATATCCCGAAGGGCACGAAAACGCGGGCAAGGGCTGGACCGGCCGGCGCGCCTATGAGGAATACGGCAAGACCAGCGGCCCGCATTTTGCCGCTGTCGGCGGAAAGATCGTGTGGCGCGGCACTTTCGAGGCGACGGTGATTGGCCCGGATGACGAACGCTGGGACGATGGCTTCGTTGCCTATTATCCCGATGCAGCGTCGTTCCTGGCGATGATCACCAATCCGGAATACCAGAAGGCGGTGGTCAACCGGCAGGCCGCGGTGAAGACCAGCAGGCTGGTGCGATTTGCGCCGGGCGAGGCGGGCGGCGGCTTTGGCTGACCGCTTGCGACGCGGCACGGATTGAACGTTACAACAAGCGCAACTGGCCGTCGGGTCCGGGCGCGACAAACCCCGTGGCATCGAGTTCGAATGCGGGCTGATCGATCCCCGATCGCCTGCAAGCCACGCGGAAGCGCCGCCTGATCAGGTCCGCCCAAACGCCGTGCGGCTTCATCCGGTCGAAGAAACGCGCCTCGTTGTCCTTTCCGCCGCGAACGTCGCGCACGATATGCATTACTTTCGCCGCGCGGTCGGGAAAGTGCGTGTCCAGCCATTCGCGGAACAGCGGCGCAACCTCATGCGGCAGTCGCAGCATGATCCAGCTTGCCGAACGCACACCCATCGCACCCGCGCGCTCCAGTATGGCCTCCATGAATTCGTCGGTGATCGCAGGGATGACCGGCGCGACCGAGACGTGCGCCTGTATCCCCGCTTCGACCAGTGCGCCCAGCGCCGCCAGCCGTCTGGCGGGGGCCGCCGCGCGCGGTTCCAGCAGCGCCGACAGCCTGGGGTCGAGGCTGGTGACCGAGATGCTGACCGCCACAAGGTTCAATGCGGCAAGATCGCGCAGCATGTCGATGTCGCGCAGCACGCGGTCGGACTTGGTTGTGATCGTTACCGGGTGGCGCGCTTCGAGGCACAGCTCAAGCACCGCGCGCGTGATGCGATAGTGTGCCTCGATCGGCTGGTAGGGATCGGTATTGGTCCCCATCGCCAGCGGGGCGGGTTTGTAACCGCGCTTTGCGAATGTTTCCCGCAAAAGCCGCGCGGCATCGGGTTTGGCGAAAAGCTTCGTTTCGAAGTCCAGCCCCGGCGAAAGGTCATGATAGGCATGGGTGGGCCGGGCATAGCAATAGATGCAGCCGTGCTCGCATCCGCGATAGGCATTCAGCGAACGATCGAACGGCACGTCTGGCGACCGGTTGAACGTCATGATCGTGCGCGGAAACTCTTCGGTTACGGTGGTCCGAAGTTTGCCGGCAGGCCCGTCAACCGTTTCGCGCATGTCCAGCCAGTCCGCGTCCGCATTGCGTTCGGCAAGGCCGAAACGCAGCGGGACCGCGCCCGATTGCGCGCCGCGGCCGCGGACAGGGGAGGGGCCAGACATGACGCTGCATAAGAACATATACGGAACAAAAGGTCAAACGAAGGCGGCCAACTGGTGGGCGGTGGCCGGTTAGGATCAGACCTCGCGAAGGCGCGGCATCAGTTCCACGAAGTTGCAGGGCCGGTTCCGGCTATCGAGTTGCTCGGCCAGGATGCCGTCCCACCCGTCCTTCACCGCGCCGTTCGATCCGGGCAAGGCGAAGATATACGTGCCGCGCGCCACGATGGCGCAGGCGCGCGATTGCACGGTGCTGGTGCCGATGGTCTTGAAGCTGATCCAGCGGAACAGCTCTCCAAAGCCGGGGATGTCCCTGCCGCCGCCCGCTTCCTTCACGCGTTCGAGCGCTTCCGGCGTCACGTCACGCCCGGTAAGCCCGGTTCCGCCCGTTATCACCACGGCGTCGATGCCGTCGTCGTCAACCCAATCGTCAAGCAGCGCGGCGATGCGCGTCGCATCGTCCTTTTCGATCGCGCGGCCGGCAAGGGTGTGCCCGGCCGTGGCGATCCGTTCCACCAGGATATCGCCGGATGTGTCGTTATCTAAGGTGCGGGTGTCCGAAACGGTCAGGACGGCGATGTTGACCGGTTTGAACGCACGTTCCGGATCAACGGCCATTGTAGGCGACCCGCACCGAATCCGCACCGGCAAGGCCGGGGAACTTCGGCCAGAGCCCTTCGACAAGGCCCAGACGGCTGTCGGATTCGCCGCCTGCCTGCTTTTCGTACATCCAGTAGTTGCGCATCACCGTGGCAACATATCCGCGCGTTTCCCAATAGGGGATCGATTCCATCCACAGCAGCGGATCGCCTTCGTCGCGGATTTCCGTGTTCCAACGCGCGACCGGAACCGGCCCGGCGTTATAGGCGGCCATCACCTTGGGCAGCAGGCCCTGTGTCGCGCTGTTATCGCGCAACTGCTCAAGGTAAAGCTGGCCAAAGGCAAGGTTCACGCTCGGGTTGTCGAGCTGGCCGCTCCGACCCGAAAGGCGCGGGTCTTCGCTCGCCATGTCTCGCGCGGTGCCGGGGCGCACCTGCATCAATCCGCGCGCGCCCGCGCCGCTGACCGCATCGGTGCGGAAGCTCGATTCCTGAAGCGAATGCGCGAAGAGAAGCGCGGGATCGACCTGCCAGCCATTCGCCGGAACCCATTTCGGCGCGGGAAAGCGCGCCGCTTCGTCGGGGCGGGCGCCGCGCGGCGCGTTATAGGCCATCCACAACTGCGTGGAGGGCAGGCCCAGATCGCGCGCAAGGCGCGACAGCGCGCCGTATTCGGAAGGATCGCCGATCCGCGCCTGGTAACGCAGCACTTCGCCGGCAAGCTCGTCACGCCCGATTTCGGCCAGCGCAACAACATCGCGAACATTGGGGACGGTGCGCAGCTTCTGCCAGTCGGCATTGGTGAAATCCGCCTCGCGGTCAGGCCTCTGGCCGCGCATTCCCAGCGCTTCGGCCGCAAGCATGCCGTACATCGTCTCGTCCGCGCGTGCGGCGCTGCGCAGCAGGTTTTCTACCTTGTCGGGGCGGCGGCAGCGTGTCCATGCGCGGCTTGCCCAGTATTCGCCCGCCGCGCGAAGCTCTGAATTCGCGGTTTGCGCCGCGGTTCTTTCGAACGAAAGCGCCGCGGACTGGCAATCGTCCATCCGCCAACTGGCAAGGCCCGCGGTCCACAGCGCTTCGGCAACCCACGGGCCGCTGCCCTGCGTGGCGCTGAGCGATACGGCGCGCGCCATCGCATCGTTGTTCTCGATGTAATAGGACCAGCCGACCTTCTGCCGCCATTCGGCGCGCGCCTGGGGCGACAGCGAAGCGTCGATGCCGTCAAGCAGTTGCTGCGCGCCTGCGGGATCGTCGTTCACGATATGGTCGGTAATCGAATCCGCGATACCCGAAGGCATCGTGCCGTCGTCCACGCTGGGCGGCCGCTGGCGGCGCGGCATGGACGGAAGCGATACAAGGCCTTGCGCATAGGGCAGGGCGGGCAGCGCCGCAGCGCCGCGCTTCTGTGCCAGGCTTTCAACCTGTGCGGCCCATGGCAGGTCGGGTGCCTTCTGCAGAAGGTCGGTAAGCGGCTGGAGTTCGATCTTCGGGGACGTGGGGGCAAGATAATACTGCGCGCGGGCCACCGAATGAAGCGGGCCGTCGGGGCGCTGCGCGAACATCTGCTGGACCGTGGACCAGTCCTTCGCGTCGATCGCGGAGAACAGCTTCGTGTAATAGGTGCGGTCGTCCTGCGTCAGCAGCATCGGCACCGCGGTGCGGTCTGCCCGGCTGCTGAAATAGGCGGCCGCGGCGCTGTTCGCGGCAGCAGGCATCGCCTGCAGCGTTCCGGCTGCGGCAAGCCCCAGGATTGCAGCGCGCGCCATGCGCGTCCTCGACATGCGTATTTCCCCGTCCAATGCCCCCGCCGGTCCCGTCCGGCCGGGTTTAACCTACCCTTGTGCGGTCCATTGAAGCCAGCGGCTCCAGACCCCTGCCTTCAATCCCGGTCGCGCCAACATGACATCGAGGCCATAGTCGGCAAACGCTGCAACCTTTTGCCCTTCATGGTTAACAATCGGTTCAAATGGAGCGCTTTTCGCCGGATCGTTGCCGAGCAGCGGCGAAATGTCGGTTCGGCCCAGTACAAGCAGCCTTTGCGGGCTGGCGAGCGCGATGTGGTGGGCCGCAATATCGCCCATGCCGCCTGCCGCGAGTGCCTGCCAGTCGGGAGCCGCGATTCGGGCGGGCAGGACGCTGGCGACATAGATCGCATCGCGCGACAGGCTCATTGCGCGCAGCATGGAATCGAGCAGCCGGCCTTGCGCGCCCGTCATCAGCGCGTTGGTGTCTTCCGCCTCGGGCATCGGCACCAGCACCATCAACGGTGCGCCTGCCGGACCGGAGGGTGGAACGCGCCGTTCGGCGGGAAGCGGGCAAAGAGTCGGTTCGGTGAGCCACCATGTGGCGAACGCTTCCGCCGTGTCGGGCCATCGATCGCGTTCGCCCCCGATGCGGACGGCCTTTCCCTCGGTTTCAGGTTTGCGCGATTCGGCCGGCGTGTCCGCCGGGTGGGAGGCCGGATTGGCCGCTGCGCGCTTTGCCTTCGCGGCTTCCAGCCAGTCTTGCGGATTTTCCGCATAATCGGCGTCAACCCCGGCGTCTCGCCACCAGTCGAGCGCGGCGCCGATCCAATCGGCCAGATCGACGCGGCCGGGTGCCCCCGGCTGCGTTTCAACTGGCCTGTCGTCATTTGCGTCCACCGGTCCCGCCCGCTTTTTGTGCAAGATGCGGTCTTGACCTTGCCAAGGGCCTCTTTCAAGGCTCGCGTGTGAAATAATCGCGCAATTAAGGGAAATGGAGCCGGGGAATGAGCGAACGCGAATCGATGCCTTACGACGTGGTGATCGTAGGCGGTGGCCCGGCGGGCCTTTCTGCGGCGATCCGGCTGAAGCAGGTGAACGCCGATCTTTCGGTCTGCATCCTTGAAAAGGGCTCCGAAATCGGGGCGCACATCCTGTCTGGCGCGGTGGTCGATCCCAAGGCGCTGGACGAACTGCTGCCCGACTGGCGCGATCAGGATTGCCCGATGGCCGAAGTGCCGGTGACCGACAACTGGCACTGGGTGCTCACGCGCGGAAAGAAATATGCGATCCCGCATTGGCCGATGCCGCCCTTCCTTTCCAACCACGGCAATTACACCGGCAGTCTTGGCAACCTGTGCCGCTGGCTGGCGGGCAAGGCCGAGGAACTGGGCGTGGAAATCTTCCCCGGCTTCCCGGCGGCCGAAGTGCTGTTCGATGAAAGCGGCGCGGTGATGGGCGTGGCGACCGGCGACATGGGCATCGCGCGAGATGGCAGCCACAAGCCCGACTACCAGCCCGGCATGGAACTTCACGCGAAATATACCCTGTTTGCAGAGGGTGCGCGCGGAAGCCTCACAAAACGGTTGAAGCAGCATTTTGACCTTGAGCGCGATTGCCAGCCGCAGGTCTATGGCCTCGGCATCAAGGAACTGTGGGACATCGATCCCGACAAGCACGTGCCCGGACGCGTGATCCACACGCAGGGGTGGCCGCTGTCCGAAAGCGATACCTGGGGTGGCGGTTTCCTGTACCACCAGGCGAACAACCAGGTGGCGCTGGGTTTCGTTACCGCGCTCGATTACGCGAATCCCTACGTCTATCCGTTCGAGGAATTCCAGCGCTGGAAGCAGCATCCGGAAATCCGCGCAATCCTGGAAGGCGGGCGCCGCGTCGCCTATGGCGCGCGCGCGATCAACGAAGGCGGCTGGCAGTCTGTGCCGAAGCTGGCATTCCCCGGCGGCGCGCTGGTCGGTTGTTCGGCCGGTTTCGTCAACGTGCCGCGCATCAAGGGCAGCCACACCGCGATGAAGAGCGGAATGCTCGCCGCCGAATCCATCGCCGCCGCGATTTCCGCGGGACGTGAAAAGGACGAGATGGGCGAATATGACGCCGCCGTCCGCGAAAGCTGGATCGCGAAGGAGCTGAAGATGGTCCAGAACGCGCAGCCGCTCGTCGCCAAGTTCGGCGGATCGCTGGGCACCGTCCTGGCCGGGGCGGACATGTGGTCGCGGGTGCTGAAGGTTGGCGTGCTTCCGGCGATGAAACACCATACCGATGCGGAATCGACGCAGCGCGCGGATCTTTACAGGCCCATCGATTATCCCAAGCCCGACGGCGTGATCAGCTTCGACAGGCTGACCAGCGTTTCGTTCAGCTATACCAACCACGAAGAAGACCAGCCGGTTCACCTTGTGTTGAAGGACCCCACGGTTCCAACGCGCATCAACCTGCCGGTCTATGCGGGGCCGGAAGCGCGCTATTGCCCGGCGGGCGTCTATGAATTCGTGGGAGAGGACGAGGGCGAGGTCCGCTTGCAGATCAACGCGCAGAACTGCGTCCACTGTAAAACCTGCGACATCAAGGACCCCACCCAGAATATCGACTGGGTCACGCCCGAGGGCGGCGGCGGGCCGAACTATCCGAATATGTGATGGCCGACCGGACAGGCGGTGGCCGGATTTGCAAGGTTGCTCGCGCAAAGTTGAACCTTGCCCTCCATGTTCGTGCGCGGCGGGCAGATGGATACCACGATCTCGACTCCGTCTTCGTTCATTGCGTGGACGGGGACGAGATGTGGGCGGAACCGGCAGACGCGCTTTCGCTGACGATTACGGGACCGTTCGGGAACGGGCTTTCGACCGGCGAGGATAACCTTGTCATGCGCGCCGCACGCGCGGTTTCGGCGGAATACGGGGGTGATCGGGGCGCGGCCATCACGCTGGTGAAAAACCTGCCGCTCGCTTCCGGCATAGGCGGCGGGTCGGCCGACGCGGCGGCAGCGATCCGGCTGCTGGTTTCGCTGTGGGATTTGCCGGACGATCCTGATCGCATGTCAGGTATTGCCGCCACGCTTGGCGCCGATGTCGCGCCGTGCCTGTTTTCGTGGCCCAAGCATGTCATTGGACGTGGGGAGCATTTCACGCGGCTTGGCGATGCGGCCTATCGCGACTGGCCTGTGGTGCTGGTCAATCCGGGCGTCGAAGTATCGACCGGTGCTATTTTCAGGGAATGGGACGGCAGGGATCGCGGCGGGCTGGGTGATACTCCCCGGTTCGCTGACGTCATGGCTTCGGGCCGCAACGATCTTGAAGCGCCGGCGCGTGCGCTGGCTACGGCGATCGGTGACGCGATCGATGCGCTTGCGGCGCAACCCGGCGCATTCGGCGCGCGGATGAGCGGTTCGGGCGCAACGTGTTTTGCGCTGTTCGGCTCTTGCGCGGAAAGAGATGCGGCGGGTGTTGCAATCCGGCGCGCGCATCCCGATTGGTGGGTGATGGAAACCCGCCTGTCATGACAGCCGAGAGCGTTGACGAACCCGAAGCCTGGCGGCTTGTCGGAACCCCGCGTTTCGGCGGTATTCTGGTGGTTGCGGACCACGCGTCAAATCGCGTGCCGAAGGATATAGACCTCGGCATCGCGCCGGCGCTGATGCGCGAACATATCGCGGTGGATATAGGCGTCGCGGGCGTGGCCGAAGCCATGGTGCGCACGGGGACGGCCGCTTTCCTGGGCAACGTTTCGCGGTTGGTGTGCGATACGAACCGGGACGAACGCGATGCCGCGGCCATTCCCGAAGCGAGCGACGGGCGGTCAATTCCGGGCAATATCGGGATCGACCGAGAAGCGCGGCTTGCGCGTTTCCACCGGCCCTATCATGCTGCGCTGGCCCGCGTTCTGGATGAAACGCCGCCCGCGCTTACGCTGGTGCTGCACAGCTTCACGCCCAGCCTTGCCAGCGATCCGGCGGAACCGCGGCCGTGGCATTGCGGCGTGCTGTATGACAACGACAGTCGCGGCGCGCGCCTGGCCGAACCGCTGCTTGAGGCGGACGGCCTGCTGGTGGGCGACCAGCTGCCCTATTCGGGCAAGATCTATAACGCGGTGATCCGCCGCCATTTCGAAAGCGAGGGTCGCCCCTATCTCTATCTCGAGATCCGGCAGGACCTGATCGCAGATACGGAAGGGCAGCGGGAATGGGCCGCGCGGCTGGCGCGCATCTGCAACACGATTGCGCTGGAAGTGGCGGAATAGAGCCGGTTTCGGCCGCAACCAACTTGCGATTTTGCTTCGAATAGCGGGCACAAGGGAGTAGGGCGCGCGTTCGATCCCCCCGACTCTCCACCGGAGCTTGAAATGCCTGCCTATCGTTCCCGCACCACGACTCACGGCCGCAACATGGCAGGCGCGCGGGGCCTGTGGCGTGCCACCGGCATGAAGGACAGCGATTTCGGCAAGCCGATCATTGCCGTGGTGAACAGTTTCACGCAGTTCGTACCGGGTCACGTGCACCTGAAGGATCTGGGCCAGATGGTCGCGCGCGAGATCGAGGCTGCGGGCGGCGTTGCCAAGGAATTCAACACCATCGCTGTGGATGACGGTATCGCGATGGGGCATGACGGGATGCTCTATTCGCTGCCCAGCCGCGATCTGATCGCTGACAGCGTTGAATACATGGTCAACGCCCATTGCGCCGACGCGATGGTGTGCATCTCCAACTGCGACAAGATCACGCCCGGCATGCTGATGGCCGCGCTGCGCATCAATATTCCGGTGGTGTTCGTGTCCGGCGGCCCGATGGAAGCGGGCAAGGTGCTGCTGAAGGGCAAGGAACAGGCGCTCGACCTGGTCGATGCGATGGTTGCCGCAGCGGATGAAAGCTTCACCGACGATGAAGTGAAAAGCATCGAACGTTCCGCTTGCCCCACATGCGGTTCGTGCAGCGGCATGTTTACCGCCAATTCGATGAACTGCCTGACCGAAGCCCTGGGCCTTTCGCTGCCGGGCAATGGATCGACGCTGGCCACCCATGCCGACCGTAAGGCGCTGTTCCTGCGGGCGGGCCGCCAGGTCGTGGATATGTGCCGCCGCTATTACGAGCAGGACGACGAAAGCGTGCTGCCGCGCAACATCGCCAGCTTCGAAGCGTTCGAAAACGCGATGAGCCTGGATATCGCGATGGGCGGATCGACCAACACGGTGCTGCACCTACTGGCCGCCGCGCACGAAGCGGGCGTGGACTTCACCATGGCCGATATCGACCGCCTGTCGCGCCGCGTGCCCTGCCTTTCCAAGGTGGCGCCGGCGAAATCGGATGTGCACATGGAAGACGTCCACCGCGCCGGCGGGATCATGGCGATCCTTGGCGAGCTTGAGCGTGCGGGGCTGATCCATTCGGACCTGCCGACCGTGCATTCCAAGTCCATGCTCGATGCGCTGAACACGTGGGACATCGGCCGCACGAACAATGAAGAGGTGCAGACCTTCTTCCGCGCCGCGCCGGGCGGTGTGCCCTCGCAAGTCGCGTTCAGCCAGGAGCGCCGGTGGGACAGCCTCGATCTTGACCGCGAAAACGGTGTGATCCGTTCCGCCGAACACGCGTTCAGCAAGGACGGCGGGCTGGCCGTCCTTTACGGCAACATCGCGCGCGACGGATGCATCGTGAAAACGGCGGGGGTTGACGATTCGATCCTGAAGTTCACCGGCAAGGCCAAGGTGTTCGAAAGCCAGGACGCCGCCGTGACCGGCATCCTTACCGGGCAGGTGGAAGCGGGCGACGTGGTGGTTATCCGCTATGAAGGGCCGAAGGGCGGGCCGGGCATGCAGGAAATGCTCTATCCCACCAGCTACCTGAAATCGAAAGGTCTGGGGAAGGCCTGCGCGCTTATCACCGACGGGCGTTTTTCGGGCGGAACATCGGGCCTTTCCATCGGTCACGCATCGCCCGAAGCTGCGGAAGGCGGTGCGATCGGGCTGGTCGAGGATGGCGACCCGATCGAGATCGATATCCCCAATCGCACGATCAACCTGACGGTTTCGGACGCGGTGCTGGATGAGCGCCGCGCCGCGATGGAAGCGAAAGGCGACGCCGCCTGGCAACCCGTCAAGCCGCGCAAGCGCAAGGTTTCCGTCGCCTTGCAGGCCTATGCCGCGATGGCGACCAGCGCGGCACGCGGTGCCGTGCGCGACCTTGCGCAATTGAAGGCGAAGCGCGACTAGGGGCCATGCGCCCCGTTTTCGCTGCCTTGCCGATTCTCGCTCTTGCCGCCTGTTCGGGCAGCGGCGGTGCCGCCTCTTCGAACGCGCGCAAGATCGATTGCGCGATTGGCGGGACGGCAGCTTTCGCAAAGGTCTGTTCGGTCGAAACCGTTACGCAGGGCGGAGACAAGTATCTGTTCGTTCAGTCCTCCGACGGCGCGTTCCGGCGCTTCCGGGCCGTCGATGACGGGCGCGGAGCCGTTCCCGCCGACGGCGCCGAGGATTCGTCCGCCAGATGGACCGCGGATGGCCGCCTTGAAATTACCGTGGGAAGCGATCGCTATCTTTTCCCCGCCAGCGTGAAACCGGACGATGCCGCAACACCTTGATCCCCGGCTGGGCCAGGTGCTCACCGTCGCGCAGATGCGCGAGGCGGAAGAGGCGCTGATCGCTGCCGGAACGTCGGTTGACGAATTGATGCAGCGTGCCGGGCACGGCGCGGGCGAATGGGTGCGGCGCGTGGCGGCGGGGCGCAAGGTGACGGTTCTGTGCGGGCCGGGAAACAATGGCGGCGACGGCTATGTGATCGCGCAGCACTTGTTCGCGCATGGAAACAGCGTAGAGGTCGTCGCCGCGATCGAGCCCAAAAGCGACGCCGCAAGGACAGCGCGTTCGCTCTACAAGGGGCCAATTGTCCCGGCGGAGCCATTACCGCATGGTGAGGTGCTGGTCGACTGCCTGTTCGGCAGCGGTCTTGCGCGGGCCTTGTCGGACGACCTTCTGGCGCTGCTTGCGAGCCTTTCGGCAAGCCACACGCATCGCATAGCGATTGACCTGCCCAGCGGCATCGAGAGCGACAGCGGGAAGCCGCTGAACGAAGGGCTGCCGCGTTGGGACATGACCGTCGCGTTGGGCGCGTGGAAATTCGCGCACTGGACGATGCCCGCATGCGAAACGATGGGGGCGCTGCATCTTGTCGATATCGGCGTGGGTGCGACGGGCGGCGCGGCAAGAGTGCTGGCCAAACCGCAAATCGCGTCGCCCGCGCCCGATGCACACAAATACACGCGCGGCCTTCTTGCCATCGTCGGCGGCGATATGCCCGGTGCAACGCTGTTGTCGGCCGATGCAGCCCTGCGGGCCGGTGCCGGGTATGTGAAACTGGTCGCTTCGCGCCGTCCGGCGAGCGTTCCGCATGAGCTGGTCGTGACCGAGGCGCCCGATCCCGGAGCCGTGTGGGACAGCCTGCGCGACCGGCGCATCGCGGCGATGCTGGTGGGGCCGGGGCTCGGCACGGGCGCGGACGCGCGCGAGCGGTTGCGCGCCGTGCTCGATCTTGCACCGCCGGCCGTGGCCGATGCCGACGCGCTGAAACTGTTGTCGCCCGATCTTCTGGCCGAACGTCAGGGCGCACTCGTGCTTACGCCGCACGAAGGCGAAATGGCCGCGCTGGAAGGGTCGTTCGGGCTGGCGGGGCAGGGCGCGCGGCGCGACCGCGCACTGGCGCTTGCAAAAGCGAGCGATGCGGTCGTGCTGCTCAAGGGGCCGGACAGCCTGATCGCCGCGCCGGACGGGACGGTGGTGATGGCTCCGCGCGCGCCAAGCTGGCTTTCCGTCGCGGGCAGCGGAGACGTGCTGGCGGGCGCGATTGCCAGCCGCCTTGCGGTTCATGGCGATGCGTTGCGCGCGGCCGAGGAGGGGTTGTGGCTCCACGCGGCGGCGGCGCGGCATTGCGGCGCGGCATTCACCGCCGGTGATCTGGCTTCGGCGATTGCTCCTTCGCTTGAATGCGCACTGGCATGAGCGGGGGTGCGGAAATCGTGCGTGTCGCCGCGAAGGGCGACGGGGTTACGGCGGACGGCCGCCACGTGGCCTTTGCCGCGCCGGGGGACGTGATCGGCGCGGACGGCGTTCTGGTGCCGGGGCCGCATCACGCTGCGCCGACGTGCCGCCATTTCCCCGCTTGCGGCGGATGTCAGTTGCAGCATCTGGACGAGGCCGCGCTGTCCGCATTCGTCAGCGACCGGGTGCTTGGTCCGGCAAAGGGCCAGGGGCTTGATGCGGAGTTGGTGCAGGCCGCGCATCTGTCTCCGCCGCGCAGCCGCCGCCGCGCGGCGCTTCATGCGCAGGCCATCGGCAAGCGCATCGTGCTGGGATTTCGCGAGCAAGGTTCGCACCGCATCGTCGATATGCGCGAATGTCATGTACTGGCGCCGGACCTGTTTGCACTCGTGGACCCATTGCGCGATCTCTTGGCAAAGATGGGCAACCGCAAGCTGGCTGCCGATATCGAACTAACGGCTTGCGATCAGGGCGTTGCAGCGGGGATCAAGGGGCTGGAGGCGGAAGGGCTGGCCGCGACCGAGGCGTTGATTGCCTTCGCGCAGGATCACCGCCTTGCACGCCTGACGCTGGATGGCGGATACGGGCCGGAAACCCAGTGGGAACCTGAACCGGTGACGGTCACGCTTGGCGGCACGCCGGTGACGCTTCCACCCGGCGCGTTCCTTCAGGCCACGCCCGATGGCGAGGCGGCACTGGCTGGCGCAGCGGCCGAATGGCTGGATGGCGCCGGGACGATTGCCGACCTGTTCGCCGGGCTGGGCACGTTTGCCTTTGCCCTGGCGGGACCGGCCAAAGTGCTGGCGGTCGAGGCCGCGCGCGATGCGCACCTTGCCTGCCAGTCCGCCGCGCGGGCATCGGGCAAGCCGGTCCATTCGCTTCACCGCGACCTGTTTCGCAATCCGCTGCGCGCCGAAGAGCTGGACCGCTTCGACGCCGTCTTGCTCGATCCGCCGCGTGCCGGCGCGCGCGAGCAGGTGGCGCAGATCGCCGCGTCCAAGGTGGCGCGCGTCGTCTATATCAGCTGCAACCCCGCCAGTTGGGCACGCGATGCGGCGCAACTGGCGGCGGGTGGCTACAGGCTCGCCGAACTTCGGCCGGTGGGCCAGTTCCGCTGGTCCACCCACGTAGAGCTGGCAAGCCTGTTCGTGCGTTGAGCGTTCAGAACAGCGCCAGCAGGGCGTGTACCGTAAGCGCCATCAGCACCAGTGAAGACAGCACGAAAATCAGGAAGCGCACCATCACGCGGTTGAAGGTTGCCTGCACAAGGGAATGCAGGATGCGCAGGATCACATAGGACCAGCCAAGCGTCGCGTTCAGCCCGTCTCCCTGTCCGATGACCGCCAGCACGATGGCGACCGCATAGAACACGGTCGGCGCTTCGTGCAGGTGATTGTAGTTGTGGGCAACCCACATGGTTTTTTCGGGCAACTGTCCGTCAAGATCCTTGCCGGTGCCGCCGACCATGTTCGCGCTGTCGATCTTCGCCGCGCCCATTGCCGGAATGCGCGTGGCGAACATCCAGATCCACATGATCATCGTCCAGCCCGCCAGCACCACGACGGGTTTCAGGATTTCCATGCCTATCATTCTTGTCTCCCCCTTGGTCGTTGAACCGGATCTATCCGGCCAGTACGGATGGATCGTGCAGCAGCGTTGCCAGCACCGCGCGCACCGCCAGCGCCAGCAGGCACGAAGTGGACAATATGAACAGCATGAAGCGCACGCTGACGACATTGACGGTCGCCTGCCAGATCGAATGGACGATCCGGATGAAAACATAGGCCCACGCCAGCGCGACATCGATTGCGCCGGCCCCCATGATCGCGATGATGACGACCGTGGGATAGAAGATCGTCGGCTGTTCCATCAGGTGCGAATAATTGTGGGATTTCCACTGCACCTTGTCCGGCACCACGCCTTCAAGATCCTGCCCGCGTCCGCCGGGCTTGGCCTGCTTCAGGTCGATCCCCGACTTCGCCATGGCCGGAAAGCGCGTGCCAGCGGTCCAGAACAGCATGACAAGCGACCACAGCACCAGCACGGCAGCGGGTGCAAGCATCTGCGCCTGCATGATTGTCTCCCCCCTTTGTTATCGGCCGGGAGACTGCGCGCGGCCCAATGGATTGTCAAATGCAACCTAGGTTGCATGAACGGAGCGTTCGATCTGGATCAGCGTGTAATACCCGAAGGCACCGCGCCGCGTTTCCAGTGACAGGCCGTGCCTTTGCGCAACCCGGCTTGCGACGTCGGGCAGATCGGCCCGCGGCGTGACGTGGAACTTGGCCAGCCACGCGCCGAGTGCCGTTTGTGCGACGGGCCAGAGCCCGTCCATGTCCCCGAAATCGACGACCGACAGCGAACCGCCGGGCGCAACCAGCGCCGCGGCATGATCGACGGCCTTTTGCCAATCGGGGATCATCGACACGGCGAAGGAAATGAATACGCGGTCAAAACGGGCATGGCCCAACAGACCGGCGGCATCGAATCCGGTCGCGTCGCCCAGCGCCAGCCGCGCTTCTTCGCCCAGTGCAGCTTGTGCCGATTTCAGCATCTCGGCCGAGATATCCAGCCCGTAGAGCGAAACGCCCGGCCATTGGCGCGCAACCTTTGCCAGATTGCGCCCGGTGCCGCAGGCGATTTCCAGAACCTTGTCGCCGGGCTTGCAGTCCAGTTCGCGGATCAGGCGGTCGCGGCCGAAAAGGTAATACTTGCGCGTCAGGTCATAGAGGTGTCGCTGATAACGATACTGCGCGTCCATCGCAGCCGCATGGGTGGCCCTTGCCCCTTCGGCGGCGGTCATGCGCGCAGCGTATAGAGGTGGACGCCGCCATAGATCGACGAACGGTCGCGTTGCGTGAAGTCACCCGATTGTCGCTCGGCATAGTCCCAGCGCGAAAGGATGGCATCGGGCAGGCGGCCGGGTAGCAGCGACGGTTCTGCAGCGGTGCGGAACAGCACGCGCGCACCGGGGCGGGCCGCACGCGTGATCGCGCTCCACAGCGCGGTGAGCTGCGCATCGTCCATCCAGTCCTGCGCGTCCAGCAGGACCACGCGATCCACGCTGTTTTCGTCCTGTTCCATCAGGAAACCGGTCATGTTCGCGTGGCGCGTTTCGATCCGGTCGATCCGCGCCTTGACCGTGCGATAGTTGCGTTCCTCGAGATAGGGCGGAAGCGGGCAATCCGCGTGCTTGCCATACCCGCGCGAAAAGGCCTGCCAGGCGAAATAGTTTTCCTGGACCGGGAAGCCGCAAGCCAGCTTTTCAAGCCGCGCTTTCAGTACTTCGGCCATCCGCCGGTTTCCGGCCAGCGCGTTATACTGCGCGGGCGGGATGCCAAGGCCGAACAGCGACGCGGGCAGGTCGGTCAGCCAGCGCACGAACTTTCGGTCAAACACGGGGGCGAGCTTTTCCTCGAACACGCGGCGCTGGTCTTCCAGCGTTTCGGCTTCGAGCACCGCATGCAGGTCGATGCGATAGAGCTTTGCCAGAAGGTGCGCGATGCCGATGAAATTGCCCAGCAGCCCGCGCCGATAGATGCCCTTGCCAAATCCCGCGATACGGCGGCGGCCGACAAGATCGCGGCCTTCCCAATAGCGGCGCGTCGCATCGTCGAGATGCGGGGCGACGTACCGGTGGTAAAGCGCAAGGTTTTCGTCCCGGTCCGCCTCAGCGAAAAAGCTGCGGAAGGCGGCATAGTCGGGCAGGTGCCGGACCGAGGCCTGCTTCAGTCTCCCCAGCGCGACGTGCGCGGTGTTGAGGTCCACCGCCGTGATCCGCGCGGGATCGGCGGTAAGGTATGACAGCACGTTGCATCCGCCGCTGGCGATGGTGACGACGTGGCTTTCGGGCCGGATATCCAGCGCTTCCATGTCGACCACCGGGTCTTCCCAGATCTGTGCATAGACCAGCCCGCGAAAGGCAAACGCGAACGCGCGGTCCAGTATCCTCGATTTCGGCTCTGCATCGCTGCGCAACACCGCGCGATCTATTTCGTGGCCCCGGATATTCATGCTTCGCCCGTCCCGTCTGCGATTCCCGGGACCGGCGATTACGAACCTTCGGTGACGCGCGCGTGTCAGTCGTGCGACGGTTTCGCGACGATCGCGGCATATGCCGCCGGATCGACGTTTCCTCCCGACAGGACGACCGCCGTGTGGCCATCGGTGGCAGCCTTGCCCGTCATGATCGCCGCAAGGGCCGCCGCGCCGCCCGGTTCGATCACCAGTCGCAACGTGTTGAAAGCCAGGCGCTGCGCCGCGCGAATTTCGCTTTCGGTCACACTGATGCCGCGCAGGCCGCGCGCCTTCATCACGGCAAAGTTGATCGGGAACGTGCGCGGCGTCTGCAAGGCGTCGCAGGCCGTGGGTGGGGGCGATGGCTGCACGGGCACGATCCGGCCCTGTTCAAGGCTGCGCCGCACATCGTCCCACCCTTCGGGTTCGACCGGAACGATCTCTGCATCGGGACAGGCGAGGGCAAGGCCGGCGGTCAGTCCGCCGCCGCCGCAGGGGCATACGATCCGCGTGGGGCTGCCACCGGCCAGGCGTTCCATCTGTTCCGCGATCTCCAGCCCCGCGCTGCCTTGCCCTTCGATCACCCAGGGATCGCCATAGGCATGGACCAGCGTTGCACCGCGTTCGCTGCACAGCGCGCGCGAGATGACATCGCGATCTTCACCGCCGGGCCGGTCGTAAAGCACTACTTCCGCCCCCAGCGCGCGCGTGTTGGCGAGCTTCACCGCAGGGGCGTCGTTCGGCATCACGATGGCGGCATGGATGCCCAGCCGCCGCGCCGCCCATGCCACGCCCTGCGCATGGTTGCCGCTCGACACCGCGACAACCCCGTGTGCGCGCTCTTCCTCGCCCATGTCCGAAAGGCGGTGCCATGCGCCGCGTATCTTGAACGCGCCGACCGGTTGCAGGCTTTCCGCCTTGCACCAGACGGTGGCTCCCCCCACTTCGAGGGGGAGAAGCGGCGTTGGTGGAAGCAGCGCCGCGATCTTCTTTGCGGCGCGCGCAACGCCTTCGCTTGTCGGTTCGCGTTGCGGTGTGTCGGGACTTGGGTTTGTCACTGGCTTCCCCTAAAGCGCGGCGATTGATTCCCGCGCCATAGCGGGATGCGCAAGGCGCAATACAATTGGAGATACCATGGCGAAAGTACTGGTGATCGGCGCGGGCGGCGTGGGTTCGGTCGCGGTTCACAAGATGGCGATGAATGCCGACATCTTCACCGGCATCGCGCTGGCAAGCCGCACCAAGGCGAAATGCGATGCGATTGCCGAGAGTGTGAAGCAGCGCACCGGCGTTTCGATCGAGACGTTCCAGATCGACGCGGACGATGTGGACGCCACCGTTGCCCTGATCCGCAAGGTGCAGCCGGTGCTGGTGGTGAACCTGGCGCTGCCCTATCAGGATCTTCACATCATGGATGCCTGCCTTGAAGCGGGCGTCAACTATATGGACACCGCGAACTACGAACCGCGCGACGAGGCGCACTTCGAATATTCGTGGCAGTGGGCCTACCAGGAAAGGTTCAGGCAGGCGGGGCTGATGGCGCTGCTCGGTTCCGGCTTCGATCCGGGCGTGACCAGCGTTTTCGCGACGTGGCTCAAGAAGCACAAGCTGGACACGATCCGCACGCTGGACATCCTCGACTGCAACGGCGGGGACCACGGCCAGCACTTCGCCACCAACTTCAATCCGGAAATCAACATCCGCGAAGTGACCGCGCCCGCACGGCACTTTCAGGACGGCAAGTGGATCGAGACTCCGGCGCTCGGCACAAAACAGGAATTCAGTTTCGAAGGCGTTGGCCCCAAGAACATGTACCTGATGTATCACGAGGAACTGGAAAGCCTCGCGAAGCATATGCCGGAGATTGAGCGCATCCGCTTCTGGATGACCTTCGGCGATGCCTACATCACGCACCTTACCGTGTTGCAGAACGTGGGGCTGACGCGGATCGACCCCGTGATGTACGAAGGCAAGGAAATCATTCCGCTGCAGTTCCTGAAGGCGGTGCTGCCCGAACCTTCCAGCCTTGGCTCCACCACAAAGGGCAAGACGAACATCGGCGATATCGCTACCGGCTACAAGGACGGGGAAGAGCACACCTATTACATCTACAACATCTGCGACCATGAGGACGCCTATGCCGAAACCGGAAATCAGGCGGTCAGCTACACCACCGGCGTTCCCGCGATGATCGGCGCGGCGATGATCGTGACCGGCGCGTGGAAGGGTGAGGGCGTATTCAACATGGAGCAGATGGACCCCGATCCGTTCATGGACATGCTGAACAGGCACGGGTTGCCGTGGCAGGTGAAGGAACTGCCGGGGCCGCTTTCGTTCTGATGGAGCGTATCGTCGCCGGTACGCCGGTCGAGGTTGTGACCGGCGACATCACGACGTTCGACGTCGATGCCATCGTCAATGCCGCCAACCGGTCGCTTCTGGGCGGTGGCGGGGTGGACGGGGCGATCCACCGGGCCGCCGGTCCGCGCCTGCTGGAAGAATGCCGCGCTCTTGGCGGTTGCGAAACCGGGCAGGCGAAGATCACCGGGGGGTACCGCCTCCCTGCGCGCCATGTGATCCATACGGTCGGGCCGGTCTGGCACGGGGGCGGAAACGGCGAGCCGAAACGTCTGGCCGATTGCTATCGCAATTCGCTTGCCGTCGCAGCAAGGGCAGGGGCGCGAACCGTTGCCTTTCCGGCGATTTCGACAGGAGTCTATGGCTATCCGGTGGACAGGGCCGCCCGGACGGCGGTGGAGACGATTGCAGACGTGCTGCGCGTTTCGCCGGGCACATTCGATCGCATTTTGCTCGTTTGTTTCAACGATTCGGCGGCGGCGGAATTCAACAGCGCGCTGGCCGCGCTTGGGGATGAATAGATGGAAACCAGAGCCGGCGATCCGGGCGCATTCGCCCATTTCGACCTCACCCGCGTCGATAGTCCTGCCTTCGTGGTCGATGCCGCGAAACTGAGGGATAACCTGCGCGTGTTGCAGGACATAGGTGAGCGCTCGGGTGCGAAAGTCCTGGCCGCGCTAAAGGCGTTTTCGATGTGGTCCACCGCGCCGATTGTCGGCGAATATCTGGATGGCGTGTGCACCTCTGGCCTGTGGGAAGCGCGGCTTGCCGGCGAGTTCTACGACGGTGAGATCGCGACATACTCTGCCGCATACAAGCCCGACGAACTGGACGAGGTGCTGCGGCTTTCGGACCATGTGATCTTCAATTCGCCGCAGCAGATTGTCCGCTGTTCAGCCATTATCGAAGCGGCGCGCGCGCGCGGCGAAAGCTTCGATATCGGGCTTCGCCTGAACCCGATGCAGCCCGAAGGCGAAGTGGCGAAGTACGATCCCAGCGCGCCCCATTCGCGGCTGGGCTTCCCGATCGACCAGCTGACCGAAGAACACGTGGAACTGGTCGACGGGTTCCACGTCCACAACCTGTGCGAGCAGGACTTTGAGCCGCTTCGCCGCACATGGGACAAGGTGTTCGATTTCCTTGAACCCTGTTTCGGCCAGTTCGAATGGATCAATCTTGGCGGCGGGCACCACATCACCCGCGCGGATTACCAGCGGGAGGAACTGGTAGAGTTCCTGCGCGACGTGGCAGAGGATACGGGCGCGCAGGTCTATATCGAACCCGGTGAGGCGGTGGCCCTGGATGCCGGGATTCTTGCGGGGACCGTGCTCGACAGTCACTGGAACGGCATGCCGGTTTCCATCACCGACATTTCCGCCACGTGCCATATGCCCGACGTTATCGAGGCGCCCTATCGCCCGGCGATGCTGGGCGAACTGCCTATCGACGAATACGAACATGGCGTGGGCGAGGGGCCGGAACCGGTGCGGCTGGGCGGCCCGTCATGCCTGGCGGGGGACGTGATCGGCGATTACCGCTTGCCCGGACTGGAGACGCCGGGAACGCGCTTCGCCTTTCTTGACCAGGCGCATTACTCGATGGTGAAGACCACCACCTTCAACGGCGTGCCGTTGCCGTCCATCTGGCTGTGGGACAGCGAGACCGACGCATTGGAATGTGTCCGGAATTTCACGTGGGAGACCTTTCGCGACCGGCTTTCCTAGGGCACTCTGCGCAGTGGAGTGACCGGGCTGGAAGGAGAGGCCATGCCGGAACAGATGCTTGACGCCGTCACCAGCGATCCGGTGACGATGGGCTGGATGGAAGGCACGCCGCCGCCTGCCGCAAAGCGCATCCTGGCCAGCGAAGCCGGCCACATGCGCTTTCCTATGATCCGCTGGTCCTATTCCAACATGCGCCAGTTCTGCCCCACGCTGCGCGTCGGCGCGGGGCAGGGCGGTGCGCCTTTCGCCCGCGCGCTGCGCGACGATATCGAAAGCGTCACCTGCACGCCGCTAGGTTCAGACAAGGCGATGACATTCGCCGAAGGACTGCTGGCGAACTACACGGACGGCATACTGGTGCTGCACAAGGGCACGGTGGTTTACGAACGGTGGTTCGGCGTAACCGGGCCGGAAACACGCCACATCGCCTTTTCCATGACCAAGAGTTTTATCGGCACGCTGGCCGAAATGCTGATCGAGGAAGGACGGCTCGACCCTCAAACGCCGGTGGCAAGCCTTGTCCCCGAACTGCGCGCCAGCGGGTTCGGAGATGCCACGGTGCGGCAGGTCATGGACATGACAACCGCGATCGACTTTTCGGAAGACTATGCCGATCCCACGTCGGGCATCGGCGGTTTGTCGAATGCACTGGGGCTTACGCCGCGCCCGGCAGGATATGACGGCCCGCGCGACTTGCTGTCGTTCGCCGCCACCGTCGGCAAAAGCGGCACGCATGGCGAAGGCTTCACCTATCGCACCGTCAACACCGATGTGCTCGGCTGGATCGTCTCGCGGGTCGAGGGGAAGAACATCGCCCGCATATTGTCCGAACGGATCTGGCAGCCGCTGGGCATGATGGGCGATGCCGAATTCCTGGTGGACGAGGCGGGCATGCCGTTCTGCGGCGGCGGCCTTAACCTGCGTCTTGAGGATCTGGCCCGATTCGGAGAGGCGCTGCGTCTGGGCGGGCTGGGCGTGATTCCGGCGCGCGTGGTGGAACGCGTGGCGGCAGGCGGAGAACCGGAACGGTTCGACAAGGCGCGCTTTCCGCAGCTTCCCGGCTGGTCCTATGGCAGCCAGTGGTGGGTGGCCCACGAAAATCATGGATGCTATTGCGCCCGCGGGATTCATGGCCAGACGCTGTGGATCGATCCGGTTGCCGGGATGGTTATCGCCCGATTCGCGTCGCATCCGGTTGCGGCGAACGGTGCCAACGATCCGACGTCGCTTCCGTGCTGGCGCGCATTGGGTGACTATCTCGGGAACGTATGAAAGCCTTGTGTTTTCGTAAGATAAGTGGCGCTTGCATCCCCGGCGCCAGACCCGGTCGGGGCAGCGAAGGTGCATTTTTGTGACCGATAATCGGACAGCCGATTATTTCACTTGATGTTCAGCGTATGGGTTCTATAGCGACCCCCCGCTGCCCCATGGGGACTTCCAAACCGCAAGGCAGCCTTGTCCAACTTACCGTTTTGGGGGTCCCTTGAATTGCTCCAACATCCTGACGCACTGGCTGTAGTTGGCGCTTCGGCGCCGGACCAACCCGTCATTCTGAACCGCCCGCACGCCGCTGCGCGCGCCGCCCGCTTCTTTGTAGAGAAGTTTCCGGGCCGCTCGCTCTATGCGGTAAAGGCCAATCCCTCGCCGGATTTGCTGCGCGTGTTGTGGGATGCAGGGGTGCGCTATTTCGACGTCGCCTCGATCGCGGAAGTGCGCCTTGTGCGCGCAACGCTGCCCGAAGCGACGTTGTGCTTCATGCACCCGGTCAAGACGCCAAGCGCGATTGCCGAAGCCTACAAGGTGCACGGCGTGCGCACCTACAGCCTCGACACGCTGGAAGAGCTGGAAAAGATCAAGGCGGCGACCGTGGATGCAGACGGCAACCCGGCCACCGACCTTACGCTTTGCGTGCGGCTGCGCGTCTCGTCCGAATATTCGGAACTGAGCCTTGCCAGCAAGTTCGGCTGCGACCTGACCGATGCGCCCGAACTGCTTCAGGCGACACGCCAGGTGGCGGACGCGCTTGGCGTGTGTTTCCACGTCGGCAGCCAGTCGATGAGCCCGTTCGCCTATGTCCAGGCGCTTGAGCGCGTGCGCGCAGCGATTGTGGAGGCTTCGGTACTGGTCGACGTGGTGGACGTGGGCGGGGGCTTCCCCTCGGTCTATCCGGGCATGGAACCGCCGCCGCTGGAAGACTATTTCTCGCTGATCGACCGCACTTATGAATCGCTGCCGATTTCCTATTCGGCCGAGCTGTGGTGCGAACCGGGCCGCGCGCTGTCTGCCGAATACAACTCGCTGATCGTGCGGGTAGAGCGGCGGCGCGGGAACGAGCTTTACATCAACGACGGTGCCTATGGCTCGCTGTTCGATGCGGCCCACGTCGCGTGGCGTTTCCCCGTGCGGCTGCTGCGCAACGGCGCGTCGGAAGAGGTGGAGGCGTTCAGCTTCTATGGCCCGACCTGTGACGACATGGACTATATGGAAGGCCCGTTCGAACTGCCTTCGGACATCAAGGCGGGCGATTTCATCGAGATCGGCATGCTGGGTGCCTATGGCGCGGCGATGAAGACCGCGTTCAACGGCTTTGACGCCGCCGACGTCATCAATGTCAGCGACGAGCCGATGGCCAGCCAGTATCGCGGGGACCGCAACGATCCGCGCGTGTCGGACAACGTGGTGGCGCTGCGCTGACGCAATTGCGGATGCCGCATTGAAAAAGCCCTCCCGCGCGATGGGGCGGGAGGGCTTTTTCGTGGTTTTGCAGGTGTGCAGGTGAGGGCCGGCGTGAAATTCAGGGCCGGCTTAAGGGTCAGGCCGCGTCGGCCAGCTTCATTTCCATGCGTTCCCAGATTTCGACGAGCGCGCCGGTCAATTCGTCCATCATTTCCTCTGTGTGCGCGGGGCCGGGCGTGAAGCGCAGCCGCTCCGTACCGCGCGGCACGGTGGGGAAGTTGATCGGCTGAACATAGACGCCGTATTCCGCAAGCAGGATATCGCTGATCTTCTTGGCGCGCACCGGATCGCCCACCATCAGCGGCACGATGTGCGTCGTCGAATTCATCACCGGCAGCCCCGCGTCGCGGAACTTCTGCTTCAGCATCGCGGCGGCGGCCTGCTGGCCGTCGCGCTCGACGCTGGAGGACTTGAGGTGACGAACCGACGCCAGCACGCCTGCCGCCAGGACGGGCGAGAGCGAGGTCGTGAAGATGAAGCCCGGCGCATAGGACCGGATCACGTCGATGATGCGCTTGTCCGCCGCGATGTATCCGCCCATCACGCCGAACGCCTTGCCCAGCGTGCCTTCGATGATGTCGATGCGGTGCGCGGCATCGTCGCGTTCGGTAACGCCGCCGCCGCGCGGGCCATACATGCCGACCGCGTGAACCTCGTCGATATAGGTCAGCGCGTTGTACTTTTCGGCAAGGTCGCAGATCTCGTGGATGGGGGCGATGTCGCCGTCCATCGAATAGACGCTTTCGAATGCGATAAGCTTGGGCAGCGCCGGATCGGTTTCGGCCAGCAGCTCTTCCAGGTGCGCAACGTCGTTGTGGCGGAACACCTTCTTGGGCGCGCCCGAATTGCGGATGCCCGCGATCATGCTGGCGTGGTTCAGTTCGTCCGAAAAGATCACGCAGCCCGGCAGGATCTTGGCAAGCGTCGAAAGCGTGGCGTCGTTCGAGACGTATCCGCTGGTGAACAGCAGCGCGCCTTCCTTGCCGTGAAGGTCGGCCAGTTCGCCTTCAAGCTCGATATGGTAGTGCGTGTTGCCGCCGATGTTGCGCGTGCCGCCCGAACCCGCGCCGACATCGTGCAGCGCCTCTTCCATCGCGGCGATCACCTTCGGGTGTTGCCCCATCGCGAGGTAATCGTTCGAACACCATACGGTAATCGGCTTCGGTCCGTTGTGCCCGGCGAAGCACCGCGCGTTGGGATAGGCGCCCTTGTTGCGCAGGATATCGATGAAGACGCGATAGCGGCCTTCCGTGTGAAGGCGATCGATTGCCTGGTCGAATACCTGATCGTAGTTCAACGCCGTTCCTCCTGGCGACAGTCCGATCCCCCGAACGGACAATTATCGGCGAATTCGCGCTATTAGCGCCGCGCGCCGCGAATGGCCAGTCTCAATTCCGCGAACGCCTGCGTACCGCAAAGCCGATTGCTTGTCTTCGACCGGTCAGAAAATCGCCACGCGCCCCAGTCCGTATTCCGCCAGTGCCGGGCGCAGGGCATTGATATCGCCGCCGTCGCTGGTGAACAGGGCAAGATCGTCTTCCGTGCGATTCCATTCCTGGCCTGCGGTCAGGTAAGCGATGCGCCGCGCAATGCCTTGCGATCCGTCAATAAAGGCAACGCCGTTGCCGAACGCTTCGGCCAGTTCCTGTTGGACGAGCGGGAAGTGCGTGCAGGCGAGAACGACGGTGTCGATCCTGTCGCCGCCGGGCTGGCTGCGCAGCCCCGCCACCGCTTCGGCGAATACCCGTGGATCGGCCGGCTTGCCGCGCAGCTTCGCTTCAGCAGCGGTGACGAGGCCGGGCGCGGCATGGCGCAGCAGCGTCTTTCCGGCGGCGAACTCCGCCTCCAGCCGGTCGACATATCCCTGCCGGATCGTCGCTTCGGTACCGAGAAGGCCGATCACGCCGGTGCGGGTCATCGCCGCGGCGGGCTTGATCGCCGGGACGGTGCCCACGATCGGAACTTCCAGAACGTCGCGCACCATGCCCAGCGCGATGGTGGACGCGGTGTTGCAGGCGATGCAGACCAGTCTTGGGCGGAAGCGTTCGGTCATCCGGCCCAGCAGGCCCGAAACGCGCGCCGCGATCTGGGCTTCGGTTTTCGAACCGTAGGGAAGGCCCGCGGTATCCGCCGCATAGATCACGGGTGCCTGCGGAAGCAGGTCGCGCACTTCGCGCAGCACGGACAGTCCGCCAACGCCCGAATCGAAAATCAGCAGCGGCGCAGAAGGTTTGACGCTCTTGGTCACTTGTCGTTCAAATCCCGTCCGCGGTCCCGCACTGTCGAACATGCTTTCTATCGGTATCGGCGGCAAAAAGGAAAGACAGCACTTGGAAGCGGACGGCTGTCGCGGATAAGAAGCGGGGGTGAACCTCATTCTTCCCTTCCTCGCCGCCTATGTGCTGGGCTCTATCCCCTTCGGCATGATCCTTACCCGGATCACCGGCGCGGGAGACCTGCGCGCGATCGGTTCGGGCAATATCGGGGCGACCAACGTGCTGCGAACCGGGCGCAAGGGGCTCGCCGCGGCGACCTTGCTGCTTGATCTTGCCAAGGGATTCGCGGCGATCGCGCTGGTGCGGCATTTCTGGCCCGGCGCGGAAGCGGCGGCTGCCGGGGGCGCGGTGATCGGGCATTGCTTTCCTGTCTGGCTGCGATTCCGGGGCGGGAAGGGCGTGGCGACCACGGCGGGGGTGTGCTTCGGGCTGGGGTGGCCGATCGGGCTGGCCTATGCTGCGGTCTGGCTGGCCGTGCTGGCGATCGTGCGGATTTCCTCGCTTGGCGGGATGCTGGCCGCGATTGCCGCGCCCGCGGCTGCACTTGCGTTCGGCTATCGCGAATATGCGCCCACGCTGGCGGCCATCGCGCTGTTGGTGTTGTGGCTGCATCGTGCAAACATCGCACGCCTGATGGCGGGAACCGAACCGAAAGTCGGCAGCAAGGGGTGACCGCAAAGGCTCTTTCGCGCGAAGAGGCATTCGCACGCATTCGCCTGTTGCGCTCGCCCAATGTCGGCCCTGTCAGCTATGCGCAACTGTTGCGGCGGTTCGGTTCGGCGGTCGAGGCTGTCGCTGCCTTGCCCGACCTCGCCCGCAGGGGCGGCAGGCGGTACGAGGCGGCAAGTGCTGCGCGGATAGAGCGCGAAATCGAAGCGACGCGGCGGGCAGGTGCGCGATACCTGTTCCACGACATGGAAGAGTATCCCGCGCTGCTGGCGCAGATGGACGGCGCACCGCCGATCGTCACCTTGCGCGGTAACATCGCGCTGGCATTGCGCCCTTGCGTGGCGATGGTCGGCGCGCGCAACGCCTCGGCCGCTGCCGTGCGCCTTGCGCGAGAATTCGCCGCGACGCTGGGCGAAGCGGGGATAGTGGTCGTATCCGGCCTGGCGCGCGGGATTGACGGTGCGGCGCACGAAGCCAGCCTCGCGACCGGCACGATTGGCGTGATCGCCAGCGGGATAGACATCGCCTATCCGCCCGAACACGCGGACTTGCAGGAACGCATCGCGACCGGTGGCCTGCTGATCGCGGAAGAGCCGCCGGGCACCGACCCGCTGGCGCGCCATTTCCCGAAACGCAACCGGATCATCGCGGGGCTGGCAGCGGGCACCATCGTGGTGGAAGCCGCGCCGAAATCCGGGTCGCTGATTACGGCACGGCTGGCCGGCGAGGCGGGGCGCGAAGTGATGGCCATTCCCGGCTCTCCGCTCGATTCGCGCGCGCACGGGTGCAACCAGCTGATCCGCGATGGCGCGGTGCTGGTGCAATCCGCGCAAGACGTGCTTGAGTTGATTTCGGGATTCGACGGGCAGCCGAAGTCACGTTTCCGCGACGATGGTGCCGGCGTGTTCGACCTGCCCGAAGCCGAGCCCGAGATCGATCCCGGAGATATTGCCGCGCTGCTTTCCCCCGCACCTGTCGCGATTGACGAGCTTGTCCGCCAGTCGGGCACGACTGCGGCAACGGTGCAGGGTGCGCTGCTCGACCTCGAACTGGCAGGCCGCCTGGTGCGCCACGCAGGTGGGCGCGTCAGCCTGCAGGACTAGGAGCGATGGGGTGTCCGCGGTCTCAATCGGGCGTCAGGATCCGGCAGGCCGGCGTCTTGCTCAGCGGCGGGCAGAACGTGGTCGATGCCAGGTAGGATTCGGCCCACGCGATATCCTCCGGCGACGGGACGTAGCGGAATGCGACCTGCCTTACGTGCAGATCGCGCGGGCCGGATATCGCCAGGATCTCAAACGTTTCGGGCAGATGGGTTTCGGGGTTGTTCGGGCAGTCGGCCCGCATCTTCGCGGCGGGCCTGCCAGAAACGGTGAACGTTACCGGATCGCTTGCGTGCGCGCCCTTGCAGGACTGGGGCAGGCTGCGCGCGATGACGCCAAGATAGTCCTTGGGCGTCGTCTGGCCGGCGATTCCGTTAAAACGCTGGGTGGTGATCATCCGCGTCCAGTCGTGAACGGATTCGCCCCGCGGCACTTGTTCCATGATCCACTGCTGACCGTCCCCGTCGGTATGCCCGATCTCGAAGCCGGGCAGCGTGGGACCGGCCAGATAGCCGTCGCCCGGTTGCGCCCTGTCCTGACCCGGCGCGGCCGCCACAAGTCCGGTTGCGAGAAGCGCAAGCAGCGCGGTTTTCATGGGCGTAGTCTCCTGACGGCGGCGCGCGTCCTGATGCGTGTCCTAGCGCGGGCGAGGGCGCCGCGAAAGGTGGTGACCGGCCCGGAAGGGATGCATGGCCATTTGTCTTCCCGGCCACCGGAGAGGCAAGGCACCGATCCGGTGCCGGTTGCACCGCCCGCGCATTTCTTTCTCTTGACGATAGGCCGCGAAGCTATCCACCCTCGCGCGTACGTATACGCGTAAGGAATGCCACACACCGCCATGCAACTCGTCATTGTCGAATCACCGGCCAAGGCCAAGACCATCGAAAAATACCTTGGCCCCGGCTTCAAGGTGCTCGCCTCATACGGCCACGTCCGCGATCTTCCCGTGAAGGACGGGTCGGTCCGCCCGGACGAGGATTTCGCGATGGATTGGGAACTGCACGGCGACAAGCAATCGCGCGTAAAGGCGATCGCGGATGCCGCCAAGCAGGCGGACCGCCTGATCCTCGCCACCGACCCCGATCGCGAGGGCGAGGCGATTTCCTGGCACGTGCGCGAATTGCTGGCCAAGCGGCGCGCGCTGCCAAAGGAGGTCGAGCGGGTTACGTTCAACGCGATCACCAAGGCGACCGTCACCGATGCGATGAAGCATCCGCGTGAACTGGATCAGGACCTGATTGACGCCTATCTTGCTCGCCGCGCGCTGGATTACCTTTTCGGCTTCACGCTTTCGCCCGTGCTGTGGCGCAAGCTGCCCGGCGCGAAAAGCGCGGGCCGCGTGCAATCGGTCGCGCTGCGCCTGATCGTAGAGCGTGAGCGCGAGATTGAGGCATTCCGCGCGCAGGAATACTGGCAGGTCATCGCAAAACTTGAGCAGGACGGGACCGAGTTTGCCGCGCGCCTTGTGCGTTTCGACGGCGAAAAGCTGGAGCGGCTGAGCCTTGGCGACGAAGGCGTTGCCATGCGCGCCAGGGCCGCCGTCGAGGGCGCACAGTTCCGCGTGGAAGACGTGGAAACGCGACCGATGCGCCGCAACCCGGCGCCGCCGTTCACCACATCCACCTTGCAGCAGGAAGCCGCGCGCAAGCTGGGCTTTTCGGCCAGCCACACAATGCGCGTGGCGCAAACGCTGTATGAAGCGGGCGCGATCACCTACATGCGAACCGACGGCGTGCAGATGGACCCGAGCGCGATTTCCGCCGCGCGCAAGGCCATCGCTGACCGGTATGACGGGCATTACCTGCCCGAAAAACCGCGCCACTATGAAACCAAGGCCAAGAACGCGCAGGAAGCCCACGAAGCGATCCGGCCCACCGATTTTTCGAAAGACCGCCACGGACACGGTGACGAGGCGCGGCTTTACGACCTGATCTTCAAGCGGGCGATGGCCAGTCAGATGGCGTCTGCCAGCCTTGAACGCACGACCGTAACCTTGCGCGATCCCACCGGCCGGCACGAACTGCGTGCCACCGGGCAGGTTGTGAAATTCCCCGGCTTTCTGGCGGTTTACGAAGAGGGTCTGGACCAGAAGGCGAACGCCGACGACGATGAAAGTGGCCTGCTGCCGATGATGGGCAAGGGCGATCAGCCCGCGAAGAAGGGCGTGGACGCCACACAGCATTTCACGCAGCCGCCGCCGCGCTTTTCCGAGGCATCGCTGGTCAAGCAGCTTGAGGAACTTGGCATCGGTCGGCCGTCCACTTACGCCGCGACGCTTCAGGTTCTGAAGGACCGCAATTACGTGCGGACCGAAAAGAACCGCTTCTTCGCCGAAGAGACCGGACGCCTGTTGATCGCCTTTCTCGAACGGTTCTTCGATCGCTACGTCGCCTATGATTTCACCGCCGGGATGGAAGAGGAACTGGACGACGTTTCCGGCGGGCGCGCGGCGTGGAAGGACGTGCTCGACGCGTTCTGGCGCGATTTCAAGCCCAAGGCCGACGAGGTCATGGAACAGAAGCCGAGCGAAGTTACCCAGGCGCTCGACCTGTTTCTGGAAGACTACCTGTTCCCGCCAAAGGCCGACGGGTCCGATCCGCGCCTGTGTCCGCAATGCGGCGACGGGCGTCTCAGCTTGCGCGGCGGGCGCTATGGTGCGTTCATTGCCTGCTCGAACTATCCCGAGTGCAAGTACACGCGCCAGTTCGCGCAGCCGGGCGGGCACGAGGACGCGGGCGAAGACGGCGCGCTGGGCAAGGACCCGGCGACCGGGCTGGAAGTGACGCGCAAGACCGGGCGGTTCGGCCCCTATATCCAGCTGGGCGAGGGCAAGGAGGCCAAGCGCGCATCCATCCCCAAGGACATTCCGGAACTCGATCTGGAATGGGCACTGAAGCTGCTCTCGCTGCCGCGCGAAATCGGGCCTCACCCGGAAACGGGCGAGATGATCAGCGCCAGCATCGGGCGTTACGGGCCTTACTTGCGGCACGATGGCAAATATGCGCGGCTGAAATCCACGGCAGAGGTGTTCGAGACGGGCATGAACCTTGCCGTCACAAAGCTTGCTGAAGCGGCGCAAAACGGCGGTCGCGGTGCGCGCGGCAAGGCAGAGCCGCTGAAGACCTTTGGCGCCCATCCCACGACGGGCGGCGAAATCAGGCTGATGGCCGGTCGCTATGGTCCCTATGTCACCGACGGCACGACCAACGCGACGCTGCCCAAGGCGGTTGAGCAGGACAAGCTGACCGCCGAAGAGGCGATACGCCTGATCGACGAAAAGGCCGCCAAGGGACCGGCGAAAAAGGGCGGCCGAAAGAAAGCCGCCGCCAAGAAGGCGCCAGCGAAGAAAAAGGCGCCGGCAAAGAAGAAGGCCCCGGCAAAAGCGAAGGACAAGGCCGCCGCACAATAAGGGCGGCCACAGCCTTCGCCTGTCGCGGCGCGTTCTGTCTGGAATCGCGTGACTGGCGACTGCGTGACGGGCGACCGCGGGGGTGGTCTTCGGCCATGCACTGGCGTGGCTGCAATTATGGGGCTACGTTCGCGACACGACCAGATATCCGGAAAGGAACGATCCCGTGCTGGCCCTTCCTCTTCTTGCCGCCGCGATGGCGCTTGTGCCGCCCGAACCAAAGGGTGAGCTTGTTTCGAACAGTAACTATCCGCAATGGGCGCTTCAGCGGGACAAATCCGCCGGCGTCGTCTATACGCTGCTGATCTCGCCCGATGGCGAAATCGCCAAGTGCATGATTCGCGCGAAGGTGGGCAACGACAAGCTTGCCGGGCAGATTTGCGACATGATCAAGCGGCGGAAAACGACGCTGCGTCCCGCGCTCGCATCTGACGGGATGACGACGTATGGTGTCTACACCGATACAGTGAACTTCTTCATCCCCAATACGCCGGGATCGGACGGTTTGCCCATCCGCCGCGCGCCGGATGCGGAATTGACGGTCAGCCAGATGCCGTCGGGGCTTTCGTCGCCAGCCGATATACACGTCGCAGTGGAAGTGGGGACACAAGGAACGATCGAGCACTGCGGCGCCGTGGGCAAAAAGCCCGACGCAACGCTTACTGCGCTTGCCTGCAAGCAGCTTGGCGGGATGCAGCTCGGTGTAATGAACCTTGGTACCAAAGGTGAGAACGTGCCCTACGTCCGTTCGCTGACCGTGCGTTTCACGACCGCAGGCTGATCGATCACTTCACCCAGTCGAGCCCGATCTCTTCATAGATTTCGCGGCTTTCCGCCCAGTTTTCCTCCACCTTCACGTGGAGGAAAAGGTGCACCTTCTGGCCCAGGATTTCGGCCAGTTCCTTTCGGGCGGCTTCACCGATCGCCTTGATCCGCGCGCCCCGCTTGCCCAGCACGATGGGCTTCTGGCTGTCGCGCCCGACCACGATCTGCTGGTGGATTTCCACCGATCCGTCCTTGCGCTGGGTATAGCTTTCAGGGCGAACCGCGCTGTCATAAGGCAGTTCGTCGTGAAGCTGGCGATAGAGCTGTTCGCGCGTGATTTCCGCGGCGAGCAGGCGTTCGCTGGCGTCCGAAACCTGGTCTTCGGGATAGTGCCACATGCCTTCGGGCATCAATCCGGCAAGATGGGCCTTCAATTCGGGCACGCCATCGCCGGTAAGCGCGGAAACGAAGAATATCTCGTCGAAATCCGCCTGTCCGGCCAGGTCTTGCGCCAGAACCAGCAGCTTTTCCTTTTCGCAGGCATCGACCTTGTTGAGCGCCAGGATCTTGCGTTCGGGCCGATCCTTCAAGGCGTCCAGGATCGGTTCCAGATCGTCGTGCCGCTTCTTGCGGGCATCGACCACCAGCAGGATCGCATCGGCTTCGTGCGCGCCTTCCCACGCGGCGGATACCATCGCGCGATCCAGCCTGCGGCGCGGGGCGAAGATACCGGGCGTATCGACGAGGATGATCTGCGTGTCGTCCCCGCCATCGGTCTTTGCCAGCGCGATGCCCATCAGCCGCGCGCGCGTCGTCTGCGCCTTGGCCGAAACGATGGCGACTTTCTGGCCGACCAGCGCGTTCACCAGCGTGGACTTTCCGGCGTTGGGCGCGCCGATCACGCCAACAAGGCCGCATTTCTCGGTCATGCGTATCGCTCCATGAAAAGCCGTGCCGCCGCGGTTTCGGCTTCCTGTTTGCTCGATCCCTTCGCGTCCGCCTCACCGACGTTGCGCACCGCAACGCGCACTGTGAAGGTTGCCGCATGGTCCGGCCCTTCGCGGGAGACGAGCGTGTATTCGGGCGGCTTGCGCCGGTTGCCCGCGGCCCATTCCTGCAAGGCGGCCTTCGGGTGCTTCGACCGGCCATGGCCGCCCGCGAACGGCTTTGCCCAGGCGTTGCGCACGAATTCGCGCGCCGCGTCGAACCCGCGATCCACGAAAAGCGCACCGATCAGGGCTTCCATCACGTCGCCCAGAATGTTGTCGCTCTGCTGGCCACCATCGTCGCGCGCCTGCTTGCCAAGACGCATGTGATCGGGAACGCCCAGCGTGCGCGCCACTTCCGCGCAAGTGGCGCGGCTGACCAGCGCGTTCAGACGCTGCGAAAGCTTGCCTTCCGCGGCCTCGCTGTTTTCGTAAAGCCATTCCGCCACGACCAGGCCAAGCACGCGGTCGCCCAGGAACTCCAGCCGCTGGTAATCGCGCGGCTCGCCCATGCTGCCGTGCGTCAGCGCCTCCCGCCACAGCTTGCCGTCGCGCACGGGCGCGCCGGCAAGCTTCGAGAGAAAGTCCAGCGTTTCAGGGGGCAGAGCCACCCGCGCGCCTCAGAACGTCGTGCCGATGCGGTTCCAGCGCGCGGCGGTGAACCAGCTGATCGGGTTATACCAGCTTGCCGAACCGTTGGTGGACCACATGATGATCTCGGCGCGCCCGACAAGGTTCTTTTCGGGCACCAGGCCGATGCCGCCGCCCTCGACCGCCGGATAACGGCTGTCGAGCGAATTGTCGCGGTTGTCGCCCATCATGAACAGGTGGCCTTCGGGAACCACCACGGGCGGGGTGTCGTCCTGCGGCCGGGGGCCAAGGTCGAGCACGTCGTAGCTCTTCCCGCTGGGCAGCGTTTCGCGAAACTGCGGATAGCTGCAAACCTGCGAGCCGTCCGCCGCGGTCTTTTCGAACTGGGCGTCATAGCAGTGCGTGTTGGGCGAAACCGGCACCACGAAATCGGCGACCTTCACCTTGGGCACGGCGTTGCCGTTTAGGTAAAGCTGCCCGCCGATCATTTGCACCGTATCTCCCGGCAGGCCGATCACGCGCTTGATATAGTCGGTGTCGTTGCCCGGAGGCGCCTTGAAGATCGCCACGTCGCCGCGTTTCGGTTCACCCGCCAGTATCCGACCGGGGATCAAAGGCACGCTGAAGGGCAGCGAATACCTGGAGTAGCCATAGGGCCATTTGGCCGCGAGCAGATAATCCCCGTCCACCAGTTTCGGCAGCATCGATTCGCTGGGAATGTTGAACGGCGAGAAGATGAAGCTGCGGAATACCAGCACGACAACGGCCAGCTTCAGCAGGAAGGCAAGGAAGCTTTCCTCTTCCTTCTGCTTTTTCTTCGGCGCGGTTTCGGCGCCTGTGGAGGCGGGCGTCTGGGCGGTTGCAGGCTCTGCCGCAGGATCGGGGGTGTCGGTCATCGAGGCGGTCATGTGGAGGGCTGGCCCCTTCGTCAAGTGTATTGTTGTTATACTACAGTCCACGAATAGCATTGCGCAAGTGGCGCACACGGTCCGCGACGGGTTGGCGGCTGGCCACCGAACGGGCATTACGCCCGCACATTGCCATGCGGCAGGAAGGATGAAGCGCAGATGACCGAAACGGGCTGGAGCAAGCTGGAGGCGTTGCCGCGCCCCACGCTGGAGGAACTTTTCGCCGATCCGCGTCGGCTCGACGCGCTGTGCACCACACTTGACCTGCCGGGCGGTGCGATCCGCTTCGACTGGTCGAAAACGCATCTGGACAACGCCGTGCTGGAAGTCCTGTCATCCATTTCCGCCGAAATGGACGTGGAAGGCAGGCGCGAGGCGCTGTTCACGGGCGAAATCGTGAATCCCACCGAGCGCCGGGCGGCCGAACACACCGCGCAACGCGGAATCGGCAACGGGGAATCGGTCGAACGCGCGATGGCCAATCACGAGCGGATGCGCGGGCTGGCCGAAGCGATCCTGTCCGGCGACTTCGGAGAGGTGAAGAGCCTGATCCACATCGGCATCGGCGGGTCCGCGCTCGGTCCGGCGCTTGCGGTCGATGCGCTGACCCGCGACGGCGCGCGGGTGGACGTGCATGTCGTTTCCAACATCGATGGCTGCGCGCTTGAACAGGCCTTTGCCGCCTGCGATCCGGCGACCACGATGCTGGCGGTCGCTTCCAAGACTTTCACCACCATCGAAACGATGACCAACGCGGAAAGCGCGCTCGACTGGATGCGGCAGGCCGGCGTGGGCGATCCCTATGGCCGCGTGGTGGCGCTTACCGCATCGCCGGACAAGGCGATCGAATGGGGCGTGGACGAAACGCGCATCCTGCCTTTCTCGGAAACGGTCGGCGGCCGTTATTCGCTGTGGTCGTCAATCGGTTTTCCGGTCGCGCTGGCGCTGGGGTGGGAGGATTTTTCGGCCTTCCTTGAAGGTGCCGCCGCGATGGACCGGCACTTCTATGAAGCAGCGCTTTACGAAAACGTCGTGTTTCGCGCCGCGTTCGGCGATCTGTATTATGCGCAGGCGCGCCGCTGCGAGACGCGCGCGGTGTTCGCCTATGACGAGCGTCTGGCGCTGTTGCCGGACTATCTCCAGCAGCTTGAGATGGAATCGAACGGCAAGCGGGTGACGGCGGACGGGAAGCCACTTGGCAGGCCCAGCGCGCCGGTCACGTGGGGCGGGGTGGGCACCGATGCCCAGCACGCGGTGTTCCAGTTGCTCCACCAGGGCACGCACCTGATCCCGGTGGATTTCCTGGCGGTGAAGGCGGCGGGCGACGTGCTCGATCCCGCGCACCATCGCATCCTTCTGTCCAACTGCTTCGCGCAAGGGGCCGCGTTGATGAGCGGGAAGGCAGACGATGGAGACGCGGCGCGCGCCTATCCGGGGGACCGTCCGTCGGCAACAATGCTGTGCGACGATCTCAACCCCGCCACGCTCGGCAGCCTGATCGCCTTCCACGAACATCGCACGTTCGTGAACGGCGCGATGCTGGGGATCAATTCGTTCGACCAGTTCGGCGTGGAACTGGGCAAGGCGATCGCCAAGCGGATAGAAAGCGACGGTGCGGAGGGTTTCGATGCCAGCACCGCCGCGCTACTCGATGCCGCGGGGATCGGCTGACCGGCGCAAGAGGCTGGCAAAAGCGGGCGTGTGCCGCCATATGCGCCCTCTGAACAGGAGCACACATGGCCGAGCATACCTTTGACTACGATCTGTTTGTAATCGGCGCCGGGTCGGGCGGCGTCCGCGCAAGCCGGGTGGCCGCATCGCACGGGGCAAAGGTTGCCGTGGCGGAAGAACACCGCATCGGCGGAACGTGCGTGATCCGGGGGTGCGTGCCCAAGAAGCTGCTCGTCTATGGCTCCCATTTCGCGGAAGAGCTGCAGGACGCCGCGCATTACGGCTGGCACATCGATGCGATGCATTTCAACTGGTCGCACCTGCGCGACACGGTGCTGCGCGACGTGGACCGGCTGGAGACGGCTTACACAAACACGCTGGACAGCCATAAGGTCGATCATTTCCACGAACGCGCGACGATTGCCGGGCCGCACGCGGTGCGCCTGGCCTCGGGCCGCGAGATCACCGCGAAGGTCATTCTCGTCGCGACCGGCGCCTGGCCGGTAATGCCCGATATCGAAGGGGTGGAGCACGCGATCACCTCGAACGAGGTGTTCCACCTGCCAGAGCTTCCCAAGCGCGTGCTGATCCAGGGCGCGGGCTATATCGCGATGGAATTCGCGGGAATTTTCAATGCACTTGGCTGCCACGTGACGGTGGTGAACCGGTCCGACCAGATCCTGCGGGGATATGACGATTCGCTGCGCGACCGCCTGTTGCAGATCACGATGGGGCGCGGCATCGAATATCGCCTGCATTGCCCGATCAAGCGGATCGAGCCGCAGGACGGCGGCGGCTTCATCGCCCATTTCGAAAAGCACGATCCGGTAGAGGCAGACGTGGTGCTGGTCGCCACCGGGCGCCGGCCCAATACCAGTGGGCTGGGGCTGGAAAATGCCGGGATCGAGTGCGGCCCCGGCGGCCAGATCTGCGTGGATGAATACAACCGTACCAGCTGCGAAAGCATCTATGCCGTGGGGGACGTGACCGACCGGATACAGCTTACCCCCGTCGCCATCCGCGAAGGGCACGCCTTTGCCGATACCGTGTTCGGCGACAACCCGCGCACCGTGGATTACGATTGCGTTCCCAACGCGGTTTTCTCGCAGCCGCCGCTCGCCGGTGTCGGGCTGACCGAAGCGCAGGCCCGCGCGCACTATGGCAACATCAAGGTCTATTCGTCCGACTTCCGCCCGATGAAGAACATCTTCGCAGAACGGCACGAGCGCGGGCTTTACAAGATGATCGTGGACGAAGGATCGGGCAAGGTGCTTGGCGTTCACATGATCGGCCCGGAATCGCCCGAAATCCTGCAAGCCGCCGCCGTCGCGGTTAAAGCCGGGCTGACCAAGGCGGATTTCGATGCGACCGTGGCGCTGCACCCCAGCATGGCCGAGGAACTCGTGCTGATGCGGTGAAGCGGTGTGGCATCGGCAACATGGCGAAAATGTAAGGCGGACAGCGGTTAACGCGGCGCGCCGGGCTTGCTAGACTGGCGTGATGGAGATCCGCCGTTCCCTTTCCGCGCGCTTTTTGCCGCTCGTTCTTCCGCTTGCCCTGATACCGGCGCCTGCCTTCGCCCATGGCGATCACGTGCACGAAGGCACATCGCCGTGGTCGATGTGGTCCGTTTCGCCCGAAATCGTGATCGGCCTTGTGCTTGCTGGCTGGATCTACTGGCGCGGGGCGCGGCATGACCTTGCCGGAGACCGCTGGCGCATGGCGGCCTTTTTCGGCGGGCTGTTCGCACTGTTCATTGCCCTGATCTCACCGGTCGAGGAACTGGCCGACCATATTTTCGCCGTCCATCAGGTTGAGCACATGCTGCTGCGCACGATTGCGCCGATGCTGATCTTCCTGTCGCGGCCGCAAGCGGCGATGGTGCGCGGCCTGCCTGCGGGGGTGAGCCGCTTTTTCGCCGGTCGCGGGTGGCTTCGCGCGGTAATAGACGGCCTTCGCTATCCTCCGGTGGTGACGCTGCTGTTCCTTGCGGCCAGCTATTTCTGGATGATCCCGCACTATCACGACATGGCGATCGAGAACGAACCGATCCATTACCTGTGGCACATTTCGCTGCTGGTTACGGGGCTGCTGTTCTTCTCGGTGATCTTCGATCGCCGCACCGCGCCGCAAGGGCCGGGGCTGGGCACGCGGCTTGCCATGTTCGTTGCCGCGGCGCTGGGCAATATCGTGCTCGGATCGTTCCTTACCTTCAAGAACGTGGCGCTTTATCACGCCTACATAGAACTGGGGCATATGTGGCACGTGTCGATGCTGTCGGACGAGCAGACCGGCGGCATCATCATGTGGATACCCGGCACGATGATGTTCGCCGTTTCGGCGCTGATCGTGCTCTATCGCTTCGGCAGCGAAGAGCAGCGCGTGACCGACCAGCGCCTGCGCGCCGGACGGCAACTGGTGGTTGAACGCAAGCGCAACAGCACGCTGGCCTTCGGTCTTGGCGCGTTTTCGCTGCTGATGCTGGCCGTGGTGTTCAGCCTTGTGGCCACGATAGACCACCATCCCGGCGGGCAGCGCGATTTCGGCATGGCGGGCGAGATACCCGGCTGACTCGACCCGGTCCGGAACGGGTGGTATTTCGCGGCTATTCCTGAACACCGGGGAGAGGTTGCGATGGCGGGCACGGTTCTGGTTACCGGCGGCAGCGGCTATATCGGCGGGGAGATTATCCGCCAGTTGCTGGCGAAAGGCTGGACGGTCCACACAACCGTCCGCAACCTTGATAGCGAGGCGCGGGTGCGCCCGCTTCTGGGCGGAAGTGCGGAAACGCTGAAATTCTTCGCGGCCAACCTTACGGACGATGCCGGATGGGCGGAAGCGGCCGCCGGATGCACCCATGTCTGCCATGTTGCATCGCCGCTTCCGGCAGAGCCGCCGCGCCATGAGAATGACCTGATCGTGCCCGCAAGAGATGGTGCCCTGCGCGCGTTGAAAGCGGCGAAGGCGGCGGGGGCGCAGCGCTTCGTGATGACATCGTCGGTCGCGGCAATCGGTTATGGCCACGGCAAGGCGAAATCCCGTTTTACCGAGGACGACTGGACCGATGTCGATGGTCCGGGCGTCCAGGCCTATGCCAAGTCGAAGACCATCGCGGAAGGCAGCGCGCGCGACTGGGTGGCGACCGAGGGCGACGGCATGGAGTTCGCGACCGTCAATCCCGCACTCGTGCTCGGCCCGCTTGCTTCAGCCGATTTCTCCACGTCGATCGAAGCGATGAAGCAGTTGATGACCGGGGCCTTGCCCGGCTGTCCGAACTTCGGCTTCGGCATTGTGGACGTGCGCGACGTGGCGGACCTGCACGTGCGCGTGCTGGAAGCGCCGGGCATGAAGGATGAACGCTTCATCTGTTCCGGCCCGTTCCTCTGGATGATCGACATCGCGCGCATCCTGAAGGCGGAACTGGGGCCGGAAGCGCGCAAGGTGCCCTTGCGGCGGCTGCCCGATTTCGTGGTGCGGATCGCGGCGCTGTTCAATCCCGTGGTGCGCCAGGTGATCGGCGAACTGGGGAGCAGGCGCGATATGGACGCAAGCCATGCCAGAGACGTGCTGGGGTGGGAGCCGCGGCCCGTTCGCGACACGATCGTGGATACCGCGCGCAGCCTGATCGATCTGGGAATCGTCAAAGTCTGAACGCTTTCGTTTAATCACGCGATTAATCGCGGGATTGACGGTGAGCCCCTGCCGTGGCTAGGCGGTTTCTCCCAGAGAGGAGAGCTGAATCCCATGTCCGCCAACATCGCCGAACTCGAAAAGCGCCGTAAAGCAGCCCATCTGGGCGGCGGGCAAAAGCGCATCGATGCGCAGCACGCCAAGGGCAAGCTGACCGCGCGCGAACGGCTTGAGGTTCTCCTCGACGAAGGTTCGTTCGAAGAGGTGGACGCATACGTTGAACACAACTGCGTCGACTTCGGGATGCCGGACACGGTGATCCCCGGTGACGGCGTGGTGACGGGCAGCGGCACGATCAACGGCCGGCTCGTCTATGTATTCAGCCAGGATTTCACGGTGTTCGGCGGCGCGGTTTCCGAACGCCACGCGATGAAGATCTGCAAGATCATGGATGCCGCCATGAAAGTTGGCGCGCCGGTGATCGGGCTGAACGATTCGGGCGGCGCGCGCATCCAGGAAGGCGTCGCCTCGCTGGGCGGCTATGCCGAGATATTCCAGCGCAACGTGCTGGCATCGGGCGTGGTGCCGCAGATCAGCCTCATCATGGGGCCGTGCGCGGGCGGTGCGGTCTATTCGCCGGCGATGACAGATTTCATCTTCATGGTGAAGGACAGCTCGTACATGTTCGTCACCGGTCCCGACGTGGTGAAGACGGTGACGAACGAGATCGTCACGCAAGAGGAACTGGGCGGCGCGGTCACGCACACCACCAAGACCTCTGTCGCCGACCTTGCGCTGGAAAACGATATCGAGGCGCTGCTCGCCGCGCGCGACATGTTCGATTACCTGCCGTTGTCGAACCGCGAGGACGTGCCGGAGCGCCCCTGTGCCGACCCGTGGGACCGGCTGGAGGAAAGTCTCGATACGATCATCCCGCCCAACGCCAACCAGCCTTACGACATGCACGAGGTGATCCGCAAAACGCTGGACGAGGGTGATTTCTTCGAGATCCAGCCGGCCCACGCGGGCAACATCATCTGCGGTTTCGGGCGGGTGGAAGGACGCACAGTGGGCGTCGTCGCCAATCAGCCGATGGTGCTGGCGGGCGTGCTGGACATCAATTCGTCAAAGAAGGCCGCGCGTTTCGTGCGCTTCTGCGATGCCTTCTCCATCCCGATCCTGACCTTCGTCGACGTGCCGGGCTTCCTTCCGGGCACGGGGCAGGAACACAACGGCATCATCAAACACGGCGCCAAGCTGCTGTTCGCCTATGCCGAGGCGACCGTGCCCAAGATAACCGTGATCACCCGCAAGGCCTATGGCGGGGCTTATGACGTCATGGCCTCAAAGCACCTGCGCGGCGACGTGAACTATGCCTGGCCCACCGCCGAGATTGCGGTGATGGGGGCGAAGGGCGCGGTGGAGATCATCTTCCGCAAAGATGCTGGCGATCCGGAAAAGATCGCCGCGCGCACCAAGGAATATGAAGACCGCTTCGCCAACCCCTTCGTGGCGGCGAGCAAGGGCTTTGTCGATGAAGTGATCTTCCCTCACTCCACCCGCCGCCGCATTGCGCTTTCCTTGCGCAAGCTGCGCAACAAGGAACTGGAGAACCCCTGGAAGAAGCACGACAACATTCCGCTGTGAGGGTGTTCCCCTCCCACTCGTGCGGAGGGCCAGGGGTGGACTGGTGACCATCCCGCAGTTTTGACATTCCGGGCCTATTGGCGGCCCACCCCCGACCCCTCCCGCAAGCCGGATGGGGGAATACAGGATCAGGTTCATGACCGACCTCAATGACATCTACATCGTCGGCGGTGCGCGCACTGCCATCGGCACGTTCGGCGGCGCGCTCGCTTCACAGCGTCCGGCAGACCTCGGCACGCTCGTCATCAAGGAAGCGTTGTCGCGCGCGGACGTTCCGGCGGACAAGGTGCAGCAGGTGGCTATCGGCACCGTCGTTCCCACGCAGCCGTCCGATGCCTATGTCAGCCGTGTCGCCGCGGTGAACGCGGGCGTTCCGGTTGAATCGGTGGCGATGAACGTCAATCGCCTGTGCGGTTCCGGCCTGCAGGCGATCGTCTCGGTCGCGCAGGCGATCAGGCTGGGCGAGTGCGACATTGCCGTTGGCGGTGGTGCCGAAGTGATGTCGAACGCGCCGCGCATCGTACAGGGAACGCGCACCGGCCAGAAGATGGGCGACATGACCTTGCAGGACATGATGCTGGGCGCGCTGCACGATCCGTTTGAAAACATACACATGGGCGTGACGGCGGAAAACGTGGCGCAGCAGTGCCAGATCACGCGCGAGGAGCAGGACGAACTGGCGGTCGAAAGCCACAGGCGCGCGGCCCGCGCCATCGCGGAAGGCCGCTTCAAGGAACAGATCGTTCCGGTCGAGATCAAGACCCGCAAGGGCGTGACCGCGTTCGATACGGACGAGCACGTGCGCGCCGATGCCTCGGTCGAATCGATGGCCGGCCTCAAGCCGGTGTTCAAAAAGGATGGCACGGTCACCGCGGGGAACGCCAGCGGCATCAACGACGGTGCGGGCGCGGTCGTGCTCGCCAGTGGCAAGGCGGTGAAGGAGCAGGGGCTGAAGCCACTCGCCAAGGTGCTTGGCTGGGGCCACGCGGGGGTAGAGCCGAGCGTGATGGGGCTTGGCCCGGTCAAGGCGGTGCCGGTTGCGCTGGAACGCGCCGGGGTGACGCTGGACCAGATCGACGTGATCGAATCGAACGAGGCGTTCGCCGCACAGGCTTGCGGCGTTGCCAAGCAGCTCGGCTTCGATCCGGAAAAGACCAACGTCAACGGATCGGGCATCTCCCTCGGTCACCCGATCGGCGCCACGGGCGCGATCCTGACGGTAAAGACGCTTTACGAACTTCAGCGCACCGGCGGCAAGTATGGCCTCATCACGATGTGCATCGGCGGCGGACAGGGCATCGCCATGGTGATCGAGCGGGTTTGATCCTCGCGAAGGGCGCGCGCTGAATGGTGCGCGCCTAGATCCCGGCGTACCACTGGTAGCCCGAATGATCCTCCCAGTATCCGCCCTTGCCGCCATAGAGGCCGTCAAGCGTGGAGCGCGCCTCGATCCGCATCACGTATTTCGCCTGCTTGTAACCAAGCTGGCGTTCCACACGCAGGCGCAGCGGGGCGCCGTGCCCGATGCTTAGGGGCTGGCCGTTCATGGTGTGGGCAAGCATCGTCTGCGGGTGGAACGCGTCGACCATGTCGATGCTTTCGTAATAGGGGTGCCCGCGAAAATCGTCCGCGCAGTGAAACACGATATAGCGCGCGTTGGATGATACGCCCGCCGCGCGCAGCAGCAACGCAAGGGGGACGCCGGTCCATTCGCCGATCGCGCTCCACCCTTCCACGCAATCGTGCCGGGTAATCTGCGTGCGCTGCGGTGCGGCTTTCAGTTCGGCCAGGCTGAAGGTGCGCGGGCGCGCGACGAAGCCGTCCACCATCAACCGCCAGTCGGCAAAGTCGTTCGCCATCAACGCGCGGTAGTCGGTCGAGCCAGGCAGGGTGTTGCCGTTTGTGCGGAACACGGGGCTCATCTCGCTGCGGGCGAACTCGGGCGCGAGCGCGTTGCGACCGGTAACAAGGCGCTGGCCCGTCATCGTCGCCTTTTCGCCAAGGCCCAGCACCGTCTGCACGGTGGGCGATGCATTGATCCTGTCGCAGCCGGCAAGCAGCAGGCCCGCACTGCCGACCAGAGCGTTGCGGCGGGTGATGATCGTCATTCCGCGTCCTCCGTTTGTGTGGAACGGGGCGGGGGGAGGCGATACCAGCCTGTCACCATCGCGCGCAGTTCGTTTAGCGGGCCTGCCAGGACCACCATGACAAGGTGGATGGCGATGAATGCCGCAAGCGCCATGGCGCAAAGGAAATGGATCGATCGCGCCGATTGCCGACCGCCGAAAATATCGAGCAGCCAGGGCCAGGCCGCGTCCATGTTGGGAGACATGGTAAGCCCGGTCAGGACAACCAGCGGGATCAGCACGAAGACGACCGCGACATAGGCGATCTTTTGCAACGGATTGTAATGCCGGGCATCGTCCCCCGTGGGAAAGCGCAATCGGGCGTGCGCCTTTATATCGGCCCACAGGTGCGAAGCGCGCAGTTGCCGGGGCGTTGGCAAGAGGTCGCGCTGGATATGGCGGGAGACGAAGCCGTAGAGCCAGAAGGCAAGGCCGCCCAGCACCAGCACCCACGCGAAGAAGAAATGCCATTGCCGCGCGGCGGCAAGGTTATAGCTGGAAGGGATCGTCACCAGCGCGGGAAAGGCTATGGCCTTGCCGCCGGAAAACCCCAGAACGCCCGTTGTCGTGATGACGAGCGAACCGATGCGCAGGAAGCCGTGCGGCCCACGGTTGCCGATCTCCAGCCAGGCGGGATCGGGGTTGGCTCCGAACGCGCCCCAATAGAGATGCGGATGCGCGTTGAAGATCATCAATCCGCTCATCAACATCACGAACACGGCCAGCGCGTTGGTCCAGTGCCACAGGCGGACCGGCCAATGCGTTCGGTAAACGAGTTCTCCGGTGGCGCGCTGTGTCATCGGTGGGGCTTCCTCGCGTTTGCGGGGCAATTTGCCATAGCAATTTCCAGGCGCAAACCCGCACCGTTTTGCGCGACGAAAATTGCGCACTTTTGAAATGTAGTTATCCCCGAATTGGGCTTTGTGCACATAATTGAACCGAATCAACCGATTGTTCGGTTCTCTCCGGTTATTTCACCGCACGGGTTTACCATCGAATTCGCCACGTAACGGCCGGTCGTGCGGCAGGCGCATTATTTGCGCTTCGTGAGGTTCATCAAGTCCACAAACCGTCAATATGAAGAATAGATGGATGAAACATTACTGCTATGTAATGTTGTAAATGAACCTAACTGTGAAACGTTTTGTAATTGCGACGAACCGAAGTTTCACAGCGTTGTAAACGGGCGGCCATGCGTCAGCATCTGCTTATGCACCGGCACACGGTGCAACCTTGAACAGGGGTACAACGCATGAAGATAGCAAGATGGGGCCAGACGGCCTTGGGGGTGTTCGCTGCCGTCGTCGGCCTGGGGGCACTTGGCGCCGGTTCTGCCTATGCGCAGAACGCACACGCCAATCCGCGCGCGACGGACGCCGTGCAGCGTAGCGGCAATGTCTATCACAAGGCCGTTTGCAGCCATTCGATCACGCTGGGCATGGCGCGCTGCGACGCGCAGATCCGCACCGATGCGCGGGGCGAACCGTTCAAGGGCAAGCCGGGGCCGGGACCGGGGCCGAATACGAACCCGGCGGGTTACGGGCCGACCGATTTGCGCACCGCCTATGCGGTAACCGCAAGCGGCAGTTCCGCCACCACGATCGCCATCGTCGATGCCTATGGATATCCCAACGCGGAAACCGATCTTGGGACCTATCGTTCGCAGTTCGGTCTGCCGGCGTGCACCACGGCGAACGGTTGCTTCAAGGTGGTGGGGCAGACCGGCTCTTCCAACCTGCCGCGTTACAACAGCGGCTGGGCGCAAGAGCAGGCGCTTGACCTCGACATGGCATCCGCCATGTGCCCGAACTGCAAGATACTGCTCGTCCAGGCGTCGAGCGCCAGCTTTACCAACCTTGCGACGGCGGTGAACACCGCGGCCGCGCTGGGCGCGAAGGTGATTTCCAACAGCTATGGCGGCGGTGAGAGCGGCTCGTCCAGCTATGCCGCGTATTACAACCATCCGGGCGTGGCGGTGACCGCCAGCGCGGGAGACAGCGGCTATGGCGCGCAGTTCCCGGCAACGGCACCGGGTGTCATCGCGATTGGCGGCACCACGCTGACCAAGGCAAGCAATACGCGCGGCTTCACCGAAACCGTCTGGAGCGGCACCGGCAGCGGTTGCAGCGCGGTTTTCGCCAAGCCTTCGTGGCAGACCGATACGCTGTGCACCACGCGCATGGAAACCGACATTTCGGCCGTGGCCGATCCGTCGACCGGCGTCGCCGTCTATGGCCCGACCGGACGCGGCAAGGGTTCGGCATGGCTCGTCTTTGGCGGCACAAGCGTCTCCGCTCCGCTGATCGGCGGCATCTACGGTGCGCTTGGCGTATCGCCGAACGCGGCGCAGAAGATCTGGACCGCATCAAGCTCTGCCTTCAACGACGTGACCAGCGGCAACAACGGCAGCTGCGGCGGAACGTATTTCTGCACCGCAGGTGCCGGATACGACGGCCCGACCGGGCGCGGCACGCCCGCCGGCAGCGCCGCATTCTGACGGTGTAGCGCAAATGTCGCCGTGCCGGGTGGAAACGCCCGGCACGGCTTCATTGCGTCTTCCCTCAGGCTTGACCCCGTCATAGCAATGACCCGATGACATTACCCCGAACGAAGGCCGCCGCGCTCTGGCGGCTGCTTGCATTTCTTGCCGCCGTCTTCGCTGGCGTTTCAGCGGGTGCGGTGCCCGCCGCGGCGCAGCCGGGCGCGGCGCCGGCGGTGCTGACCGAAGTCATGCTTGTCAGCGAAACGCCCGACGAAAGCGTGTTCCGGCTTACCTTCCAGCCCAGGGCAAACGGCTTCGGGGTGATCGCGACGGAGCCCGGCAAGGCGGCGCTGGGCCTTGCACTGGCGACACGCGGCAATTCCGCCGTCTCTCCGCCGGGCCTTAAAGGGTTGGTCCACCAGATCCGGTTCGACCAGGTGGAAACGGTGCTGATCCTCCATTTCGACACCGCATCCGCCGCAACGCTGAAGGCCAAATCCGTCGGCCCCGCAACGATCGAGGTTACCGTTTCAACCGGCGCGCGAAAGGAAACGCACCAGGAAGCCGCCGCGCGTGAAGGCCCGCTTCCACAGGCAAGCGCACCGCCGCCCGGAGAGGACGGTTACGAACTGGTATTCCTGAAATACGCGGACGTCAGCGAAGTGGTGGGCCTTCTGGCCGACGGGCTCACCGTCAAGTCCAACGACGTGTTCAATCCCAGCGAGCCTGCCTTCGGTTCCAGCAGCCTGACCGGCAATTCCTATGCGCCCACGCCGCAGCAGCAAGGGGGCGGGATGGACGATCACCCGCTGGGCGAATCCGTGAACAGCGCGATTGCCATTGACCGCCGCCTGAACGCGGTCTGGCTGAAAGGATCGGCGGAAGAGATCGCGCGGTTGAAACAGCAGATCGCGATGATCGACGTGCCGGTGGATTCGGTGATCCTGGAAACGCAACTGGTGGAGCTAACCGAAAGCGGCGCGAAGGCCGTGGGCATCGATTTCAACAACACCAGCGGCCAGATCGGCGTCGCATCCATCGAAACGGGCAAGAACATCCTGCCGGGATATTATCCCAACGCGCAGGGGCGGCTGAACAGCGCGTCCCTGCAAGCCGCGATCTATGCGCAAGTCCAGAGAGGGCAGGGCAAGATCGTTTCGCGCCCGCGCATCGCCGCGCAAAGCGGATCGACGGCCAAGATCGTGACAGGCGATGCCTTGCCGATCCTCACGTCCATCACCCTTTCGGGCGTGAACGGCGTTTCGCAACAGGTGCAATATGTGAACGTGGGCGTGACGTTGCAGATCGCGCCGCGCGTGTCGGATGACGGCATGGTATCGAGCCACGTGTTCTGCGTGGTGTCGAGCGTGACGGGATATTCGCAAGGCTATCCCACGATCAGCCAGCGCGAGGCGGAAACGTCTGCTACGGTGCGCGACGGGGAAAGTTTCGTGATCGGCGGGCTGACGCAGGAAGACGTGATCCAGAGCCGATCCAAGATCCCGCTCCTGGGCGATATCCCGCTGATCGGCAGCGCGTTCAGGGTCGATCGCAAGACGCGGTCCAAGACGGAGCTTTACATCGTCGTGACGCCGCATGTCGTGCGGCGGGTGAAACCCCGCGCCGCCGCGGAGGCCGCGCGCGCGCTCGCGCCGGGCGATGCGGCCACACCGCAACCGGCTGCCGCCATTGACGCTGCGCCGGCACCGCCGCTTTCCGGTCCGCAGCAGCGGTAAACACTGCCTAGAATGCCGCCGGCGGATTATACCAGATGGGCGATGTATAGGCGCGCTCCTGCTGCTCCATGCGCACTTCGGGCGGCAGCTTCAGGTTGTATCGAACCGCGTCGTAGGCGGGCCAGCTGGGCGTGGGAATTTCGATGACGCGCACATAGTAGAACGCGCGCTGGGCCGGATCGAAGTCGGGATCGGCCCAGACCGTGGCGAGCGCGGGCGCGCCAATCGTGTTGGCATATGTCGCGTTCGACAGGTTTACCGTGTTGCCGACGGCAGGAACCTTGCCGCCGCTCGCCTTGCGTTTGGCCATGTCGCTCCACACGACATCATAGACCTTTTCGTGGCTCTTCCCTGCCTTGTCGGTCCACCCCTTGATAACCTGCACGCGGTCGATGTTCGCGCCGATCGGGTCTTTCAGGGCGGATACGATGAAACGCGGGGCGCTGCCGGTTTGCGAGCCGTTGGTGCGCGCGGAAAGCGTTCCGCCCATCGGCACCCCGCGCCGGTATCCGGCGTGGACCCAGTCACCATTCAGGTCGTTCGCGCTGAAATCCCAGCCGCCGAAAAAGCGCACCACCATGCGCGGCCCGGTGCTGGCATAGACTTCGCGCCGCTTCATCGCGTCAAAGATGGCCGCGCGCGTGTTGCCCCGCGCCCAGACCGCCGCATAGCCGCTGGCAAGGTAGTTCCAGCCGAAGCGCCCCTTGTTGTTGCCCAGGCTTTGCGATTCCATCGCCCGTTGCGCGCTGGGCTCGACACCGGGATGCTTGCCGAAGAAATTGTCTTCATCGGCGGTGGAAAGCGCGGTGTGGCTGTCGGTGGAGCCGATCATGCCGAACTTGTAGGGATTTTCGCCAGTGCGCTGCTGAATCTGCAATCCGCGCTTCAACGCTTCGCGCACGTAACTGCCCGCGAACATATCGGGCGTGGTCTTCTCCGACAGGTCAAGGTTGCCGATATCCCAACCGGCCGTGCCGAAGCCTGCAAACTCGTCGTTTGGCGAAAGGAACGGATGCGCTTCGCTGTCGCCCTTGATCTGGGTGACTTCCACCAGCGGTTCGTGTTCCGCGCGGCGACGGGCATAGGCTGCACTCATCGGGCCGCCACCGGGCTCCGTCATCATGAACATCTGCCCGTTCGACAGATTCGAATTGTGCGGGATCGCCAGCACCTTGCCGCCGGTCTTCTTCTCATAGGCGTCCATGTAATCCCACAGTCCGTCGGGGATCGTCACGCCCAGCGCGCCCAGCGGCAGGACTTGCGCCGCCTTGTCCGCCCCGTCACGGAAAATGACATTGCGGTGCAGGTTGTCTCCCCCATCCATCAGCGTCCATTCGAAGCCGATGAACGCGGTGAACCTGCCCGGCTCGTTATAGCGTTCGACCGTGCGCAACTGATCGCGCCAGACCGAGCGGGTGCGCTTCTCGCTCTTCGCGGGATCGGTCAGCGATGGCGGAAGCGTATTGTGCGTCTTGGCGTTGATGATCTCGGCCGTCGCCTTCAGCCCGCCTTCGCGGCCTTCGTGCATCAGATCGTACCAGCGCCGCAAGGTCGGGTCGGTAATCATGAAGCGCGGCGCATCGTAGAGCGCCTTGGTGGACCCCAGACCGTCCGAATGATCGGTGATGACAAGGAAATCGAGCGGCCGCGCCAGCTTTGCCTTCAGTCCGGTGGATGACGTCACTTCCTCGCCGCGCGCAAAGCGCAGCGCGTCTTCGGGCATCAGCCTGTTGCCGAACCCGAAAGCATCGACGGAATTCGCGGTGTGCAGATGCGTGTCGCCCCAATAGACGCGTTCGGGCACGTCGGTAAGCTTCACACCGGCATCGCTTTTCGGCGTGATGGGCGCGTTGTCGCGGTTGCACGCGGCCAGCGCCATGACGAGCAGCGCGGCGCTTCCCGCGCGCAGCACACTTGCCTTCATTGCCATCCCCTCTCGCGGCCGGTTATGGCCGTCGCGGGAATGATGCAGGCAAGGCGCGACGTGCGCCAGTCCCTTTTTGCAATCTATCGGCCCGCTTTTGCAGCTTGTCTGCCAAGGTCCATCAGGTCGCGCCGCGTCCACGCGCGCGCTTCCGCCGCACTGGCACAATCGGGGGAGGGCGCTGCTTTCACAGCCTGCCACCCGGCCTTGCCGATCCAGCCCAGCTTGTGCAGCGCGGGCACGACTGTCCGGTGGTCCCAGGCATGGATGCCGCGCCGCGCCACTTCGCGCGCGATCTCTCCATAGATACCTGCCGCGGCAAGGATCGCCCAGCGCTGGCGCGGGGCAAGCCGCGCGGCGCCGATCCGGGCGGAACATTCGTGCGCACGCGAAATCGTGCAAAGCCGCGCGACCATCTCCACCAGCTTTTCGCGATAGAACGGCTTCATGTGCTGGCCCGGCGGAATGTCTGCCTCCACCAGCCATTCGACCGGAAGGTAGCAGCGTCCGGCCGCGTCATCCTCCTCCACGTCGCGCGCGATGTTGGCGAGCTGGAAGGCCAGGCCAAGGTCGCAGGCGCGGTCCAGCGTGTCGTCGTCATCGGGCGATACTCCCATGACCACCGCCATCATCACGCCCACCGCGCCCGCCACGTGCCAGCAATACTGCATGAGGTCGCGCTCGCTGCGGGGGCGCCAGTCGGCCGCATCCAGCGCGAACCCGGCGATCACGTCGTCCGCCATGTGACGGGTCAGGCCCGTTTCGCGCGCGACGACGCCAAGCGCATCGAATGCGGGATCGCCGGTCGGCTTGTCGACGAAGGCGAGGGCGGTCTTCTCACGGATTTCGGCAATGCGTTCGTCCGCGCCCGCATCCAGGCCCAGTTCGCCGCCAAGGTCCTGGTCGTCCGCCAGGTCATCGCAGCGGCGGCACCATGCATAGAGCATCCACACCCGTTCGCGCGTCTCGCGGTCGAACAGGCGGCTTGCCGCGGCGAAGCTTTTGGACCCGTTCGCGATCGTATCGCGGGCATGGGCGACAAGCGCGGCCCGGTTGAGCCGCTGCGCGCTCACAAATCCTCCGCCTTCATCTCGAAAATCGGCTTGTGCGGCACGTGGCGTTCCATGCGTTCCAGAAGCAGGTCCAGATCGTGTTCGGCGATGATGATGTCGCGGTGCGCTTCGCGGACGAACCCGACCTCGATCATGTGGCGGTTGAAGGCCAGCAGGTGGTCATAGAACCCGAAGGCGTTGAGCAGGCCCACCGGCTTGCGATGATAGCCAAGCTGCGCCCAGCTGACGGCTTCCCACAATTCGTCCAGCGTGCCCACGCCGCCGGGTATGGTCAGGAAACCGTCCGAAAGGTCCGTGAAGGCCTGCTTCCTCTGGTGCATGCCGGGCACAATACGCAGTTCGGTGCAGTCGGTGTTGGACACTTCCGATCCGACCAGCGCTTCGGGAATCACGCCGATCACTTCGCCGCCGGCCTCCAGCGCGCCGGATGCCACGGCGCCCATCAGCCCCAGCCGTCCGCCGCCATAGACCACGCCGATCCCTTTAGCGGCGAGTGTCTTTCCCACCTGTCTGGCAAGGTGGATATATCGCCCGTCGGCGGGCGAGGCGGAGCCGCAATAAACGGCGATGCGTTTCACGAAAGATCCTCCAGCATAAGCCCCGCGGTCGCCTTGGCACTGCCCACGACGCCGGGAATCCCCGCGCCGGGATGCGTGCCCGCGCCCACGAGATAGAAGTTGTCGATATCGTCGTCGCGGTTGTGCGCGCGAAAGTATGCGCTTTGCGTCAACAGCGGTTCCAGGCTGAACGCGCTGCCGTGGTGGGCATGAAGGTCCGCCGCGAAGTCGCTGGGCGCATAGTGGAACTTGGTCACGATGCGCGAATGGATGTCCGGGATCAGCCGCCGGCCCACTTCGTCCAGAATGCGCTTTTCCAGCACCGGCCCCACTTCGTCCCAGTCCACCGGCAGCTTGCCCATGTGGGCAACGGGAACAAGCGCATAGAACGTGCTCATCCCGTCCGGCGCGACCGAAGGATCGGTAACGGTCGGATGGTGCAGGTAGATGGAGAAATCCCGCGGCAGAACGCCGTGATCGTAGATGTCTTCCAGCAGACCCTTATAGCGCGGGCCGAACAGGATCATGTGGTGCGGAATGCCGGGCCACGTTCCCTCCACGCCGAAATGGACCACGAACAGGCTGGGGGACCAGCGCTTTTTCGCCAGCGCCTTGCCCTGCCGCCGCCCGCGCGCGCTGTCTCCCAGCAGGTCGCGATAGGAATGGACAAGGTCTGCGTTGGACGCGACCGCGTCGAAGTTTTGCTTCCATCCGCTTGCCGTTTCGACCGCCGTCGCGCGGTTGCCAAGGGTGTGGACCTGTATAGCCGGATCGCCCAGCCGCACCGTGCCGCCCAGCCGCTCGAAATGCCGCACCATTCCCGCGATCAGGCGGTTGGTGCCGCCTTTGGCCCACCACACACCGCCATCCTTTTCCAGCTTGTGGATCAGGGCATAGATTGCGCTGGTGGTCATCGGGTTGCCGCCCACCAGCAGCGTATGGAAGCTGAAGGCTTCGCGCAGTTTCTCGCTGTGGATGAACTTCGAAACCATTGAATAGACGCTGCGCCAGGCCTGGTGCCTGGCCAGCGCAGGGGCGGCCTTGATCATGCTCGCGAAGTCGAGGAAAGGCACGGCGCCCAGCTTCACATAGCCTTCTTCGAACACGTGCGCGGAATAGCGCAGGAATTCCTCGTATCCGGCGATATCGGACGGATCGAGGCGCGCGATCTCGTTGCGCAGCGCCGTTTCGTCGTTCGAATAGTCGAAGTTCGTGCCGTCGGGCCAGTTGAGCCGGTAGAACGGCATCACCGGCATCAGTTCGACGTCTTCCGACATTTCGTGGCCGGAAAGCTTCCAAAGCTCTTCAAGGCAGGGTGGATCGGTCACGACCGTAGGCCCGGCATCGAAGGTGAAACCGTCGCGTTGCCAGAAATAGGCCCGGCCGCCCGGCTTGTCGCGCGCTTCGATCACGGTTGTCTCGATACCCGCGGATTGCAGCCGGATGGCCAATGCCAGCCCGCCGAACCCCGATCCGATAATGCACGCGCGCGTCATCGGCGCGTCCCTGCGAAGTGGAGCGCCTGGGGTTTTTCGCCCATGCCGGAAAGGACGCCCACCGCCTTGAACAGGGGAACGGGCGGCTTGCCCGCCAGGATGCGCAACTTGTCCATACCTGTCGATCGCCCGGAATAGAAACGCTCGATCAGTCGCTGGTCGAGCCGGTAGAAGCGTTCAAGCACGCGATAGCGGTCCGGCGGAAGCGCGGCACCGAACAGCATGGCGGAAAGCTTGCGGTAGAACGCGCCGCGTTCCCAGTGGCGGCGGGCATAGGCCTCGCTGAAAGCGGCAAGGCTGTCGCCATCGAGGTCGGGCTGGCGCGCCACGGCCAGCGCAAAGCGCACCGCGTCAGGCAGGGAATAGCTGGTAAGAGGCTGGAACAGCCCCGCGCGCGTTCCGGCGCGGGCGGCGTCATGCCCGGACGACCGCCAGAAAGCATCGAAATCCCCGCCCGAGACAACCGGCAGCACGCCCTGTTCCTCTGTCAGCACCTCGGCCACCTGCCAGCCGCGCTTGCGGGCATATTCGTCTATCCGGTCGGCCAGGATCGCCGTCCCAAGCGTCGCGCTGTCGGAATAATAGGTGTCTTCCACGAACACCTCGTCCGCGGAAAACGGCAGGCAATAGACAAAGCGGAATCCGTCAAGCTGGGCGACATCGGCATCCATCACCACAGGCCTGTCCAGTCCGTGCGGCACCGAAAGCTTCAGGCGGCGGCCAAGGAACTTCTGCCAGCCGCCGGTCAGGTGGCCCATGTTGCGGATACCGCGCGCGTCGATCACGCCGCCGGCCTCGATCACGGAGTTGTCCGCCAGCGTAACCGAATTGCGCCCGCAGGTGACGATGCGCGCGCCGGTCAGGATGGCGTCGGCGGGCAGGGCGCGGCGCAGCGCGGCGTCGAAACGCGCAGAAGGCATCGCGTAATAGCTGGTGGAAAGCTGGCGCTCATAGGCCGGGAAGCGCACGCTATAGCCCGGCCACGCACCCGCCACCGACGCGGCCAGAAGCTCTCTTCCCTCTGTGCCGACATCGGTGCCGAAAAAAGACCAGACGTGGTTGCCGCCAAGCCTTTCCTCCTGCTCTATCAGCAGGATGCGGACCTCCGGCCGGTGCCGTGCAAGCGCAAGGGCAATAAGCCCCCCGGCAAGACCTCCTCCGAGGATCGCAATGTCGCAATTGCGGGCACTCATCTCTTCGGCGTTAGGACGATGCGTCCGATGTGGCAACCGGCTTGGCGCGACTGTCCCGATCGGGCATCGTGCGACGATGGACAACTCGACGAGCCGCGCCGTGGCCCAAAGCCTGCTGCCCGACACGCGCGGCCTGATCGCGGCGGTTGGCGTATTGCTGGCGCTGGTGGCCATGGAACTGGCGATGGGCCGTCCGCCGATCTGCACTTGCGGCTATGTGAAGCTGTGGCACGGTGTGGTGCAATCGTCCGGCAACAGCCAGCACATTGCGGACTGGTATTCGTTCAGCCACGTCA